>JAAYBJ010000113.1 GCA_012730105.1 Candidatus Hydrogenedentota bacterium
CTTGCTCCTTTACGCTCGTTCCCAAGTTGAACTCTTGCCATTACCCACATCTTTCCGTTCAGGATATGGTATTTAGATGCCGACGGATGTATTCAGAATCCCAACGGGATTCCATATCATAGCCCAGGGTTGCGGTACTCCGCTACCCTGGGTAAGTGATGTTTTCCCTTCTCTCTTTTCTACTCCAACGGAGTTACGTCGGTTTTCCAATACAGTACCCCAATTGACGCAACCCCGTTGGGGTAAACGGGAATTGGGGCGATTTCCAACCCAGGGTAGCGGAGTACCGCAACCCTGGGCTAGCGTCCGCAGCCCCTTCGGGGCATTTTCAGGTGTTCTCTGTTTCGAAGTTATACGCGTGTCCGTACCCGCAATTACAGGTGGGGACATTTACTATCGCCTCGTGAAGGTTGTAGTGGAATCCCAACGGGATTCCGTTCGTTAGCCCAGCAAGGTCTAGGGCGCCGGCGATAAATGCAATCGTTACTGAAATCGGTATCGCTATCAAGCATTTCGATTTCGAGTATAAGGATGGTTTCGATGTCGATGTCGATGTCGATGTCGATACCGATACCGATGTCGATACCGATTTCGATACCGATACCGATACCGATGCCGATGCCGATACCGATACCGATGCCGATACCGATACCGATACCGATACCGATACCGATACCGATACCGATACCGATGCCGAGAAAAACACAGGGAACTACCCCAGCCCTGACATCCTCAGAATCCCAACGGGATTCTGTCCACTAGCCCAGGGTTGTGGTACCCCGCTACCCTGGGTATACCGGTCCCCCAAAACGCCCTCTACCCCAACGGGGTTGTGTCACATTGGGTGCAAATGCCGTATGGGGAAACCGACGCAACTCCGTTGGAGTAGAAAAGAGAGACCTCGCTTACCCAGGGTAGCGGGGTACCGCAACCCTGGGCTAGCGTCCGCAGCCCCTTCGGGGCATTTTCAGGTCACTGCGCCTTTCGGAATTGCCTGTGTATTACACAAAATAAGGGCGAAAGATGTGGGTAATGACAAGCGTGCAACTTGGGAACGAGAACCCCCTCTATTAGATGCGCTTGCCCTCCATCCGGTCTTGTATCCCATTGCAGCTTGTTGCCCGGTGTGCTATAGTAGGCAAGGACAGCTTCGGACAACACCGGGACCACTCCCCATGAACCTTTTCAGAGTCATACCGATGTTACTTTTCCTGATGGCGTTGCCCTTCAGCGCGGCGGCGGATTGGATCGTGCTCAACGGCATGACCTACAAGGACGTGTATGTCCGGGAAGGCCGTTCCTCCTATTTCGTTCATTTTCCCGAGACGGGCGAAGTCATGAATGTTCCCCGTGCCGGTGTTCAAGATTCCGACGTGGGTATTCTGAAGGACGGGCCGCGCCGGGAAGCGCTGCTTGCGAAATGGCGGAAGGCCAATCCGGAACGGCAACGGGACGCCCTGCATCGGCGGGATGTGCGCCGCCAGGCGGCAACGGCCGCCACCACGCCGCCGGTTCCCACGTTTCCGGCGCAGGCGGGACAGGCCTCCGGCCGCATGGAAATCCGGCGCTACGATCTCGGCGAAACGACGCTGCCGAAAATCGTTCTTCGTTCACCGTCCGTGCTTATGGCCGCCCCGGCGGTACGGCCCGCCGCGTCCTACGGTCCGGCCAGGGTTCCTCGACGAGGCATGGGGAACCGTGGGATGGGCATGGCCATGCCGGGTTACGGCATGCCCGGGATGGGCGGTGTCGGGATTCGGGGCGGCGGGTTTCGGAGGGATGTTACGGCAATCACCAATATCTCGGACCTCTTCTCCACGATCCATGATCCCCTGGTGGGAGAGCCCCTTCCTGAAATTATGCCGGCCTACCTGTTCCTGCGGCGGAGGTGACCCTTATTGGGGGCTCAGCACGTACGTGACCTGAACGCGGGCCTTGCAGTTTAGCTGGATCGCATCGCCGTATTGCGCTTCCGGCTGTTGTTCCCAGACCAATTCCAGCACCTCGACATTGTCAATGGCGAAGATGCTGCTTTTTACCGCCACGGCGACGGCTTCGGCGGGCAGGTAGGCGTTTTCCGTGGCGTGGGCCAGTACGCCGGCCTCAATGGTGTCTTTTTCGGCAGGGTGAAAAATGGGGCTGGACAGGGTGGCCTTCATGGTGGCCGCCAGCCCGGCGAGTTTGTCGCATAGCGCCGCGAACTGGGTGGGGCCGGTCTTGGGGGTATTGAAGGCGGCCATGCCGAAGCGCACGGTAACGGAACCGCGGCACTGGTGTTCCGCGACTGATGTAATAACCGGAGGCGAGGTACGCATTTCCAGCGGCTGCAGTTCCGAGCCGCGAATGGCCTGGGGCGCCGCGCCGAGCCAGGTTTCACACAGCGTAACGGATTCCTCCAGCGTGTCCGCGATAAAATGGCGGACGAACAGGAATTCCACCTGTCCAATGGCCGCGAGCGCTTCCGCCTCGCCCACATTAATAATGGTCGGGGGCGCTTCCACCGCCCAACAAAGGGCGGGGAGGCACATCAACAGCGCCAGCAGGGAAGCGCGGCAAAGCGGGAAGGGTTGGCTTACGTTGTTCATGGTGAGGGCGCTCCATGGGGTTCCAATGCGCAGGCAAACAAGTGTTTTAGTGTTTCCATATCCGGGCGGCGGCCGTATTCGCACACCTGAAACACTTCCGCGTAGCGGACGGTGTCCGCGGCGGGACCGCACCATTCCCGGAGCGCTTCGCCGCAGCAGTGGACGGGGCGCGCGAGTTCAGGTCCGAAAAAGTGTTCCAGCCAGCGCCGCCGCGCTTCCGGTCCCGCGGACTCGGGCGGCACTTCATCGATCCTGTTTTCCAGCCAGGGCAGCCATTCATAGAACTGGGAAGCCATGGCGTCGAGCAGCCGCCACTTAAGATCCATGACAGCGTCCACGGGCACGGCGATATCCGCATGAAAGGGGGCCGGCCAGGTAAAGGGATCGAAGAGGTACAGGAAGATGGGATTGACGCGCAGCGCGGGCGCGTCGGGACAAAACTGGGGCACGGTCACCATGAACGCGGCGTCCTGAACGGCCTGTGCCGCATAGCGGTGATCGGGGTGGTAATCATTCGGTCGATGGGTGAACACGATATCGGCCTGATGTTCCCGTATCAGGCGGACGACTTCCTTGCGCAGGGCAAGATCGGCCACCAGCTCCCCGTCGTGATGATTCAGGACGCGCGATTCATAGCCGCCGTGCCACGCGGCCATGCGCGCCTCTTCGAGGCGCCGGCGCGCCAGAACACCTCCCCCCATTTCATGATGCCCGATATCGCCATTGGTCAGCGACACGGCCAGGACCCGGTGTCCCGCCCGGGCGAAGAGGGACATGACCCCTCCCGCGAAGACCTCCGGGTCGTCGGGGTGGGCGCCTATGCAGATCAGGTTCACTGTGCCGCCGCCGCCCGGACAAAGTTGATGCGCACGGGATTGCCCATCAGGGCGACCGTGTGGGGAGAATCGGCGGTTTTTGGATCCAGCAAGGTCTCCACGGTGCCCTTCGGCATCAGCCAGGCGTCGGCACGGCCGAAGACCAGCATCGTGTCCGGAATCGTTTCCAGGCCTTCCAAAACATTCACGGTAAAGGCGTATTGCAGCGGTTCGGCGCCTTCGGCAGCGGGAAGACCCCTGGCGTTGCTGCCCAGGACACAGGCATATTCTTCACCCATCGGTTCGTTCTCGCCGCGATAGGCGCGGGCGCGTATTACCACGGGGGTATCCGGAAAATCGCGCTTGGCCGAGAATTCAAAGCGGATCGGCAATTGTTCCGGGAAGGGTTCTTTCACCGTGATCGTGGTCAGGGACAGGTTGCCCCGCATGGTTTCGACGTATTCGGCGGTGCAGGTGGCTGAAGCCGCCTCCGGCGCCAGGAGGCCGCGCAGGAAAATGCCGCTGTCCACATCGCCCAGGTCAACGGGCGGGGCTTCGGTTACAACCGGAGGCGCTTCAGGCGGCGCGCCTTCCTGCTGCGGCGACGCGTAGGGAACCGCGGGGGTTTCCGGCGCGGACGACACGGCCCCCGGTGCGGTGTCGGTGGCATCCGGTTTTGAGCATGCGGCCGCCAGAACAAGGCACGCGATAACGGCGATTATTTTCCTACTCATGGCATGTCTCCTGCTTGTTGAAAAGGCGCTTCATGACCGCAGGTGATTTTATCATGCCGTCATGGGCAAACCAAAAGCGCATGAGTATGCGTGCGCGGCCGTGCGGTGGCGGATATTTCGGAAAACGGTTGAACCCGTTTCAGGAAAAGGATACACTCTTGGCGTAAGCAACGCAGGAAGGGAAAAATCCGTGTCCGACGAAAAGGCCGCAGTACCCGGCACCACGCATCCGGGCGAAACGCGCGAACTGTCCCGGTTCGCGATGATTTTCGCCGGCGGCACCATGCTCAGCCGGGTGCTGGGCCTGGTGCGTGACATGGTATTCGCGCATACCATACCGGGTTCGGCGCTGGGCGCTTTTCTTTTCGCTTTCAGCCTGCCCAACATGCTGCGGGACATGCTTGGTGAAGGTGCGGTGAACGCGGCGCTGGTGCCCGTGTTTACCGCGGAGCGGGAGAAACTGGATGAGGCCGCCTACCGGCACGCCGTATCCGCCGTCATGTCCCTGATGTTGCTCCTGTTCGCCGGGATTACCGTGCTCGGGGTGCTCATCATGCCCCTGACCCCGTCGATTCTGGCGTCCCTGGAACCCTTTACGGGAAAATCGCTACCCCAATCCCAGGAGGAGCTGCTGACCACCGTGAGGATGATGCAGTGGACCTTCCCCTATCTTTTCTTCATCGGCGCCGCCGTGTTCGCCATGGCGCCCCTGTTCGTTGCCAGGCGTTACGGCACACCTTCCTGGACGCCGGTCCTGCTGAACGTGGCATTCATTCTCTGCGCCTACGGGCTTCGGAACCGTTTTGAAAACCCGGCCTGGGCGCTGGTGGTGGGGGTGTGGCTGGGCGGCCTGGCGCAGATGGCGGTGCTCTGGGCGGACATGTTCTTTCACGTGGGCGTCGTGCTGCCCTCTTTTCACTTGCGCCACGCGGCGGTGGGCAAGACGCTGCTGCTGTTGCTGCCGGTTATTCTCGGCCAGGCCGCCGGGGAAGTCAACAAGCTGATTGAGCGTTTTTTCGCCATGTCCCTGGGGGAGGAGAAGGTGCTTGCCCTTTATATTTCCAACCGGCTGGTCCAGCTGCCCCTGTCCGTTTTCGGCATCGCCGTCGCGGTCGCCATCCTGCCCGCGTTGTCCCGCGCCCACACGCAGGGCGACGAATCGCAGCAGCGGCGCCTGCTCCTGTACGGGCTGCGCCAGTCGTTTTTCCTGTGCGTTCCCGCCGCAACGGCGCTGCTGGTGTTGCGCAGGCCGGTCATACAGCTGTTGTTTGAGCGGGGAGAGTTCGGGCCCGCCTCTACCGGGCTGGCTGCGGGCGCGCTGTTGTACGCTTCGCTGGGCCTGGTGTCCTTCGCGTGGGTAAAGGTCATGGTGCAGGATTTTTACGCGCGCCACGACACGCGCACGCCGGTGATCGTTGCCACGTCCAGCATGCTGTTGAATATCGGCCTGAATCTTGTCCTGGTCCGGCCCATGGGGTACCAGGGGCTGGCGCTGTCCACCACCCTTTCCTTCACCCTGAATTTTCTCGCGCTGTACCTGCTGTATGGCAAGCGCAACGGGATGCTTTGGGACGCCGCCTTTGTCCGTTCGATAGCTGGCATTGTGGTGGCCGCGGCGCTTTTCGGGCTCACCGCCTATGGCGTCCTGGTGTTCCTGGCGGCGCGGTTGGGGACGGATTCGCTTTCGGCCCGCTTCCTCGCGCTGGCCGGTGCGGGCCTGCTTGGCGGGCTGGTCTATGCCGCCGCCTGTATCCTGCTCCGGATACCCGAATTCGACATGTTGCGCCGGCGTTTCCTGAAGCGCTGATGCGCGGTGGAGGATACCGGATTACGGGGTAGTCTCCGGCAGTGGCAACGCCCACACATTGCGGTGGCGCGGTCCGTCGAATTCACAGAAAAACACCGATTGCCAGGTGCCCAGCTGGGGACGCCCCTCCCGAATGATGAGCGTCAGTCCGGCGCCCATCATGGAGGCTTTCACATGGGCGGCGCTGTTTCCCTCGTCATGGCGATACTCCGGGGAACGCCAGGGCACGGCCTTCTCCAGCGCCAGGAGGATGTCATGCTGCACATCGGGATCTGCATTCTCATTGATGGTGATGCCGGCGGTGGTGTGCGGCACGTGCAGGTGGAGCAGGCCGTTTTCCAGACCGGTTTCGCGCAACACCTGGCGCAGCGGCGCGTCGATGTTGACGAATTCGGCGTGATGGCGCGTTTCAACCGTAAAAGTGATCATGATCAATACTCCATGTCGCGCAGGTTGCGCAGTCCGAAATACATGGGCAGGGCCACGCAGGCGGCGGTGGTGACGGCGCTGGCGAGCACCGCGCCGGCAAGGGCGTATTGAAAGGTCTGTTCGCTTCCAAACCTGCCGATGGCATTCCACTGCAGCACAAGGGTCTGCGCCGCGACGATGACGGTGATATACCCGATGCTCATCAGCAGGTTGAGCGTGCCGCCCAGTCCGCTGACAATGCGCGCGGGATTGTCCTCATTAAAGTTGGGGTAGAGCGCCCCGAGTCCCACGGCGAGGCCGGCCAGCCCGAAGTTGGCGATGGAAACGCTGTACACGGTCATCCAGAAATAAACGGGCTCAAGCTGGAGCATGGTGGCGGAAAGAAACGCCAGCCCGATGGTAAAAAAGGAAGTAATGGCGATGCTCAGCCGGAACTTCTGCCAGACCAGGCCGCGGAAGGTCAGGGGCGCCAGCCCAATGATCCAGAAGCGGCGTCCTTCCAGGCTGACCAGGGGGAACACGAAACGGCTGGTGAGGGTGGCCAGGATAAGCGTCACTGAACCCACGTTCAGGCAGGCGATCCAGCTGCGCCACATCTCGTCTTCATAGTACTTCGAAGTGCTGCGCAGGTTCGCGATATAGATGGCCATGATGCCGAAGAAAATGACGAACTGCGACCATTGCGTTGGGTCGCGCCAAAACAATTTGACGTCTTTTACCGTTAGCGCGCGGTTGGGATTCGGGATGAACGCCAGCAGGCGCTCCAACAGGTTGAGCAGGCCGCGGTTTCGCGGGCGGACGCGCCGCCGGTCCTGCCCCGCAAGAAAGGAAAACCCCGGGAAAAAGAGGTGTCGCGCCGCCAGCCCCGAAAGCATCAACAACACCAGTGAGGTGGACAGCAGGAGCAGGAACCAGAACAGGGAATCTCCCGGCTGGTTCCTGGCGGCGTCCAGCATGCCCTGCGATGCCCAATGGCTGGGCAGGAGCCAGGACTGGGCGCGGCGCGTCACGTCCATGAATACGGGAAGAATCGTGTCGTCGGACAGGCGCGTGCCGCGCAGTACATTTCGGATATAGAGAAAGAACACGAGCACGGCGGCGCCACCCAGGACAATGAGCCAGGCGGGTTTCAGACGGGGAAACACACGCGCCAGCAGCATGGTGATGAGGGCGCCGATGGCCGCGGGCACCAGGATCAGCGGCAGAAAAAAGGCGAACACGGCGAAATAGAAGAGGGGCGGGGCTTCCGTGGCCAGCCCGTAGGCGATCATCAGGGGCGAACCGAGGAAGGCCAGCGACCAGGAACTAAACAGCACGCATTCAAAAAAGCGGGCGTAGAAAAAGTGGTCAAAGCGGATGGGCGCCTGGACCAGGTACATCACCTCGTAGGAACGGTACAGGGTGGAAAAAGCCACCAGCACATTCGAGAAGATAAGCAGCATGAAGATGGACAAGGTAAGGATGCTCAACAGGCGCGCCATGAGCACGTCGCCGAAATTCAGTTCCGCCGCGCCCATGCCGCCAAAAGACATCATCCAGTGGAAGCCGATGCGGAAGAAAAAAAAGGCGCCCGACCACAGCAGCAGGGCGGCCACGGTAATCACGGCGACTTTGAGCTTGGACTGGTGCCGCACCCCCGCGATTTCATGGCGCGCGATACGCGCCTTCGCCAGGATTATGGTCCAGACCTGGTTCATGGCCGCATTCCGTTGTTTGCGGCGGGGGAGGCATGAATGGGCACTTCCTCCGTGTCGCGGGTGATTTCCAGGAATATATCCTCCAGGGATCCCGGCCGGTTATGAAGGGCCTTGATGTCGGCCACGGCGCCCAGGGCCTGCAGGCGCCCATTGTTGATAATGCCGATCAGGTCGGCGATCTCCTCGGCGATGGCGAGAGTATGGGTGGACATGAACACGGTCAGCCCGGTTTCCCGGCACTGCTGGCGCAGAAAGTTTTTGACGAAGCGGATGTTCTTGGGGTCCAGGCCGACCCAGGGTTCGTCCACGATAACAATGCCGGGATTGTGAAGGAAGCAGGAGGCGAACGACAGTTTCTGGCGCATGCCGTGGCTGTAGTCCTCGATCAGCTGATCCGCCACGCCCGCCAGTTCGAACATCTCGAGCAGACTGTCACTGCGCTGTCGATACTCGGCTTCCGAAAGGCGGTAGAGGCCGGCCACAAAGCGCATGAACTCATTGCCGGTCAGTTTATCGTAGAGAAAGGGGTGATCCGGCACGTAGCCCAGGATTTCTTTGGCCTTCACGGGCTCCCGGGTGATGTCAAAACCGCCGAGCACGGCCCTCCCCGAACTGGGATGCAGCAGCCCGGTAAGCATCTTGATGGTGGTGGTCTTGCCGGCGCCGTTGGGGCCGAGGAAGCAGAAGAAGGTGCCCGGCTCGATGGCGAGGTCAAGATGATCGACGGCGAGTTTCTCCCCGAAATGCTTGCTCAGCTGTTCCGTATGGATGGAATAGGTCATGGGCGTGTGGGTTCCTCTTCGGTTTCCCGCGGCGTTGCCCCCGCATCCCCGGCGAGAATTTCCAGGCGCATCGTGCCCAGATATCCCATCAGGCGCGGCCACTGGTCTATGCCGCCTGTGAACAATTTGATGTGCGCCGGGTTTACCGTTCGCTCGCCGAAGGTGGGATCCATGGCGATCCAGCGTCCTACGTATATTTCGGGCCAGGCGTGATAGCCGAAGGCGTTCATGAACGGGCTCCACGCCAGGCCGATGGTGATGCGGGTCGGAATGCCCGCCGCGCGCGCCAGCGCCGTGAATAGCACCGCGTGCTCGTTGCAGTCGCCTTCCATCGTCTCGAGCACGCTGAGGGCGCTGGGCACGCTGAGCACGCTCTTCTTATCGATGTTCTCATACAGCCAGTCGTGAATGCGGACCGCCATTTCCCAGGGAGTACCCGATTCCCCGGCAATTTCCCGGGCCGCTTCCCGGATGCGCGGGTGGGTGGTCTGAATAAACATGTCGGCGCCCAGGCAGGCGTCGGCATCTTCGGAGGTGAACGGCTCCGTCAGCGAGGTGTCCGCCGGATCCTGCCGCGTGATCAGCCAGGTGTCCCCATCGCGGCGCTGCCGTGTGTCTTCAGGGGGCATCAGGGACTCGCTGATGCCGCTGATGCGCACACGCAGCGATTGGGCATCCTCGTCCGGCGCCGGGCCCGTCGAGGAAACGGAGAGCCTGCGGATAATATTGGCCGTCTCCTCCGCGCGCAGCGGCTCAATGGCGTCCTGAGGTTCAATTTTTTTAATGATGAGGCCGAAAGGCGTTTCCGCCCGGACGATTTCCTCTTCCTTGGAAATCCAGGCATGGGTGGTAATGCCGGAGATGGTGGTGGCGACGACGATGGTGTCGACGGGTTCCCCAGCCAGTTCAATCGTTTCGTAGCGCAACGCCTCGATTTTGGCGCGCCCCACCGACATGGTGGTCGGGTCGAAGGCATCCACAAAGGCCACCTGTCCCGGGAGCAGGCGCGGCAGGGAAACCGCGTTCATACCGAGGTTGCCCGACAGAAGCAGTTCCCCGGGCACGGGCAGGCTGAAGGGAATGGCTTCGCCGGCCGTGTGCAGGGTGGCTTTCAGCGTGTTATCCTCGACCGTGCCTTCGATGTGCATTTCATGTTCTTCGGCGTTCAGCCTGAAATCGAACTCCTTGAGTCCGGTCAGTCCGGACATCCAGGCCGTGCCGGCGATACGCATCCTGGTTTCCTGGCCGAAAAGGGGAAATTCCACCCGCGCGTTGACGCTTAGCGCGTATCCTTTTTCCTCGGCGCGCTCTTCGGGCGAAGTGCGCAGGTGTACGAAACCAACGGACTGTTCTTCGCTGAAATAGAGGCCAAGCCAGAGATCCTGGGGCAGGTCGATCCGCCTGGAGGTCAGCCCCCGGTACATCCGGGGCAGGACCACCTCGCGGTAAACCAGCATGCCCACCATCACCAGCCAAAACAGAATGATGAGCGCCGGGATCAGTCGTTTATACGTCCGCAACACTTTTTGTATTTCTTTCCGCTCCCGCAGGGGCACGGGTCGTTGGGCTTGATTTTCTCCACAACGCGCACGGGCTGGCGCTTCGAGGTGTCCGCGCCGCTTTTCCGTCCTGCGAGGTCCACCTGGCCGGCGTTCAAGGCGGCAAAACTGCGGTCCGCTTCCTTGTTCGCGCCACTGTATTGATATTCGCGCGTACGGGCCTGCTGTTGTTCCCCGGACGGGTGGCGCTGCGTTCCGGGCGTTATCCGGTGCCGCCGGCTGGGGTCCGTGATGCGGAACAGCATCTGGATGGTATTTTCCTCGACGGCGCGGATGAGGTTTTCAAACAATTCAAACCCTTCTTCCTTGTATTCAAGAAGCGGGTCCTTTTGCCCGAACGCGCGCAGCCGCACCGATTCGCGCAGGTAGTCCATTTCGTAAAGATGATTGATCCATTTCTCGTCAATGATGCGCAATAGTTCCGAGGATTCGATATCGTGAAAGCGCATCCGGGCGAATTTTTCCGGGCTTACGGCGTGGTAGATTTCATCGCCGCTTTGGCTGAAATGGGCGCGCAATTCTTCGGCGAACACGGCCTCGCGCCGCACATACTCGGCCACCGCCTGTTTCAGGAGATCATCGGGCAGCGGCATCGGTTCTTCGTTGTCATTGCCGTCCACGTTGAATTCAAAGCTGAACATGGCGTGCAGCGCCGCTTCGAGCCCTTCCATATCCCAGTTCTCGGGTCGCTTGTCCTGGGGCGCATGGGTGTCGACGATGTCCGCGATGATGTTTTCCGTCATGCGGTGCAGGTGTTCGGTAAGGTCGCGTCCCTCCAGAATCTCATGGCGCAGCCCGTAAATATACTTGCGCTGCTTGTCCATAACCTGGTCATAATCCAGCAGTACCTTGCGCATCTCAAAGTTATATTCTTCCACCTTGCGTTGCGCCGATTCGATGGAACGGGAAAGGATGCGCATGTTCAGCGGCGTTTCATCCATTTCCTCGCCACCGCGCTTGCCCATGAAACGCTTGGCGGCGCCGCCCCCGAAAAGGCGGGCCACTTCGTCTTCAAGGCTGACATAAAAACGCGTGGTGCCCGGGTCGCCCTGGCGGCCGCAGCGGCCGCGCAGCTGGTTGTCGATGCGCCGGGATTCGTGGCGTTCCGTGCCGATGATGTACAGGCCGCCCAGTTCGCGGACGCCCTCGGCGAGTTTAATGTCCGTGCCGCGGCCGGCCATGTTCGTGGCAATCGTGATGGCGCCGCGCTTGCCCGCGTTCGCCACAATGGCCGCCTCCCGTTCATGGTGCTTGGCGTTCAGCACCTGGTAGTCCCGGACGCCGGCCTGGTCAAGCATGTTCGCGACCACCTCGGACTTCTCGATGGATACCGTACCCACCAGGATGGGCCGACCGGAAGCGTTGATTTCGGCGATATCACGCACCACGTAATGAAACTTGCCCATTTCCGAGCCAAACACCAGGTCGGTCATGTCCTGCCGGATGAGCGGCAGGTTCGTCGGAACCTGCGTCACCTGCAGGTTGTAGGTGTTCTCAAATTCCACCGCCTCGGTGATGGCCGTGCCGGTCATGCCGGCCAGCTTGTTGTACATGCGGAAATAATTCTGGTAGGTGATGGTCGCTATGGTCTGAGACTCAAAACGCAGCGGCACCCGTTCCTTGGCCTCGATGGCCTGGTGCAGGCCATCCGAGTAGCGCCGCCCTTCCATGACGCGGCCCGTGAATTCATCCACGATCAGCACCTCCTCGTCGCGCACCATGTATTCGTCGTCGCGCTTGAAGAAGTGATGGGCCTTGAGCGACTGCTCGATCATGTGGACGTAGCCGATGCTGTCGTCCGTGTACATGTCCTCGATGCCCAGCAGCCGCTCGCACATGACCATGCCGTCGTCCGTCAGGATGATGTGCCGCTGCTTTTCGTCCATCTCAAAATGGATGTCCTTGCGCAGCTGTCGCACCACCTCGTCCACGCGGAGGTACATGTCCGAGCTTTTCTCCGGGCGTCCGGAGATGATCAGGGGGGTGCGCGCCTCGTCGATCAGGATCGAGTCCACCTCGTCCACGATGGCATAGTTCAGCTTGCGCTGCACGCAGTGCCGCAGGGTGGGGGAGCCGTTGTCGCGCAGGTAATCGAAGCCGTATTCGTTGTTGGTGCCGTAGGTGATTTCGGCACGGTAGCCCGCTTGCCGCTCCCACTCGTTCATGTCATGCTGAATCACGCCCACGTTCATGCCGAGAAAACGGTGAATGGGGCCCATCCATTCCGCGTCGCGCCGGGCCAGGTAGTCGTTCACCGTTACCATGTGCACCCCGTCGCCGGTCAGGGCGTTCAGGTAGCAGGGCATGACGGCCACCAGCGTTTTGCCTTCGCCGGTCACCATTTCCGCGATGCCGCCGCGGTGCAGCACAATGCCGCCGAGAATCTGCACGTCAAAGGGGCGCAGCCCCACCACGCGTTTGGACGCCTCGCGTGCGACGGCGAAGGCCTCGGGCAACAGGTCATCGAGCGTGGCGCCCTGGTCCAGCCGCGTCTTAAATGCCCCCGTTTGCGCGCGAAGCGCATCGTTGCTCATCGCGCTGTAACGCCGTTCATGGGCGTTTACCTGTTCCAGCAGGGGCGTCAGTTTCTTTATGTCCCGCTCGGCGCTGGTGCCGAACAATTTTTTGAATATACCTAGCAACGGCGGTATCTCCGTGATTTTAATACATGTATGAGGGGATATTGTGGGCTTTGCAGGCCGTCCAATGCAAACGCGCGGCGGTGAAAATGGGCTGACAAGGACCGAGGCGGCTTGGGTTCCGCGAATATTGGTATACTAAAAGTGCCCTACCAGCGCGGGCATGCATGATGCGCCCGGAAACAATATTTGAGGAAGTGCCGATGAATTGGAGCAGAACGGAGAAAGCGGTTGCGCGCAAGGCCTATGATACGGCCTATCACAATGAATGCGCCTCAATCCTGATGGAAACGCGAAAACGCCTCGCGTGCATTACCGACCCGGAAGACGTCTGGGAAATTAATGATTATCTCTGGGACAAACGGAAAGAGATCAATGGCAAATACGATTACCGCTATTCCGTGCTGCTGGATGTGCTAACGCTGCTAGTCTGTGAAGGGTGGGTTTCTTTGGATGCCTTGGAAGGGTTGAATGAGGAAAAACAAGGGTATATCAAACGGATTTTGTCGTTTCGGGAGGGCTGTGCGGAATAGGGTACCGGCGGTGATGCCTAAGGGTTTGTCCAGTCACTCGTTCGCGGGTGGGACCCGCAGTAAGGAGCGCATTATGCGAGCCTGTCTTGTGGTTGTGATAATGGCGGTTTTCCTGGCGGCCGAAGGCCGGGCATCAACCGGTTTGGTGGCGGAGTGGCTTTTCAAGGAAGGCACGGGCGACACGATACTCGATGCCACAGGACATACGCCCCCGGGACGCGTGTATGGGGCACAGTGGGCGGCGCGGGAAGGCGGACATGCCTTGTCCTTTGACAGCAAGGGCGCGCATGTCAACTGCGGAACATCCGAAAGTTTGGACATTCGGGGGGCTGTCACGCTGGAAGCCTGGGTCTACCCCACGGCCCGGGCTGCTTCTGAAACGGGTGTCGCCGGAAAATCCTTTGATGCTTACGGACTGACCCTGTATAGCGACGGTAATTTCTACTGTTATATCGGCAGCGGTGGCAACAAGTGTAGCGTGCCGGGCTGTGTAAACCGATGGAACCATATCACCGGAACCTTTGACGGGAAAGACCTCAGGATGTTCCTTGACGGTGAAGCACGGGATACGCGCCCCTCGCAGTTTACCACGGTAAATCCGGGCGGTTCTTTTTATATCGGCTGTATTGCCCGTGACGCTGCGGGCGGCGCGCTGACCGATAGTTTTCAAGGGTATATCGGTGCAGTCCGGGTCTACAACAGAGCCCTTTCGGAGGAGGAAGTCCGGACGCTTTATGCAAGGGATAAGGCTTCATTCCCCAGAATGGACCGTGACCGGAACACTATTTCACTTGGCCTCTATCCTTATGACACCGGGGAACTCTTTCTGGATGTCGATTTCGGCACACTGTTTCCATGGAGTGAGGAGGAACAAGCTGAAGTCTCGTTGTGGCGCAAGAATCCCGAGCAGAAACTGCAGTCCATGCCGATTATTACCGTTCCCGAAAATGACGTCATCATGGATCTGCGCTTTTTACTTGACAACAGGGAACCCGGAGCGTATGAAGTCAGGGCGGGGCTTTACAGCACTTCCCGAACAATTGTTGAAGAAGGCAAGGCGTTTTCTTGGCCCACTGATACAGCCCTTCCCTTGCCCACGGAGCGGACCGCGGCGTCCCTGCCCCCGATTGCAGAGCCGGTTGACTACAGGGCCGAAGTGTGCCCGGGCGGCGGCATCCGGGTTGCCCTGTGTGGCGCCGTTTATCGCGTGGAGTCTTCCTATTCGTTTCCCGGGGGCGGAAAAAATCGGCTTGCGGCCGGGACTGAAGCTGTGGAGGACGAGTCGACGTGGCGGGTGGAGATGCAAAACGGGGACGGCGGTGTTTATCGCGTTCGGGCGGGCGGAGCGTTTTATATGCTGGAGAGGGAGGTGTCCTGTGAACCGCATCGCATCCTGGTGAAGGACACCATTACAAACAGCACCGGCGCGCCCCTGGGCATCATTCTGGATAATGCTATCGACGGAAGCGGGGTTTCCGGTGTGTCAAACACCTTCATGAACAATCCAGCCACCTTTCTTTCCAAGGAAAACCATGGCATCGGGCTGGTGGCCCTTGATGATGTTTATTTGGAACAGTATGAACATCATTATAAAAATGGTATCGCGGGCTTGCGGAGTCCTGTCTTCGCGCTGGACAAAGAGGCCGCCTATACCCTTGAGTGGGCGGTCTACGTAAACGGTACCGGCGACTATTATGATTTTATCAATGCCGCCCGAAAGGATGAGGGGCTGATCAGAACGGTGGAGGGGGGCTTCGCGTTTATCGACCTCCGGCAGCCGCCCACGGAAGAATTTGTCGAACTTCGCGGCTTGAAATATGCGAGCATCCCCTGCCTGTCCCATGCCGAGGATGATCCGGGCATTTCCATCGAAGGCTTCGAGTTTGTCGATTACCCCGCCGAATGCGCCTTGGTCCAACAAACGCTTGCCCAAACCAAGGCATTGTATCCTGATATGAAGGTCATGTTTCACGTGGCCCACAGCCTGTATGCCACGAACAAGCCGGACGCGTTGTTTCCGGATTCACGCACCGTCAACAGCGAGGGCAGGCAGACCGACTACGGTGACAACAACATCGCCTACTATCAGAACTACTTCAGCAAGGAACATGTGGACGAAGGCTATCGCTGGTTTATATTTTATCCCGCCCGGGACAACCGTTTCGGCAAGGCCATGATAGAAGCGACCCGTTTTATGCTGGAGAACATGGGCGCGACGGGGATTTTCGCGGACGGGCTTACCCATGGGTATGGCGGAAGATTTACCTACGACCGCTGGGATGGCCATACCGCTGAAATCGACCCGGAATCCAAGACCATAAAACGGCTTTATGCTTCGGTCAACCTGCTGGCGGCGCCCGTGCTTGTGGAAATGACGCGCATGATCAACGGACAGGACGGCGTGGTCATCGCCAATAGCTATCCGGGACCGCGCACGGTCCACAAGGAGGACATCATTTACTGTGTCGAAACGGGCGGGGGCGACAAGTCCCTTGCTTCACTCTACCTCGCGCCGACCGTGATTGCCTTGGGTGATTCAACGCGCATTCAGGGTGAACGGGACGTCTATGACGACATCCGGGCCAAACTGGAATGGGGGGGCCTGTATTTTTATTATGGCGAAGGCACGCTGACCCGGCCCACCCCCGCCACGCAGATGTATCCCATTACCGTTGAAAACTTCCGGCCGGGGGTGATCCGGGGACGGGAGAGGATAATTACAACAAAGTCCGGCAGCTACGGTTGGTTCGGCGAAAAGAATCTTCATCGGGTCTACCAATACGATGGCCGGGGCGGTCTGACCCAAACAAATGCGCTTACAACAGTCGATCAGGACGGCGTGCGCACCGAGCTGGCGTTGAAAGAACGGGAAACCGCCGTGCTTAGTAAACTGCCCGTTACCCTTGAAGCCCCTTCACCCGTAAATGCCCGGTGTCTCCAGTACAACAACGGGCAAATACACCTTATGCTTGCCGGTTCAGGCCAGGTAAGGATGGTTATTGCTGATGGTGCGTATTCACTGCGACCAGATACCTCCCACACGGTTGTTATTGGCGCCGGTAAGCAAGAAGTGACTGTTCAGGATACGGTTCTTTCTTTTCCGGTTATGCTTGAGGGATCCGCGGAGATTCGCATTGTCCCTTCCAACAACGTATGAAGATTTTCCTCGTTTGCTGTCGCCAAACAGTGAGAGTAATCTTGCGCCTATATCCCCCGTCGCTTTCATGACATCAAACGCCACAAAGAAACAACACTGATCCCGTTAATGTTTCGAGACGTCATGTCAGAGAACCAGTGGTTCCAACCGGGGCTCCGGCTCCCGCAGGGTTGTCGGCTGGGAAGGAGCGGTCTCCAGGGGCGGGGACAAGGGTACGGGTTCCGTGACGGCAGCCGGCGCGGGAGCGGCCGCGGGTGCACCGGGCGCGGTCACCTCAATGGGATTGGTAATGATCCACGGCGCCATGTTGTTCTGCATGTCTTCTCCGGCAATGGCCATCTCTCCCGGCATGGGCAAGGCGGCTTCAAGCCGATATTTGCCAGGCTCCGTTACTTCGTATTCAAAAGTGCTCCCGTCCTGGGAAGCAACCTTTTTTCCCCGCCGAATCAGGGTGAAATGGCAGGGCAGGGGCGCCTCCGCCCGGAGTGTCAGTCCCGGCGCCAAGGCGATGCTCTCTCCCATGGTCACCCGTTTCCCGCCGCCCTCGGCGATATAGGCGAAACCCTGGGCGTCGGCAATCATGTTAAATGCAATGAAGGCCCGACCCGCGCGAATGGCGTCAAGCAGCGCCGGTTCCGACAATTCCGAGGCCAGCAGGTGGGTGTTCACAAAGCGTGACGACCGCGTGTAAGGATCCAGGTCGATCCGGAACAACTGCCTATCCGGCGTCAGTTCGCCGAAGATCATCCGCAGCAGCGGCCGGGTGAACGCGTTCAAGGTGTACTCCCCGATTTTCTTCTCCGGATCGTCATGGCCGGTGTCAATCAACATCAGGGTGTCGTTGGCGGTGTAAAACCCGCGTAATCCCACGTTCTGGTGGCAGTCGTTGGCCGCATAGGCGGTAATCTTCCGGTATTTGCTCTGTTCATCCCACTTTTGCGCGACCATGGTGAGCACCCAGGAATCAAACATCCCTCTGAATGCCTGGTCCCCGTAGGCCCGATAATTAATCAGGATGTCCTTAACCGTTTCGACCCGGGTATATTTGTCTGCCATCTCGTCCAGCATGTCCGTATGGATATTGTAGATCTCCATACCGTCAATCTCCGGGATTTCCCAGGGACGCATGGCTTCATTGTGGCCCAGGCAGAGGATGCCTCCCAGCGCGCGAATCCGTTTGGCGAGTTTCGCAGGGTCGTCTTCACTGGAAAAAACGGTGCCGTCCGGAATGCCCCACGGGAAAAAGCCTTCCTGCATTTCAAATCCGCGAACGAATAAAATGCCGTCATGAATGCCCTTCCAGCCGAGGGAATAGTCCGCTTTGCCCTCGACAAAATGGTCCGACATGAAGATGAAACTGCAATGGGCTTCATGCATGGCATCGACGATTTCGGGAAAAGTCACCAGACTGTCATGGGAGATTTCCGAATGACTGTGCATGACGCCGCGGTATTCCTTCCACCCGGTTTCCATCTGCACGGGCTGACGTTGTTCGGCATATTTTTTCCAGGCTGCCGCCTGCCGGGGATACAGCGAAAAACGGTGGTACAACTGTTGTGAGAAAAGCCCGCAGAACACGCCCAGCAACAGCAATATCAGGATCAGGACGCAGACAACAAAACGGCGCAACGCGCGAAACAGGAGGGATAGACAGCCTTTTTTCTCTTCCATGCTTGGAATCTCCAGACGTTCATGGTCACAGGGGTTAAGCAGCGTTTCCGGAATCATTCGGATGCGATGCATCATAACCAAGTTTGGACCCCACGGGCAAGGGCTCGGTTTCCCGCCACTGGAAAGCAGGTTGCTTTCCTCGTTCCCTCCTAGGGTATCATGACACGGTAGGGTAAACTGCCCCGCCATGCATAGGAGAGCCACGTGCAAAGCCTGTTACTGCTGCTGTCAGGATTGGCATTGTTAATCTTCGGCGCTACGCTGCTGGACTGCGGCCTTTCCCGCCTGGCACGCCGGGCCGGGATTCCGCGGCTCATTGCCGGGGCAATCCTCACCGCCTATGCCGCCGCCGCGCCAACACTTACGACGGGCGTCATGGCGGGATTTCGGGGACAGGTCGAATTCGCGGTGGGCGTGATTTTCGGCGCCTACATATGCAACCTCCTCTTTCTGCTGGGCTTGCTCGCGCTGATCTCGCCGGTGCGGGTGGTTTATCGGATGGTCCGCGGGAATGTACCCTTTATGATTTTTGTCGCCGGCCTGGTCTGGCTGTTTGCGTTAAACGGACGTATCACCCTTATTGAAAACCTGGCGCTGCTCCTGTTGGTCCCGGCATACACCGCTTTTGTCGTGCATTACGCCCGCAGAATTCCGTCCGGAGACCATGAACCCGGTAGCCTCCCCACGCCTCCTCAAAAAAATACCGTCGCGATACCCGTTCTGGTTGCCTGTCTTGGCGGCTGCGCGGTTTTTCTGTATTTTGGCGCTCAGTTGCTGCTGACCGGTGCCTTGGACCTCGCGCGGCTGACCGGCATGGACGAACTCGCGGTTGGCCTGGCCGTAGCGGGGCCCGGACTTTCCCTGCCCGTTCTGGTGGCCTCGTTCAGGACGGGGCGGCGCGGGGAACGGAACCTGGTTGCCGGAAACGTGGTAAGCGGCAATGTGTTCATACTTTTGTGTGTGCTGTCGCTGACGGGCTTCGCCGCCTCCGGCGCGCTGCCCGTGGGCGGCGCCCTACACGACCTGGAACTGCCCGCGGCCTTTGTCATTGCCGTGATATGCATGCCCGTTTTTGTAACGCGTGCGGTCATAAACCGGTTGGAAGGCGCCTGTTTTCTGCTGTTTTATGCGCTCTATATCCTGCTCACGGTATTGCGCGCCATTACCTCTCCCCTCTACCCGGTAATCGCCAACATCCTGTTTTACATCCTGCTGCCTGGAACCGGACTCATCGTTCTGCTCGCCCTGTGGTTTGCCTATTACGAAGTAAAGATCCTTACTGCGGACCTTGGCGATGACGTGGCCGACCTCGCCATGACGGCATTGAAGAACACGCGAAAGATTGTGGTCTCCGTTGTCGGCGTTACCCTCATCCTTGTCGGCATCGCCATGATGGCGCTGCCTGGTCCCGCCACAATCGTCATCCCCCTGGGCCTGGCCCTCCTGAGCACGGAATTTCTGTGGGCAAAGCGACTGCTGCAGTATGTGCGCAAGGAGGTGGAATATGCCGCCGCCAGGCTCGCAGGCACAGAAAAAAAAGAGTAAGTTATCGTCGGTCGCCCTATTATGTTGACACCCGTAAAAAATACCGATGGTTTTGCTACTAGATTGTATTTTCAACGGAAAGGAGACGGAGGATGCGTATACTAAAAGACGTTCATAAACAAAACAGCACAGAGGGTGTTTCCCGCCGGGCTTTTGTCGGGAGCGCCGCTGCGGCATCTTTTGCCGTGCTCGCGCCACGCACCGTGTTCGGCACGGAAGCGAACAGCCGCGTGAAGGCCGGCATAATTGGTTTGGGAGGGCGCGGGCGTATGATCGCCTCCATGGTGCAAGGTCACGGAGGCTTTGAGATTACGGCCGTGGCCGACTACTTTCAGGAACTGTCAGAGGGTACCGGGGCACAGTTTAATGTGCCGAAAGAGCGCTGTTTCAGCGGACTTTCCGGATACAAGGGCCTTCTGGAAGGCGGTGTCGAGGCGGTCTTTCTGGAAACGCCGCCTTATTGCTTTCCCGACCATGCGGCCGCGGCGGTGGAGGCGGGATGCCATGTGTTCATGGCCAAACCGGTGGCCTGTGATGTGAACGGTTGTCTCCGTATCGGGGAGGCCGGCACCCGGGCTACCGCAAAGAAACAGGTGTTTATGGTGGACTTCCAGACGCGCACCGAACCCGTGAACATCGAGGTAGTCAAGGGTGTACGGGAGGGCATGCTGGGCCCACTCGCCCTGCTTGCTTCAATTTACACGGATGAAAGTTTCGCGGACCCGCCCAAGACCAATACAGTTGAAAGCCGCCTGCGTCAACTGATCTGGGTAAATGATGACGACCTGGGCGGGGGCTATCTCGTCAACGCGGGCATTCATGCCCTTGACGTTGCCCTGTGGATGGCGGACACCATCCCGGTCAGCGCCGCAGGGCAGTCACGCCGTATGCGTACCGCCCCGAACGGTGATTCCCACGATGTGTATTCCATTACCTATGAATTCAGCGAAGGGTTCCTGCTCAACCATCGCGGAGAGCACCTGCGCAACCAGCACGGGTTTCGCTGTGGCTGCACGGCCTTCTGTCGCGACGGTTTCGGCGAGGCCGTATACGAAGGAGAGGCGTTTCTTCACGATGTCTCGGGCAAAACCGCTTCCGGCGTAATACAGGGACTATACGAACGGGGCGCCCAGGCAAACATCGCCGCCTTCCATGACCAGATACAGGCAGGCCAATGGGAAAATGCCACGGTAAACCCGAGCGTCAACGCCACCTTGAGCGCCATCCTCGGGCGGGAGGCCTGCCTGAAAGGGGAACGGCTTTCCTGGGAGGCCATGATAAAAGAAAGCAGGTGCCTCGAACCGGACCTGAGCGGGTTAAAAGGATAGTTTTACAGATGCGGCGTCCGGTCAAGGCCGCATCTGCAGTTCCGCCCAGACAATTTCCTGGGGCTGCCCCTCCTGGGTGCGGCCCACACGAACCGTGTTATAGCCGTCCGTTACGGCGGACAAGGGGCATTCGAAACACAGAGCGCGCACGGCCCCGGGAAAGCCTTCCGCCGTTTCTCGATCCGGAAGGGCGGTACAAGGCGTGCCGTTC
>JAAYBJ010000114.1 GCA_012730105.1 Candidatus Hydrogenedentota bacterium
CTATAGCAGAGAAGCACTATCGAGACCTTATGTTGCGATAGGCGGCTAGAAGGTTTTACAGATAGTTTTGCCCACCTCTATCCACGACATTGGAGGAGTGCGTGCGGAGGACGGAGTACGGAACTAATGCAGTGAGTCATACTGATAACAACTTTATGCTGAGTCGATTTATGACTGCTTTTTGTGGTGCAGGCATTTTGCCTGTTCCGGCGGACAGGCTGGAAGCCCGCACCACAAAAATTTACAACAATGTTCTTTAACCGGAATCCAGATTTGCCCCGGTGCAATGAATGTCCATTTCCCGTCTCAGAAAAATAAAGCCAACATAGGCTGTTCCTCACGCGCGGCTTCCAAAGATAGATTCCGGTCTTTTCGCGGCCTGGCATACTCTCCGATACACGTCCTTTTTGCACCGCGAAAAACCGGAATGACGCGTTGCTTTTGGATTCTTGAACTAACGCGGGCCTTGCCCACAACCCAGTTTTGAATTCCGGGGACACGTTTCCCAATTACCGTTGAAGACATGTTCACTGCATATAAATCTGTGTCCGTAATTGGGAACATGTCCCCGGAATTCAAAACAGAACTCATAATTAGTTGTCAGCGAAATGGCCCTAAGCGCCTGATGATAACGCGCAGTAATCGGAAAGCGTATCGCTCGCTTACGCATGAATTGACTGGGGCTCCGGATCAGGAGGCGCCGTTTGCCTGGCGGCCAGCCGATGTTTGTGTTGATCAATTTCGCAACAGTAGTATGGGGACAGATTCCTTGTATTTGCGGGTATCCCTTGTTATATTATTATTCGATGATCAGAACTATTGCGTTTTGCCGCATAGAATGTTATAGTGTGTTCCATAAATGAAACTTGCGTTCGAAGGGTTCGAGCGTGTTTTGGATGTGGTATGTATAAAAAGAATTCGGCATTGCAGTATCAGGGAGTATCGCGATACATGAATTCAGACCGCCATCAATGCAGGCAAACGCGTAAGAATAACGCCGGCATGACGCTGGTGGAACTGGTGCTGGCCGTGGGCGTGCTTGCCATGGCCCTGGGCATCATGTTCAGTTCGATTATCAGCATGTACCGGATGGGCGCAATTGCCGAAGGACGCACCCGTGCAGCGATGGTCATGACCAGTGTCATGGAAGACCTGCGTACCATGAGTTTTGAACAGGTACTTGCCCACAATCCGAACCCCGTCAGTTTTGAGGATCCTTCCGTGGTAGTGCAGCTGGAACTCTTTGCCAGTGACGGTTCCGCCGTTACCCTGCCGACGGCGCCGGGAGCCCTCACTTTTCCGAACCCGGTGGAGGTGCGCGCTACGGTATTCTGGACCGAGCAGCCGAGGGAACGAACCTATTCCATGAGCGGTTCCACGCTGCTGAGCAGACGATAGGAGGCCGCGCAAATGGGAAACCGAGGTATGTCCCTGTTGGAAGTCATGGTAGCCGTCACCATATTCATCCTCGTGATCGGCGTTCTGTATTCCATCAGCATGGGCATCATCAACGCCCACGAGATCCAGGAGATTACGGTGACCACCAACGACGAGGTGCGCCGCGCCCAGATGGTGCTGATACCGAGGCTGCGCCAGGCGGCCCGGGGCTCCATCAACTGGGCCGCCCTGCCCGGGGACACCGTCACCTTTATGATGGCCGATGACGTGGACGGCAACGGTTTCGCGGTGGACGTCAACGGCGATATCGAACTGGTGGGGCCCATCACGATTCAGCGGGATGCCAACGACGCCAACGGCGACGGGCTGACCCTGTCGCAACTGATCATGACGAACGCCGCCGGGACGCAGGTGCTGGCGAACGGCCTGATGGAAGGCGTGGCGGCGGGCGCGGCCACGGTGGACGCGCCGCCCGGCGTCGGATTCTGGGTGGCGCCCAGGAACGGCGGCCTCGAAGTGACCATACGCGTCGAGGGGCGCACTGTCAGGGACAGGCTTTACATGACCGAAATGACGGAAGTCGTCAGACCAAGGAACTATGCTTCGTCCGGGACTTCGCCCGGAAGAAGTGGCGCCTTCGGCGCAACCAAAATGCAGAATCTCTGTCAGAAAGAAACACATGAAATAAGCCCGTATCAACGTATTTTTCGTTTCATTATAAA
>JAAYBJ010000115.1 GCA_012730105.1 Candidatus Hydrogenedentota bacterium
ACCGGAATCCAGATTCGTCCCGCTGCAATGAATGTCCATTTCCCATCTTAAAAAATACATCCGACACGGGATGTTCCTCACGTGCGGCTTCCAAAGATAGATTCCGGTCTTTTCGCGGCCTGGCACACCCTTCGATACATGTCCTTTTTGCACCGCGAAAAACCGGAATGACGTGTTGTTTATGGATTCTTGCGCTAAACCAGAACATAACGCTCCTCTTGGCCGCAAACAGAACTCATAATTAATTGTCAGCAAAATGGCCTTAAGCGCCTAAACGCGGGGAGCGTCCGGCCCGGGCGGGTGCCCGGGCGGGACGCTCCTTGAAACTGTCAAGATATCGTATAGACTGGACCGCCTTACTGCAGGTTCCAGTTTTCAAAGGGTTTGAGCTGTTTTGAACGGGTCGGGTGGCGCATTTTGCGCAAGGCCTTCGCCTCGATTTGGCGAACCCGTTCGCGGGTGACATTGAACACGCTGCCGACTTCTTCCAGGGTCCGGGGATACCCGTCGCCCAGCCCGAAGCGAAGCCGAAGCACCTTTTCTTCGCGCTCCGTCAGGGAGCCCAATACCTCATTAAGCCGTTCCTGGAACACCGTGAAGGCCGCGGTATTTGACGGGTTCTCGGCGCTGCGGTCCTCGATGAAATCGCCGAAACTGCTGTCACCGTCATCACCGACGGGCGTTTCCAGGCTGATAGCTTCCTGGGCGATTTTGAACACGGCACGTACTTTGTCGGCGCTCATGCCCATCTCCACGCCGATCTCGTCCGCCGTGGGTTCGCGGCCGTATTTCTGAATCAGCCGGCGGCTGGTCCGCATAAGCTTGTTGATGGATTCGATCATGTGCACCGGGATGCGGATGGTGCGCGCCTGGTCGGCAATCGACCGGGTGATGGCCTGGCGGATCCACCAGGTGGCGTAGGTGCTGAACTTGTAGCCGCGCTGGTATTCGAACTTGTCCACCGCCTTCATCAGGCCGATGTTTCCTTCCTGGATGAGATCGAGGAAAGACATGCCGCGGTTGATGTATTTTTTGCCGATGCTGACCACGAGGCGCAGGTTGGCTTCCACCAGTTCCATTTTCGCCGCGTAAATCTTATCTTCCTTTTCACAGATGACACTGATCAGGGCGTTGATCTCGTCCGGGTCCAGGCGCGCGTCGTTCTGGATCTGGTCGACCTTGCGGCGCGCGATCTGAAGGCGGCGTTCCACCTCGAACAAGGTCTCTTTTTCGATGGCGAGTTTCTTGAGCACGCCGGAACGGCGCCGGGCCTGGGCGCTGACCTTCAGCACGTCGTCGGCTTTCATGCCGATCTCCCGCTCTATCCGGTCGATATCGTCGCGGGCCGCGGAAATGCGCCGCTTGAGCCCTTTGATCTTGCGCCCGATTTTCATGATTTCACGGGGTTTGAGACTGAAGTTACGGATCACCTGGATCTGTTCCTGCCGGAACTCGTTGATACGTTTGACGATATTCTGGCGGCTCTTTGCGGGCAGGTTCGAGCGACGCAGCCGTTTTTCCTGCGCCTCGATGCGCAATTCCATCTCGCCGATGCGCTCCATGTATTCCGGGAGTTCCTTGACGAAACGGTGATGAAAGCGCACGTCCTCGTTGTCGCAGATCATGTTGAATTGAAGGCGCCCGGCAAGGATGCGCGCCGCGATCATCTGCGCCTCCTTGATGGTATAGGGCGCGTTCAGAATGACTTCGATCAATTCACGTTCGGCGGCCTCGATGCGCTTGGCAATAATGATCTCCTGCTCTTTTGTTAGCAGGGGCACGCGGCCCATCTCGCGCAGGTACATCCGGACGGGGTCATCGGCTCGGTCGACCGAACGCTGCGCCGCGAGGCGGCGGAGGTCCATCTTCTTGGCCAGCTCCTCCTTGTGGACCTTTTCCTCCGTCTTGGCGCTGTCCAGCTTCATCTCGTCCACGATTTCAACGTCCGTGTCGCACAGGGAAATCATCACCTCGTCTATCTGATCGGCGCTGGCATTGTGAGGAAGCAACTTGTCCAGCTCGTCATAGGTGATTTTCTTGGTGGTGCGGGCGCGCTTGATGGTTTCCTGCGCTTCGGGCGATGCAAGGATTTCTTCTGCGGTTTTGCTTTTCGCGTTCACATAACACCCTTTACTCTGATAAAACGACTCCATGGGAAGTCAACACAACTACAACCGGCCTGATCCTGATCATACGGCGTTAAGCGATTCAATCTGCCGTTTTAATTCCATGATACGGTCAAAAAGTTCCGCGGTCCGGGCGTCATCCCGGTCCCGCTGGGCTTCCTGCACCTGCCGCTGCAGAGCGGCCATTTGCTCGGTCCAAGCGTCGCTTTTAAAGCGGGCAAGACGTTCGGTCACAATCTGCCTGGCCTTGTCGGGGTCAATCGCCTCCGCATTGGCCGCGGCCGTCAGCAGGGCCTCTTCGGCCTCCGAATCCAGATCGGTGAACGAGACGGTTCCGGCATCGGCGCCGCACAGGCGCCCGGCAAGAGTAAACGCAGGCGACGCGGACTGTATTTCATCTCCTGCTTCCGGGAATATGGTGCGCAGTTCCGGGAAACTGATGAGGGCCGCGATAAAATCAACATCGTCCTTGACGGGCTTTGACCGGGGCTGATCCGGACCGCCGCCCGGCGCAACCGATTCGACCCGCACCGGATAGCGTTGGTTTCTGCAGTAACGCTCAAACTCGCGCTTGCACTCCCACACGTGTATGCCCAGGCCCGCCGCGATGGACCGCAGATACTGGTCCATACGGAGCGAGGTATCCATGCTGCGCAGCAGCGCGAACAGGCTGTGCGCGATTTCCGTGCGGCCTTCAATGGTCTGCAACTGATCGGCGTTCATGTCGATATAATAGGTGATAAAATCTTTCGCCCTGACGATCTCGTCGCGAAAGGCCTGGCCGCCGGCCTCCCGGATGAAGTCGTCCGGGTCCTTGCCCTGGGGAGGCGTCATGGCGCGCACCGTCAGTCCCGCCGCCACCAGCAGGCCGATGCCGCGCAGGGCGGCGCGGATACCCGCGGCGTCCGCGTCATACACGACCACGACTTCGGGCGCATACCGCTTGATAAGCATGGCCTGCTGCTCGGTCAGGGCGGTGCCGCAGGTGGCGACCACATTTTCAATGCCCGCGTCAAAACAGCGCATCAGGTCAAAATAGCCTTCCACCAGGATGGCCCTGCCTTCCTTGCGCAAGGCGTCACGGGCCTCGTAAAGCCCGTAAAGGACGCGGCCTTTCTTGTATACGGCGGATTCCTGGGAATTGATGTACTTCGCCGGGCTGTCGCCCAGGTCTCGGCCGCCGAAGGCGGCCACATTCCCGGAAACGTCCTTGATCGGTATGATCACGCGGTTGCGGAAAAAGTCATACAAGGCGCGGTCGCCCCGGCGCACCAGGCCGGAAGCAGACAGTTCCGATTCGCGAAACCCTTCCTTGAAGGCCGCGTCCCGAAACTGGTCATAGGCATCCACGGCAAGACCCAAGCCAAAACGGGCTTCGGTGCTCTCCTGCAAACCGCGGCGTTTCAGATATTCGCGGCCCGTGGTACCCACGACCGGGTTCAACAACTGACGCCGGTAAAACCGGGCAGCGAAGGTGTTCAGCTCCAACAATCGGCGGCGCAAGTACTCTTCCCGGTTGTCTTCATGGCCGGCGCTCTCCAGGGTGATGCCGACTTGATCCGCCAGCTTCTGCAACGCCTCGTTGAAGCTCAGTCCTTCGTATTCCATGATAAACCGCAACACATCACCGCCACGCCCGCTGCTGAAACAATAGTACAACTGGCGGTCCCGGCTGACCATGAAGGAAGGGGTCTTTTCGTTGGTAAACGGACTCAACGCCTTGAAACGGTTCCCGCCGGCAGGCTTCAAGTCGATATACCCCCCGATGACATCCACAATGTCACAGGCGGCAAGTACCTGTCCGATCGTTTCACGGGAATATTTTTTCAACAAGCGCCTCGTAAACTGCTGCTGGTCCGGGAAAAGACTGCGTTTCCGCATCTTCTTACATGGCAATAAGATAAAGACAACCGTCCACCCTGAGTCACAAGCATTATCCTGAAAAAAGACACACCTCTAGCACTCTTTTCTGTCAATAGTGTACCACAGATGCCAGGCTTTGTCAAGAGATATTTTTTTTATGAAACCGGCAAGTATACAACGCGGGTCTTCTTCGGAATATCAGCCATAGGGGCCGCGAATTCTATTCCGGTACACCGAACACGATTACAGCCACACCCTATCCGCACGGTGACCGCCTCCCGATGCGACCTCCTGCACCTCCCCGACTACCGGTCTCCCGTCGATGCTTCCGCTGAAACTATCCCGCTCTTTTCGGCATAATACCATCAGTAACGCGCTAAAGATGCGCGCCCCTGTGTAAATCGCCTATAATAGGCCAGACCGTACGGCGCCTGAAATGGCGCATCCCATGTAGCGGGGCGAATACGACAGCCGGCCTCCCGACCAGATCCGCCCAGCCAAAACAGCGAGGATCCTGTCGGCGGGCATGCAAAAACATGCCTGTTCACGCAAACACGATAATATTCGTTTTGATAGTAAAATCAAGCAGCACTATGGACAATCGGCCCACCAAACATACATCTGAATTTGAATACCTGAGTGAGTATTACTGGATGAAGCGTCACAGGAATCGACGTCTCTTCAAACTGGTTATACTCTCGGTTATATTGCATCTCCTCTTTCTGGGTGGAGCCGTGCTCCTGTCACTTTGGCTGAGCCATGAGGAACCAGAGCTCATTGTGTTTTCCGGGGGCAGCTTGGAGATCAATCAAGGTATGGAAAGCGCCGCGCCCGTAGCGCCACAGCCAGAGCCGGAGCCCATCCCCCCTCCTGAACCGGAACCTGAGCCCGAGCCCGAGCCGGAACCAGAACCTGAGCCCGAGCCCGAGCCGGAACCAGAACCGGAACCAGAGCCCGAGCCGGAACCTGAGGTGGAACTCAAACCAGAACCAGAACCCGAACCAGAACCCGAACCCGAACCCGAGCCCGAGCCGGAACCAGAACCCAAACCAGAACCCAAACCAGAACCCAAACCAGAGCCTAAGCCAGAGCCTAAGCCAGAGCCTAAGCCAGAGCCTAAGCCAGAGCCTAAGCCCAAGCCCGAACTCAAACCCGTGGAACCGGAACTGGAACCCATTGAACCGGTGGAGCCGAAACTCGTGCAGTCCGGTCAACTTTCACACACCACCGGCGTGGTAGGAAGTTCCGTGCCCTCAGAACTCGGTTTCTGGGTAACCCTGGTACAACGCAAGGTGGAAGCCATGTTTGTCGTTCCGTCCGGGGTGTATATGGATGACTTGGAAAATGTGGCGGAAGTAACGTTCCGGGTGAGCCGCGATGGCCTACTGATCGGCGAGCCAAAAATCACCAAGCCGGCCGCCGACCCCAACCTGGGCGAGGCCGGGCTTCAGGCTATCCTGCTGGTAGGCCAGTTCCCCCCCCTGCCCGAAAGCTATGCGCCGGATGAACAATTGGTTGTGTACGCCTTTACCCTGCGCCAATAATGTTTACCGGTGTGATAATAAACCGGTATAATCTATACAGCCTCTTGTGTCCATCCGCCTTTGATGCAGAGACGGGGCCAGGGAGTGTGCTCAAAAGAGAGCGTTGGCAGGCGCCGCGCCTGAAAGATGAAGCAGGCGAAGAGAGAGGAATTTTTTGGACGAACAGCCCCATAATGATACCCCCCAGACGGAGGAACCGCAGAAGAACGGCCTCAAACGCGAGGTAACGGAACTCCTCAAACTGGTGGTCGTGTTTCTTGTTGTTTTCTGGATGTTCAAAACCTTCGTGGTGGAAGGGTATGAAGTCCTGGGGGACTCCATGCTGCCCACACTGCGTGATCAGGACCGCATCCTCGTGTTCAAACTTCCCCATTGGCTCGGCACCATTGACATGTTCGACTGGGTGGAGCCCTTTGAGGAAGGGGACATCATCGTTTTCGAAGACCCCGCCCGGAAGCGCTACGTCAAACGGCTCATCGCCCTCAACCCGCAGCGGCATTCCCGCAGCGTGGACGCGGCGCCGCTCATTGACGGGGAAAGCGCGTCCCCCCCGGTCAAGGTGGAGTTTGACCGCGGGGTGGTGCGGGTCAACAACTGGCAAGTGGACGAAAGCGCCTACCTTTCCGAAAAAGCCGCGCAGACCCACGGCCGTGATGTGTGTTACCTGCATCCGGGGGAATACTACGTGCTTGGCGACAACCGTGCGGTAAGCAAGGACAGCCGGAGTTTTCACGCGGTGACCGATGGCCAGATCGTAGGCCGCGCCATTTTACGGTTCTGGCCCCTTTCCAGAATAAAACTCTTTTAAGCAACGACAGCGGCGGGCTGACATCGTGAAAGATACCCTGCTTTTTTCAGACGTCCATTTGAAACCCCACGCTTCGGATAATCCCGGGCGAAAGGATTTCATCGACTTCCTGGCGCAAATCGACCCACGGCAGGTGGGTCGGCTGATTTGCCTGGGCGACCTGTTCGACTTCTGGTACGAATACAGGCACGCCGTCTTCGCCTCCTATTTCGAGGTGCTTCATCTTTTCGCCAACCTGCACGACGCGGGTGTGGAACTGCACCTGTTCCGGGGCAATCATGACTTGTGGGCCGGTTCCCAATTGGAACGGCTCACGGGCATGCGGGTGCATCAGGAATCCGCGATACTGCCCTTCGGCTCCGAGGAGGCGCTACTTTTCCACGGTGACGGGCTCAACCCCAAAGACCGCGGATATCTGCTCTTCAAACGCGTGGCCGGCAACCGTGTCCTGCAATATCTTTTCCGCCATGTGCATCCTGATACCGCCATGGACCTGGCGGAATGGATCAGCAGGCGCAGCCGCGCCAAGGCGAACGGGGGAAACCCTCACGAAGGTCCGGAAGCGGGGATGGTGCGAAATCATGCGCGCAAGCTTATCGGCGCGGGCCGGGCACGCACGGTCATTTGCGGTCATGCCCATGCGCCTGTCATCGAGCCTATCGAAGAAAACGGCATTGCCGGCCTGTATGTCAATACCGGCGACTGGCCCCTGCACCGCTCCTTTGTCCGCTACTCGGACGGGGAATTCACCTTGCAAACCTTTTGTTAACTATATAAAACAAAAGGGACAAGTCACTATGCGGTATATCGGATTCTTTACACTTGGCGCACTGGCCGTTTTTATGTTTGGCGCGTTGCTGGACGCCTCCGGATCCCACGACCGACAAAAATCCTCTTCCAGCGTCACGACCACACAATCATCTCGTTGAACCGCATCCACAACCAATTCTGATCTTATGTGACCGCGCAGTGCCAGCGACATGCTTTCGGGTGTAAGAAAGTTTTGAGCCTTGCGGGGCGCATCGAATAGGGAAGACCTCTTGAGATCACCGTCAAAACGGATCTTTTTTTAGATACCTATGATCGGAACTCAAATTAAACGAGGGTACCCCGCACAGATGTTTTTCAATGAGGAAACCGCCCGTCCCACCCCCGCGAGATACACACGTGTACCTTTTCCTGTTTTATCTTACGGTATTGTAGCGTCGGTGCCATTGCAGGTTTTCGAATGGTGTGCCGTGCGAATTGCTGTTATCGGCATACCTACCATTAGGTCTATTTCCAAACCCCGCGCCAGTATTGTGTTGATGACCTTCCGGGCCCATTCGGACGATAAATCATGCCATGAAAATGATTGATTTTCTAAATTGGCATAATATGTGCTATTCTTACGGACAGGACTTAGTTAACTTTGGACACACTGCGACAAGTCACTTACATCCGGTCTCCGAATTCTATTTAAACGCGTAAATGCGCGGCGGATCCCCGGTACAATGAAGCATCATGGAACACCGTGCCTGACAGGGTGTTTTGTGTATCGTAACAATGTTGTTTTTGTAGTTGTACTTAGTATATGCGTTAGAATATACTGTTTGTGTGAAAGTTTGGATTACAACCAAGAAGGAGCCTGTGTATGGTATTGTTAGCGCTGTTTAAAGAATTATTCAAAATTACCTTCGATTTCTTTGCGGGTTATTTGTCGGATCTGGTTATGGGTCTTATTTTCCCGCAGACACCGGCCGAGTAAGGTGGAAACAGAACCACGCCCGTGATTCTGGTAAACCGTGTTTCTGTAATGCACCGTTTAATGTACCCTTTAGTTTCAGTTTATGACGGGCCGGCCCGAGAGGCGCCCATGGGAAAGGATTGTATATGGATTTTAGTGTTTTGTTAAATTCACTACTCACCAAGGTAGTCACCTTCTTTTTAGACCTGTTTCTTAACGGAGTATTCGATTTCCTGTCCGACGTTTTGTTCGGTGGCGTGCCGGCGGCGTAAGTTACCCGGACATCCCCTGATACACGAGACAGACGCGTGATGCGTCTGTCTTTTTTTATGCCGGGCTGACCGCGAAACTCCCCGCCCCCAATCGGGGTCTCATTTTCCGGAGCAGATTTGCATACCCTGCGTGTCCCGCCGTCTGCGGAAGGAAAAATCCGAAAAGGAGTGCCCGATGACCTTGCGCCCCAGATTGCCCTTTGCTTCTATTTTGCCGATCCTGATCGCCTGCGTGGGCGCTTTACTCTCATGGTGGTTGTCCCTGGCCCCCAGACCGATTCCCGAATCCGCGCCGCCGGAAGTGTTTTCCGCGGAGCGGGCCCACCGTCATATTGCCGCCGTGTGCACGGCGCCGCAAAAGATTGGGATCTGTCGCCGGGAATCCCCCCCGTGAAGGGATGGAACTGCGTTCGGACGTACTATTGAAACAAACGACCGGTGTCGCGGCGCAGTCTTGCCCCTACCCCCACAACCAGTCGCCATCGCCATCGCCATCGCCATCGCCATCGCCATCGCCATCG
>JAAYBJ010000116.1 GCA_012730105.1 Candidatus Hydrogenedentota bacterium
AGTCCGCAAAGAAAAGGCGTTTTTCAAGGGCGTTGGCGACCCACCCGTCACAATGAAAAATCATAAGGATCTATGGTACCGCAATCTGTGCCGGCATGGGAAATCCGGCGCCGGCGCTGATCCGGCCCATTCAATTGTCACCGTCCCCCTATGGTATAGTTGGGTTTGCATCCGGCAGCCGAAAGGAAAATCCCATGCGAATAAGCCGCAGACATTTCGTAAAAACAGGAGCCATGCTCTCCATGGCCGCCGCGTCATCTTCCTACGGGGAGGGGGCGGAAACGACGGCGTCGGAAAAACTAAACATTCTTCTCATTCACGGTGACCAGCACCGCGCCGACTGTCTCGGCGCCTACGGTAACACGGAGCTCCGCACGCCCCACCTGGACGCCCTGGCGAGTGAAGGCATACGCTTTCAAAACAGTTTCTGTCCCTATCCCGTCTGTACGCCGTCGCGCTATTCCCTCCTGAGCGGTCAATATGTGCATGAGCACCGGGGCGGCAATAACCATTGCACACTCGCGCCGGACATCCCGACGTTCCCGCGCCTGTTGCGGGAGGCCGGATATAAAACATCGGCTGTGGGCAAGATGCATTTCACGCCGACCTATCTTGACGTCGGCTTCAATGAAATGTTTCTGGCCGAACAGGACGGCCCGGGGCGATGGGACGACGACTACCACCGCGACCTGATGCGTGAAGGGCTTATCGACGCCAATGACCTCGAAGACCAGCGCTCCGAATACCGCAAGCGTGCCCGCGAGGAATACTGGACAAGTTTCGGCGCGCTGCCTTCCAATCTGCCGGAAGAATGGCACACCACGACATGGATCGGTGACCGCGCCGTTGAAGCGCTGGAAGGATGGTCGGGCGGGGGCAACCTGCTGATGGCGGGCTTCGTCAAACCGCATCATCCCTTCGATCCCCCGGATTCCTGGAAGGACGCGTATAACCCGGATACATTAACCCTGCTGCCCGGGTGGACCGAAGCCTGTTTTGCGCACGACCTGAAACACCACCGGGGCTATTTCCCCCATGAGCAGCTGAACGCGGACGCGCTGCGCCGGATCATGGCCTATTATTACGCCACCATTGAGCAGATTGACGCCCAGGCGGGCCGGATGATTGATATACTCAAACGGAAAGGCCTCTATGACAACACCATGATCCTGTATACCAGCGACCACGGTGAATACATGGGTTTCCACCATATGCTGCTCAAGGGTAATCATATGTATGACCCGCTGGCCAAAGTACCGCTTATTATCAAGTATCCAAAACACGCCGGCAATATCGCCAAAGAACAGCGACAAAGCGCGGTGAAAGCGCTGGTAAACAATGTGGATGTGGCGCCTACCATTCTGAAGCAGGCCGGCATCGCACCGCCCCCTTCCATGGGCGGAAACGATCTTGCCGCATCCAATTCGGGACACGACATCATTTTTTGTGAATCCGGCCGTAATATGGCCATGGCGCGCACCCATACCCGCAAATTGATTGTTGACCGCGACTTTGCGCCGGTTTTATTTTTCGACCTGGAGAAAGACCCGCTGGAAATGGACAACCGGGCCGGCGACCCGGCATACGGGGAGGAAATCAAAGATCTAACCCGTGCCATCGGACAGTGGCGCCCCGACGACAGAAACAGGGAAATACAGTTGGACGAAAACGCGCCTGTCATCCGCGGACCAAACGTGCCGCCCCGGGACCTTTCCCACCGGCCGGCCATTATCGAATACTACGAGAAACAATGGGAACGCCGGCAGGCCTGAATATACGCGAAACGATGAAAATACTTGCATTCCGCCCATAAAATCAGATTTACTAGCGGGGTTGCTTGCGTGGGCGCACACCCGCCAGGCCTGCTTGCTACTGCGCGTTTACACCATAATACATAGAATCCG
>JAAYBJ010000117.1 GCA_012730105.1 Candidatus Hydrogenedentota bacterium
GGCATATCTTCTACAAGGACAAGTTTTCCAAGTATAAACTGCGCGTTGAATACCGTTTTGTCGGCGAGCAGGTGAAAGGTGGCGCCGGGTGGGCCTTGCGTAACAATGGGGTCATGCTCCATTGCCAAGCGCCGGAGAGTATGGCGGTTGATCAGGACTTTCCGGTTTCCATCGAGGTGCAACTGCTGGGCGGCGACGGCACGCATCCCCGAAGCACGGCCAATCTCTGCACGCCGGGAACCCATGTGGTCATGGAGGACCAACTGGTCACCCGGCATTGCATCGATTCCCGTTCCAAGACCTATCATGGCGACCAATGGGTGACCGTGGAAATTGAGGTAAATGGAAATGAACGCGTTCGGCACCTGATTGACGGCGAAGTCGTTCTGGAATACGAAAAGCCGCAGCTGGATGACAATGATAAAGACGCGCAGGCCTTGATCAAAGCGGGCGCCCCGCTGATGGTGGGGGAAGGGTATATCGCCCTGCAGGCGGAAAGCCATCCCACGGAATTCCGCCGGATAGACCTGTTGCCGATGGAATAGCGGATCCAAGGATTTTGGGAGAACTGCCGCATGCCTTCCCGGGCAAACGCTGTCGTAAGACTTATTTCAGGGGTCTTTCGTCTGCCTGACACACTGCTGGGCGCGTTGGATGATTTGCTGGATGCTTTGCGGCGTCGCGGATGGGGAGATGCGCCGGCCGCGCTGCTTCTCCTGTGTCCGGGATTGCTGATTCTAACGGCCTTTATCCTTGTGCCCATGGGCTCCACATTTTATATGAGCCTGTTCGGGGGACGACATGGCATGGGATCTTTTGTGGGGGCGGGAAACTACCTGGATGCGCTGGGCAGCCATGATTTCCGGCAGAGCCTGCTGGTGACGGTCTACTATGTGCTGGGCGTCATTCCGGCCTCCATGATCCTGAGTTTTCTGGTCGCCTTCGGCTTGTATCGGATCAGGGTGTTCCGCGGGCTCCTCCGTTCGTTCTACTTTCTGCCCTATGTGACCTCCGCCGTGGCGGCGGCCATGGTATGGCGCAGTCTGTTCAATCCGCAGAGCGGCGTGGTTAACGTGTTGCTGGGCTATCTGGGCGCGGAACCGCAGCAATGGCTGCTGGAGCCGCGTGGCGTGTTGTATCTCCTCAGCGACGGCATGGTTCCCGCCGCGTGGGGGCCGAGCCTGGCGCTGACCTGCATTATCCTGTTCGACGTGTGGCACGGCTGTGGCTTTATGATCGTGGTGTTCTTGGCGGGGCTGAGCGCCATACCCCGCGAACTCGAGGAGGCCGCGCGGATTGACGGCGCGGAGGGGTGGCGCATGCTGCGCCATGTTACTTTGCCGCTATTATCGCCGACCATATTTTTCCTGCTGGTCGTGGGGGTGATCAAGGCCTTTCAAGCCTTCAACAGTTTCTACGCCCTGACCCAGGGCGGAAGCATGGCGGACCGGCAGAATCTGATCCTTTATATCTACGCCCAGTTTTACCAATACGGGTACTGGGGATATGCCGCGGCTGTGGCTGTCCTGCTGATGCTGGCCATCGTGGCGCTTACCCTGGTGCAGTGGCGCGTGCTGGAGCGCCGGGTGCATTACCTATGAGAGCCCATAAAATCACCGTATATCTCGTTCTTGTGCTTGGCGCGCTGGCCACGGTCTATCCTTTTGTCTGGATGGTGGGCACGGCGTTCAAAACACTGCCGGAAGCCAGCACGGACAGCCTGCGCCTTTTTCCGGAAACCTGGCAGTGGGGCAATCTGGCCGCCACGTTCCGCGCCGCGCCTTTCGGCCGGTATTTCCTGAATTCGCTGCTGGTGTCGGTGATCGTGTGCCTTTCGGTCTGCCTGACTTCGCTGATGGCGGGCTACGCCTTCGCCCGCCTTCGCTTTCCCGGGCGGGGTCTTTTGTTCATGATCACCTTGTGTTCGATGATGGTGCCCTTTGAGGCGGTGTTTGTGCCTAATTTCGTGCTGATCACCAGACTGGGCTGGTACAACACCTATTTCGCGTTGATTGTGCCCTGGTGCGCGAACGCCTTCTCCATATTCCTGATGCGCCAGGCTTTTCTGGGCATCCCGGAGGATTATTATGACGCGGCCCGCGTGGATGGCTGCGGTCACCTCCGTTTTCTTTTCCGCATAGGCATTCCCCTGGTCAAACCCATGCTGGTGACGGTGGCGCTGTTCGCCTTCCTGGGAAGTTACAATGCCCTGTTGTGGCCCCTTATCGTGACCGCCGACGAGAAGATGCGGGTGGTGCAGGTCGGCTTGACTTCGTTTTACAGCGACGCGGGCACCCGACTGAACCTGTTGATGTGCGCTTCCACGGTTGTCATCCTGCCCACGGTCATCCTATACTTTCTGGCACAGCGCCATTATGTGGAAAGCGCGCTGGGCTCGGGCATCAAAGGCTGAATCGGAAAAGAAGGTGTCTTACCACGAAATACACGAACCATTCGAAATGAGCAAAAAAGGGACTGACTGCGAAATTGCCGTCAATACTCCGTAATACAAACTTTTATCTTATGACGGCTATTTCGTAGTCTGTCCCTTTTTTGCGAAGCAGGAATCAAGACGAAGAGATTGTATTATATGAAGAAGGTTAAATCACCCGTGTGCCCATGTAGTTTTAATTCTCGCCGAACGGTGCGGGCGATCGGTATGGCCGGTCTGCTCGCTGTTATGATTGTCGGCTGCGGTCGTGCGCCCTCCCGCACTGGTGATACCGCTTTTCAGCCGCTAAATCCGGACAGCGCGGTGTTTTGGGATCGTCAGACCACGGAGAGCGCGGAATTACTGCGTAGCCTGGTCGATGATTTTAACAAGGGATGGAAGGGGCTGCCCGTGAAGGTGGAGCGGGCCGGTAGTTACACTGATATCTTTCGCAAGGTGACCGCCGGCATTAATGCGGGGGTATTGCCGGCCATGGCGGTTTCCTACGAAAGCATGACCAGTGAATACATCACCCTTGGGGCCGTGCGCAATCTCGACAGTCTCGTTACTAGTGCGGAGACGGGCCTGTCCGCCGAGGAGTTAAATGATTTCTTCCCGGGTGTGCTGGAGACCAACCGCTTCCCGGAATACGGCAACAGTTATTATTCCTTCCCCTTTGCGAAGAGTATTCTGATGTTGTATTTCAACAAAAAAGTGCTCGCGGAAGCGGGCATTACCTCGCCCCCCGAAACATGGGAGGAATTCCTGACACAATGCAGGCAGGTGAAACAGCGGACCGGCAAGTTCGCCCATGCCGTGCAGGCGGATTGTTCCACCCTTAACGGCATGATTTTCAGCATGGGGGGGGAAGTCGTGCAGGGCCGGAGGACGCTGTACAACAGCGAGCAGGCGCTGGCCGTATTTAAACTCTATAAAACTCTGGCGCGCGAGGAACTCGCCTATCTTATTGCCCCCGGAACCTACGAGGACAATGTGGCTCTTGCAAAAGATTCAATCGCCTTTGTCCTGCGTACCAGTTCCGCCCTGGCCGACATGAAATTGCTGATGGAGGGGGACCTGGAACGGTGGGGGGTAAAGCGCATTCCCCAGAAGGACCCGGCGCAGCCGTCAACCGTGCTCTATGGCCCGAATGTGTGCCTCTTTAACATCGGTGACGAGCAAGTCAAAGCGTCCTGGGCTTTTGTGAAACATTTTACCACCCCGGAAGTGTCCGTCCGCTGGGCCCTTGAGACGGGGTACATGCCTGTGCGAAAAAGCGCCCTGCAACATCCAGACATGCTCGCCTTCTGGGAGGAATGGCCTTATAACCGCGAGCCCTACGACTGCCTCCCCATTGCGAAGCCCGAACCCAACATCGCCGGTTGGCAACAGGTGCGCGATTTTGCCGCGCGTGCCGTCACTGAAATCATGACCGGTATCTACGACGCCGAAACCGCCGCCCGAATTCTGAAAGAAAGCGCCGACCAGGCCCTCGCACGCGCCGCGAATTTTTAGGACGGTCTGCCATCTCAGTAGCGGGTGATGTGTGTCCCACGCTCCATGCTTAAGTCCAGTGGGGACAATTGACTCCTTGAACGTTTTAATGGTTCCTTGGTGCCATTATTAACACAAAGACATTAGAGATCTGGTGCAAAATTTAGCTTGACATTCAGGACGGAATGGGGTATAAGAGAAGTGTAACGTATACCTTTTATCTCATGAAACTAAAAGAGTGCTAGTGATAGTGGTTCGTAATAAGACTGGGAGGTAGGGTATGTTTACATTATTCGTCAATCGTAGCAGGGGGGGGGTAACCACTTTTGGTGTTGTGGTTAATGCTTTGGTGGTATCCACCTTGCTGCCCTGTTCCGTAATATTGTGGGGTGCCACACCTGCCCATGCCGAGGAAGCGTCCGTGCCATTGCGGCTGTCGCGGCATACGCCCATTAACGAATATCAAACAGAACCTGTTGCGGATGCTGTTGGGGAAGATGCGGGCATAGGTGATGTCGGCTTGCCTGACCCACGTTCCGTTGACCGCCACGAGTCTTCCCAACCCGAGGATGCCGTCTCGCGCCTGCCGCGCGAACAGCGTATCCGCCTGGCCCGTTTTCTGCCTGAGTCCAAGGACGCCGTTGACGGGATGCAACCATTGGACACCCTTCTCGCCAAAGCCTATACGGTACGTTCCTCCCGGGAGGGGAAAGACCGTGGCGCCATCCGGGTATATCGTTCCGGCAAAGAAGTGCCGCAGGGGGCTACGACTGCCGTGGAAGGCGAATCTGAGGCTTCAACATCGTCGGTTCCAGCGTCATCCTCGCCAAGCGCGGAACAGTTGCTGGCCGAAGGTGACGTGTTTTTGGCGCAGTCTAGTGTCAGTGACGCCTTCCTGTCGTATTTTGCTGTTGTGAATGCCTGGCCGGATTCCACCGAATCCCTTTCAGTGGATGCCGCCTTGAATAACCTGATCTGGGATGCGGAACGGGGCCTTGCCAATCTGGAGGAACTGCGCGCTTTTACGGACGCCTTGCCCGCATACGAA
>JAAYBJ010000118.1 GCA_012730105.1 Candidatus Hydrogenedentota bacterium
ACATGCCCGGCGCGAAGCAGGTACAGGACATATTCGCGCAACAGGGGCAAACCGAAACTGCCCGCGCCCGCGCCGATAACAAAGAGGACCAGCGCGGCGCCACCCCCGAAAACGCGGCCGATCAGCGCCAGCACCAGCAGCAGCAGCGCGACCGTGCCGCATACGATCCCATAAACAGCCGCCCGATAAAGCAGATAAGGCGTTGTCTGCAAAACGATTTTGAAAGCCCGCCCGAGTTGAAGATTCATAGCGTTTCCTTTCATCCCGGCGTTACTCGGTTATGGTTTTATTCTTCGGAAGGCAGGGACAGTTCGTCATGAGGCTTTGCCTCCCCCATAAACAATGAAAATGGAGCCATTCGGAAGGGAGGGACAGACCCGGCTCACTGCGTTCGCTGGGGTCAGTCCCTCCCTTCCGAACTTATTTTTAGGGCAGACAGCCATATTTTGCTCCATTTCATGCCACAAAATAAGCTGTCAATTCCGTTCGACTGCTTTTTTAGGTTAATTGCAAGTTTTGCACTGTTTATAGTTATACACTTCCGGGAATTCCGTGTCAAGAGGGATAGAGAAGACGGCGGCTAAAAACACAGGGAACGTATATCGGTTTATGCGCGCCCCCCGGACCGGAAATAGCGGGCCAGGGCAAACAGCAGGGAGGCCAGGAAATAGCAGGCCCCCGCAACCACTATAATGACCGGGCCGGCAGGCAGGTCAGGCCCATAACTGATACCGAGCCCGAGGAGACAAAAGAGGGCGCATAATACCGCCGCGAGCGCCATCATCTGTGCCAGGGACCCGGCGAAACGTCCCGCCAGGGCGGCCGGCAGGGTCAGCAGGGCAATGACCAGCACAATGCCGACAATCATGGACAAGGCGACCACCGTCAGGGCCGTAAGCGCAAGCAGCAGAATATAGATTCTATTGACATTGATATTCCGCGTCCGGGCATATTCCTCATCGAAGCACACGGCTTCGAATTCATCATACCAGCGCGCCACAATCACCATAATGACCACGTCGAGGGCGAGAAGTATATATAGATGGCTGCCGGTGACGAGCAGTATGTTGCCGAAGAGGTAGCCCATCAAGTCTGAGGCGTATCCCGGGGTCAGGTAGATAAAAATCACCCCAAGCGCCATGCCAACGGACCAGACGGCGCTGATGGCCGAGTCCTCCCGTTCCCGGCTGTTCAACGACACCCAGCCGATAATGCCGGCGGCGGCAAGGGCGGCAACCAGCGCGCCATAGATGGGATGCAGCCAGCCCCACCCGAGGGCGACCTGAAGATAGCGCGCGGCGCCCATACCGCCCAGCACGCAGTGAGCGACACCGGCGGCGATATAGGTGATCCGGCGCACCACCACGTAGGTGCCGACCGTACCGCAGGCCACACTCAGCAACAGCGCGGCCAGCACGGCGTTGCGTGCCAGGGGCTGGGTGAGGACGGCATTCCAGAACTCAGGCATGGCGCCCCCCTTCCGCACCCGATTGGAATACGGCGGGCGCCGCCATGCCGGTAATATGCCGCATCAAGTCTTCATCCATCCGGTCTGTAGGCGGGTGGATGTGTACGTTCCGGTTCACGCAATACACCTCGCCAAGGAAGCGCATGGCCACCTTGGGGTAATGGGTGACGAGGAGGATCGTCATCTTTCCGCGCAGCCCCTCCAGGGTTTCAAGAATCATCTCTTCCGCACTGAGGTCCACATTGGAGGTCGGCTCGTCCAGGAGCAGCACTTCAGGGCTCCCCGCCAGGGCGCGCGCAATGAGCACGCGCTGCTTCTGGCCGCCCGACAGGCTGTTAAACCACCGGCCGGCCAGATTCTCCAGCCCCACCGCCTCCAGCGCACCCATCACCCGGTCGCGCGTTTCACTTCGCCGACCGAAGTTGCCGCCGAGGCAGCCCATGCGCGTCACATCAGACACGCGCACGGGAAACAGCGGATCAAAGCGAGTGCTTTGCGGCACATAGCCCATGGAACACCGCACGTCGCCGGGCGGCCTGCCCAAAACCCGCACCGTGCCGCGGGAAGGCCGGACCAGCCCCAGGATCAACTTAAACAGCGTGGTCTTTCCCCCGCCATTTGGGCCGACGATGGTGGCGAAACGGCCCTGTTCAATCACCATAGTAACATCCAGCAACGCCGGCAACGCACCATAATATACCGACGCGTCCGTTATCTGTATAGCGTGTGGGTCATCTTTCGGGCAGGATGTGTTAAAACCGGTCACTCGGTAACCTTTCTTACAGATGGGCCACCAACTCCAGCGCCATGCGTTTCATGTTCGCGCTGTAATCACCCGCCAAGCCGTCCAGCAAAACAATATTCACTCCGGTTTCCTCCGCGACGGCCTTTAACTCCGCTGCCTTAAACTGGGGCTGCTCAAAAATGGCCTTGACGCCCGCGCCTTTTATCTCATCCATAATTTCATAAAGCCGCCGGGGCCCGGGACTCTTCCCCTCACTTTCAATCGGCCGCTGCTCAAGACCGAAGGCGTCCGCGAAATAGCCGAAGGCGGGATGAAACACGTAAAACGC
>JAAYBJ010000119.1 GCA_012730105.1 Candidatus Hydrogenedentota bacterium
CGCCTCCAGCAGGAAGCCAAGCCGCTCCAGGTCGGTTGCAAACAGTTCCATGCAGTTCTCCCGGTAAATTGCGGGGCATGGTCCACGGCGGACCAAGAACCCGCTATGGGTTATTTACCGGAAGACGTCGGGAATTGTCGGGATTGTATTGCTTTGGAAGAGAGCCGGACATCGACTATCATTGCAGAGAATCGATTACTCTTTTGTTATACTATAATTCGGAAAAAAAAATGCATGCCGATCCTTGGGAGGCAACCCGATCACCACAGTTGTCGGGCACAATTGACCTATCAGTCTCTTTGTAATAAGGAGTACTTCAGAATGTCTCTGATGGATGAACTATTTGAGGAAATATATGGTTTTCGTCCCACGAAAGAGGGGCAGAGCTATGAAATGTTGGCGGCCGCAGTCGTAAAGATCCTCAACGAGGATGGGTGTGTCAAGCACAACCAGCGTCTGCGCGGGGAATTTAGCAAGTCCCTATACCAGATAGATGTGTTGTATGAACAGAATGGACATCGAGTCTTTGGGGAAGCGAAGGATTATACGAATACCTGCAATAAAGTGGGACGCCCTGATCTACAAAAGCTCGGAGGAGGACTTCCCGAACTGGAAGTAACTCGTGGATTATTCTTCTCCGCAACGGAGTATTCGAGAGAAGCTAAGAAATACGCAGCAGAATCCTCCCAGATCGTAGGCAAGCCAATCGATCTTGCTCACTTGCGAAAATCGACTGAAAAAGATCGGGAAGGTCGGATCGAGTCTATTCACTTGACGATATGGGCCGGCGTTCCACTTTCGGAGCAATTGCAGATCGAGAAAGTAGTCTTCACTCCTGAAGGCGAAGATGTTTGCAATAAATTGCGGGCCAATCTGAAGGAAGGCGAAGAAATACCATGCAGAATTTGTGATGTTTTGGAGGATAGAAGCGGAGTGCCTATCTACCATCTTGGAGAATTACTTGCCAAGGTGACACCCGCACCGCCTGAAAAGACATACGCATCATTTGTTGTTCCAGGGGGGCATCTACGCTGTGGTGATACCTTGATTCCGTTGCGCGGCCTGACATTTACAATGCCTTGGCTTTGGTTCGGCCTAGAGTCTTTCATCGCCACACATGGAAAGCCCAAGCTACTTATAAAATTAGCATCTCAGAATATTGACAAGATTATCACTGATGAGCAACTTAGAAATATTCATTTTGACGGTAACGGTGAAGCTCATCTGGAGACTTGAGCAATTTATTGGTGCGATTAGCCTCAAATCCTATGCAGAACGCCTCCGATATCGAAGAAATAAGAGGCATTATTAGCAAGCATATTTACACGTATTTTGCCGCCGTATGATCGTCATCTCATGTATTATCGTTTATCAACGAGCAAATAATGGTTTCCCATGTCGACTTTGTCAAACTATGATTATCTCCACTTGTGGCCTGCAGAAATTTGCCGTCATAAGGTGAGCGTGTCCGGCGATGGTATTCCAGAAAGTCCTCAGGCAGGCTTGTAGCATCGGCTTCGACGAGGCGGTTGAGCACCCAGTTGGCCTCGTCTTTGCGCGCGAGAACGGCGGGGTCGTTGCTGTCGATGTAAAACATCTCGATGTCGAGACCCGGACCGGGTCCTTGGACCCAGACGCCGACGGGCTCGTACCAGGGCTGGCCTTTCTCATCATGACGTAAGACGCAATCGACCATATACCGCAGTTTCATGCCCATTCCTCCGCGATTTGCAGGTGTTCCTGCAGCATTTCTGCGTCAATACGCGCAAACATCGCGGCATTTTCCGCCTTGTACTTCTGCCATTCGCGCCAGTCGCGGGCATAGTCCGACTCGGAGATCGGCTCGATGAGTTCAACATGAAACCGGCGGCCGCGGTCATCGGTCAGTTCGACAATAAGCCAGCAGTTTTCGAGGGTGTCAAGTACGCTCACCTGGACGATCTTGACGGTATGCGCGTATTGCCAGCCGTTATTGTAGCCCACGGATTTCCAGAGCAACCAGAAGTCCGAATGCGTATGGTTACCCTGTGCATTGAAATGCGGGGCAATCCGCGTGACGACAACACTGTCCACGAGTTCGTCGAAAAGACGCACTTTGTCTTCACCAAAAACAGCCATGCGGCTGCCGAGTTCGTTAAAGAGCCGTAGCAGGCCTTGAAGGCGCTTCTTTTCGCCTTCGATAAATGCTTTCACAGGATAATCTCCTCAATCTTACGGCCATCAGGCAACACCGTGATGCCTCGTTTCACAAAGCTATTCAAAACGCGGTTCCGTTCGGTTGCGTTGTCCGTGACAATATACTCAACATTGTCCAACAGCGTAACGGAGTATTTGAAAATGGTCTCGTTGCCGGTGGAACCCGCGAACTGGCGCCATTCCTCCGGAGTATTGCCGCGTCTGCTGCGCACATAGTCGTCGGTAACCCGCCCAAAGGCGTCATGGTCATAGCTGACGGCGTCCATGCGCCGTAGCATTCGCTTCTTAAAATACAGCCCCTTGGATGTTGGTTTACCGCGGGCGGGCAATTTCTTGATGCGCGTAAAGAAGTAGCTGGCGCCGCCCGTATCCATGTCGGCCGAGGGCGACATGCCGCCTGGCGGGATGCCGATGCGCATTTTTTCGACGGTGCTTACCATGGCGCCATTGTTCTCCAGTACGGTCTCAATGAAGGTGTCCATCCGCGCCCCATCCGTGAGGTTGTGAAACAAGGCATGCCCTTTCATCTCTTTTTCCAAGTCTTTGTCCGACAAATCGAACCGGTACTGATGCCGATAGCCGCCCTCGAGTTTCCGGTCCAGAAATCCCATCTGGTACTCACCGTGCGGATTGTAACCGGGCATGGTCGTCAGGTCGCGTACGCCGAGCTGTTGCTGCCAGTACCCACGCAACGTCTGTACACGCTCCGTCACAGTGGCATCCCGGTCCTCAAGCCCCTTCAGCACCTGTTTATAGGCATCACTGTCATCCGCTTTAGCCACGTATGCCATTTTTCGCAAGTACATCCACTCGGTATGTTCGGGCAAGGCTTCGGCGGTATTGATGCCCAGCCCCTCCAACTGCGTCAACGTATCGGCCACGTCGTCCGGCGAGGCCTTCCTGGGCAGGGTAACCTCCATTTCTCCTCGTTGCGCGTAATGGTTCGCATCGTTCCACGGCCGATATCGCACGCGTGTACCGTCGGGGAATGTGGCCGTGTACTGTTCGCCCTTTTTCATGTGGTGTCCGCGGAACATCACAGTGTTTGACGCCGCATCGTCTTGGACCGTAATAACGCCCTTTTCGATGCTGCGCAATGTACTTTCCACACCGCCCCGTTCGACCGTAAAGGCCGCTTCTGATTTACGGCGGGGTGGCTCCTGTTTGCGAAGGTACTGGTTGAGTGTTCCGTCTATGCCCTGTCTTTCGCTATGGGCCTTTTCTGCTTTCTCGATCCAGGCAAGGTACCCTTGGGCCATATCGCGTATTTCTGCATCATCGTGCTTGATCAGGGCCTGCAAAGCGGATTTGTGCTTTATGGATTTTTCCAGACTCGTCATGTTGTACTGACCGTCCTGCTGGTGGTGATTGACCGTTTTCACCGCAGCGAGGATGTCATTATAGAAAACGTCCTCATCAAGGGCCTTGCCGACCCGCTGGGGCGCACCACGCATGTCTCCTTTACGCAGCCCACCCAACATCCGGGCATCCGCTTCTGGCCGTAATTTCAGTTTCAGGACCGTCCGGGTCTTTCCCTGGTAGGTCTCATTGAACACCAGCGCGTTCTGGTCCTCGATATCATCAAAATCAATGGGCAACGTCTTACCCTGCCAGCCCAGCGCCTCCGCTTCCTGGAGAATGCGTTCTTGAGCGGCGCTGATGCGCTTGTTTTTTCCCGTAGCTGCGCCCAGTTGCTGAAAGGAGAACTTCTTATCGCCAAGAATATCGCCGTAGTACCCCTCGAAATCCCGACGAAGGTTGTGTTTTCTTTCCAGGGCCTGATCGTAGAAATGCTTCAGGCCAGTCTGGTCACCCTTAAAGCGTCCCTCCGCATAGGGACGCAGCAGGGCGAGGTAATTGTCATCGGAGACCTTTTCGACTTCTTGAATGTGCCGAAGCGTCACCGCGGGGTCAAAGCGAATCTTACCATCCTTTGCCGCCCGAAACACGGTGTTGTAATAGGGCTCCTGCTCTCCGAACGCACGGTTCGGATGATAGTCAACCGACAGATTGTCTTTTCCCAGGAATTTGAATGCCTGCCCCTTGTCTATGCCATAGACATGGCCATCTTTCGCCCGGATAAACTGTTTCGTGTGCCCGTCGTGATTTGAAACCAGCCAATCCAGTACATGCTCCCGTTGAATCTGGGCGACTTCATCGGAGGTCAGATTTTCCGGAAGGGTGTGGCGAAAATCGAAATCGGCCTTCAGGTCAGTACGCCAGCGCTGTATGGAACCCATGCGGCCATTCAGCCGTATGGTGCGCACTTCTACGGCGTCCGGATCGATAAGCCGACCGATGCGGTAGGCGGATTCCTCGCCATGGGCAACGAATTCATCCCTTTCGGCCACCGGCTTAAACAACCAGCGGTCACCGTGCTCGTCTATCCAGAATTCCTTCTCGTGGGCGCCTTCGACACGCGCTTTTTCTTGAAATTTGAAGGCCCCAGCGCTCTTCCGCTTCGACCACGCATCGTCTACAGCATCGAACTCCGCCCCTTTTTTCTTAAATGGGACCGGCTTATCCGAAGCTTCTTGCGCGGGTGCGGGAACAGGCGTGGGTTTGGGCGCGGAAGAGGACGGTTTACTCTTCTTCTTTCCATACTTTTCATGGTGTGCTTTATAGCCCGCTTCGAGTTTGGCGTGAATCTCCGCGACCTTGGCCTCGTCCGTTTCGGTGAAGAGTGCAACGAAGTCGTCTTTGCTGCCCCATTGCCAGTTCTTGACCTTGCTGTCCTTTGCCAGTTTCTTTAGGTCACCCGCTTTCATCCCGGCAATCTGGTCGTGAAACAGTTTCTTCTTGAGGGCCAGCGATTCAGCCAAGGGCTTTAACTCGTCGGTTGATACCAATCCGCCGCCTGCGAGCGCCTGCTCTGCCTCCTTCACTTGCGCAAGAAACCCCTGGAACTGGGTCGGTTCTGCCGGCAGTACTACCTTCTCGACGGATGCCTGGGCCAAATCCTTCGCTTTCTTTGCCGCTGCCTGTTGGGCCTGTTTCTGGGCCTGTTGGGCCATCTGCTGGCCTGCCTTCTTCTGGAGCGCCTCGACAAGTTGCTGTTTATTCTTGAGAACGCCGATGCCGTGCTTTGCCTTGGCGGCTGCGAGTTCCTGCCCCATCAGGCCTGAGTGGTCCTTACCCGGTTCGATCTTGTCCAGCAGGGCAATCGTGTCCTCTTTGGTCATGTTGAGGGAGATGCCTTGCTCTTTGGCCATTTCCTTGAGTTGTGCGGCGGTAAGATTCTCAAGATCGGGGAGGGGCGGCAGTC
>JAAYBJ010000120.1 GCA_012730105.1 Candidatus Hydrogenedentota bacterium
CGCGCGGTATCATGGCGGCGTATACGGTCGTCATTTATGTGCTGGTTACCTCCGCCACCGTGTTGTATTCCGGCGGCCTCACGCTGCACACGATTTTCAACATGCCGCTGGAACAAGCCGTTTGGCTGATCGGCGCCATCGCCGCGCTATACACAATCTGGGGCGGCCTGAAAGCGGTGGCGTGGGCAGACCTGATCCAGGGGGCGGGCCTGCTGCTGGGCGGGTGTATCACACTATTTCTGGGCCTGAAGGCCGTGGGCGGCTGGGACGCCTTTGCGGAATACAACGCCGACAAACTGCACATGGTCCTGCCGGCGGATCATCCTTACCTGCCCTGGACGGCGCTGTTACTCGGCATCTGGATTCCCAATTTCTATTACTGCGGATTGAATCAGTTCATCGTGCAGCGTACCCTGGCCGCGAAGACGTTGCGCCACGGGCAGCTGGGTATTATCTTTGCCGCAGCGCTGTGGGTATTGGTGCCTTTCTTTGTTGTCATGCCCGGCATTATTGCCCACCAGTTATATGCCGGCGATATGAGCTCCCCAGACCAGGCCTACCCCACGCTAATACGAAACCTTATTCCCGCCGGGGTGCGCGGGTTGATGCTGGCCGCCATTGCGGGGGCTGTCATCAGTTCACTGGCATCCATGCTAAATAGTGCGTCGACTATCTTTACCATGGACCTGTACCGGCGTTATTTGCGTCCGGAGGCGTCTCAACGTACGCTCGTTTTTACCGGCCGGGGCGCCACACTGGTTTTCGTGGTGGTCGCATGTCTGATTGCCCCCTTCCTGGGCAATGAACGTTTTGGCGGTATCTTCAACTATATCCAGGAGTTCCAGGGCTATATTTCACCCGGCATACTTGCCGCTTTCGTGTTCGGGTTTATTGTGAAACGGGCGCCCCGCGCTGCAGGCGCCGCGGCTCTGCTTGTCAGCGCGCCGATCTACGGGTTCCTGCAATGGCAGTTTAATGACATCGCCTACCTGAACCGGATGGCCATCACCCTCTTTGCCGTATTTGCGGTGATGGGGATCATGACCCTGATATGGCCCAACCCCAGGCCGGTGGTCCTCCCCGTGCGCATGGAAATAGAACAGCGTGTCGATCCGGTTGCGGCGGCGGCAGCCGTAGTTGTTTTGGTCTGTATCGGGGTGTTTTACGCCGTCTTCTGGTAGGTTTCCGGGCATCGGGAGTATCGAATGCGGGCCACTTCATCGGTTTCTTCCGCGTCGTAGGGATTATTGTCCGTTGATGGCCGCTTTCAGCCGTTGAATGGCTTGGGGGATGTCTTCAAATTCCCACACATTGCGGCCCATGGTGGCGCCGGCGGCGCCGGATTGGCCGATCTCGCAGGCCATCTTTTCCGCATCTTCCAGGGAGGCGCAGCGCGGACCGCCCGCGGCCACAATGGGAACGGCAAGGGTGTTGACAATGTCCCGGAAGGAGGCCACATTGCCGGTATAGGGCACTTTGATGATGTCTGCGCCCATTTCCAAGCCAACGCGGGCGGCATAAAAAACATGTTCCGGATCGTGGAGCACGGTGTGCCGTTCATCGCCGCTTGCCAGGGGATAAATATGGGGGATGACCGGCAGTCCGAAGGGGGCCGCGCGGCGCACCACATCGGCAAGATGGCGCAGGTACTTCATCTCCGCGTTGCAGTAAACAAACATGGCCACCGCGATGGCGTCCGCGCCCATGCCCACCACTTCTTCCACTGTGGCCGTGTCCGCGAAATCGGGTTCTTCGGGGCGCAGGGCCATGCTCTGAATAATGAGCGGAATACGCCCCGCGTGGGGTTGCATATAGCGCAAGGCGATTCCCTTGTTCATGGTCAGGGCGTCCGCGCCGCCTTCGATGATCCTGGCAAGGGTCGTTTCCATATGCAGCAACCCCCCGGGAAAGCCGAGAGGGTAATTGATCATATGGTCCACCGCGACCGTCAGCACCCGCCGCTCTCGAAACGCCAGGATACGGTTCAAATGCGCGGTTTTACCTAATGGGCACATGGCACGCCTTCCGTTCAGGCCTTTACCTGGCTCAAGAGTTCTCCGATGACGTGCTGAATCTTCTCCGCTGCCGCCACCTCCAGGTAACTGGATCGTGCGCGCCAGGTTTCATAACCACCCAAGGCGTGATGTTCCGCAGTCGGCAGATAGCCGTTGTAGCCATTGGCCAGTTCTATGGTAAAGGTATTTTTAAACGGAGAGGAGGCCCGCAGGGCGAGCCCGATTTCCACAAAGACTTCGCAAGGGATGGCGGCAATGCCCAGATCGCCGATGCGCAACGCCTGGAGCGGCACGGACACGGTATCGGGGAAGTCTGCCAGCAGGAGGCTTTCCCGGGCAAAGACTTCTTCGGATTTTTTCATGACGGGGCCTTCCGCGGCATCAACAATGGCACGGGCCCGTTCCAGGTCTTCTGCGTTCGGTTTCCGTACGCCAAGGGTGATTTCACGGGTGGCTGAGGCAAGGCGCGCGGTGTCGTGAAATTCCAATTCCTGGTAACGCTGGTGGACTTCATTAGCTACTTTAGAGGCCACGGCACTCATACGCGAGTAGGGCGCGCCCGGCGTGCCCGGCTCACGAAAGTTGACGTTATTAATGTTGCCGCTCGTGCCATTGGACATCATGGCGAGGAAAGGCGCTCCGTTGACGGCCGGGGCCATCAGTTCGGCAAGGGCGTTGGCAAAGAAACCGAAATAATCAGCGCACAGGACCGCCGCTTCCGTATCGCCCACGTAATGAAGCGAGTAGTTCGCCAGCACCGCCAGGGGCGTCTTATCTGGACGGCGCACCGCGATAAAAGATACCGCGGGGTCTA
>JAAYBJ010000121.1 GCA_012730105.1 Candidatus Hydrogenedentota bacterium
AAAAACAAGAAGTTCGGTATGTTGTTCACGCTTTAGCGTGCTAAGTTGTTCAAGGCGATTGTGTTAACACGCACACTAAAGTGTGAACAACATACTCCGAATATTTTCTTTCTGGGTTGTGGGCAAGGCCCACGTTAGAAAGAATACCTGATTTCTGTCATGAACAGGTGGTCCCATTCCTCCACGGCTTTTTGATCGGCGAGGCTGTCATATTCCGACTTCAGAGAGGTTCTTACGCTGATGGATTCGGAAAGCGGCGTGGTCAAGGCCAACAGTGACAACGCGCGGAATTCGCCCATATCTTCAAGATTAGGCAGCAGGGTGAGTTCTTCGGAAAGGACACTTTCCTTGAACAGGTTCCGGCTGAAACGCACTCCAATCTGCAGGTTCGGGTACTGTTCCGTTTGTCGTGCGTAATCGCCCAAGGGGTTGCGAATTCTGGCTAGAATATCCTGCAGGGTATTCACATGGCCGGAGAATAAAAGCCCGTCATCTAAGATGTCGGAAAGAAGGCCGGACAGTTCGCTGAAAGCGCCGTTGCGCGTGTCCGCCTTTACTTGGTCCCGTTCCCAGGGCGTAAATGGCGCCCAGCGTTCATAGGTATAGGTTAAGCCCAGGTCGGCGGAGAGCTGCGTCTTTTCCTGTTTAAGAATTTCGTACCCGAAACCTGCCCCGCCCTGCAGGCGCAGATCGAGTTTCCGGCCGTCGTCCCGTTCTGCGAGTCCCATGGTGTAAAAATAGAAGCGGTCATGAATTTTATGTTGCCAACGGAAATCCCCTGTGTAGCGCCGGGTGTTCAATACATCTTCCGCTTCGCCATAGGCGGCTGAAAACTTGAGATCAAGCGTGTCCTTTTCTGTTGCCCGTTTAAGTGACAGGGAGAGTTTCAGGTCAGTGGTGTCCGTGTTGCCGCTTCTCAAAGACGCCCCGGCCTCCACGGCGCCGCTCCACAACTTTGGCCGCATGGCGAGCACGGCCGCGTCCAAGGCCTCCATATCGGGGGCTAACACCACGATTTCCTCGACGGGCATTGCCTGCCAGGCGTCTTCCTTTGCAATGCCCTGGGTTTCGTCCCGGGTACACAACACTCCCTCAAGAACGCGGTTGTCCGACAGTTTGACGGCAAGGCTTTTCTCGGTTTTCAAGCCTGTAATCGCTTCCAGGGAGATGCTCAGCGTGCCGGCATACGCCGTTTCTATGCTTAACTTGCCGTCCGCAACGGAGGTGACAGTCCCCGTGATGCGGTCGCCGTTGTTCAGGGAAACCGTATCGGTATAGGCCGGCAGGATAAGGCCGGAGAGCACGAAAACAATAATGGACATGGATTGGCTGTGTCTGTTCATGATGTAGCATTCCTGGAGGTTGAAAAGAGCCGAATCCGTCTGCAACGGTTCACACGAGATGGATTTTACCGCAAAAGGCCCGGAAACGGGAAACCGCCTCTGCGAATTCGAGTTGAATACCCAGGCGCCGTTAGAATGAATTGCTGGTAACGGTTGCGCTGTTGCCGCGGCCTGGTGCAAGCGTGATAGTGGTGCCCTTGTACCTCACCTGGCAGGAATCGCCGCCGATGCTTCGGATTTCAGCCTCGGAAAGGGCGCCCTGCTCCCAGGCAAGGTCCACTTCAAAACCGCCGCGAGCGCGTATTCCCTTGATATGCCCTTTGGGCCAGGCCGCGGGCAGGGCGGGCAGCAGTTCTATGAAACCGGCATGGGACTGTAGCAGCATTTCGGTGATGCCGCTGGTGGCGCCGAAGTTGCCGTCAATCTGGAAGGGCGGATGGTTGCTGAACAGGTTGGACAGACTGACCGGCGGCGTGAGCAGGTTCCGAAGCAGGCGGTACGCGTGTTCCCCGTCATGCAGGCGCGCCCAGAAATTGATTTTCCAGCTGATGGACCAACTGGTGCCGGCGTCGCTTCGGAAGAGCAGGCTCTGACGAGCGGCATCATAAAGATCAGACGTCTGGTCCCGGGTGATTTCATTGCCGGGATGCAGCCCCCACAGGTGCGAAACGTGGCGGTGCGTTTCCCTGGGATTGTCTTTGTCTTCGAGCCATTCCTGCAACTGTCCATGCTTTCCCACGTGATTTGGCGCAATGCGTTCGCACATGTTTCGCATACGCTCCCGGAACTCCTGGTCCACGCCCAGAATTTCAGAGGCCTCAATGCAGGAGGCGAACAGGACCCGAATAATTTGGTGGTCCATGGTGGGCCCCATCACCAGGCCTCCGATCTCCGGAGAGTTGGAGGGTCCGGAAATCAGCCATTTCCCGCCATTGCGCGGGTCTTCCGTCAGGTAGTCTTCAAAAAACTGCGCGGCTCCTTTCATCACGGGGTAAGCGCGGTTCCTGAGGAAATCCAGGTCCCGGGTGTACTCGAAGCGCCACCACAAATGCTGGCACAGCCATGCGCCGCCGGACACCCAGATGCCATGGTTCGAATGGTTGATGGGCGCCGTGCCGCGCCACAAGTCGGTATTATGGTGCAACACCCAGCCGTCGCAATCATAAAAGGTTCGGGCGGTTTGGGCACCTGTCACAGAACATTCCTCAATCATTTTAAACAGGGGCTCGTGGCATTCGGAAAGGTTGGTGAGTTCCGCGGGCCAGTAATTCATTTCGGTGTTAATGTTGACGGTGTATTTGCTGTCCCAGGGCGGGTCCAACTGTTCGTTCCACAGGCCCTGCAGATTGGCCGGTTGCGCGCCGGGACGGCTGGAAGCGATAAGCAGGTAGCGCCCGTATTGATAGAGTAACGCCGCCAGGTGCGGATCACCACCGTTTCGATAGGCTTTCAGACGCTTGTCCGTATTCCTGTTCACGGCTTCGCTGACGCCAAGATCAATGCTTACGCGCTTATAAAGAGACTGATAGTCCTCCAGATGCCGTTGCTTCAAGGCGGCGTAGTCGTAATCCTTTATCGCCTGGAGTTTGTCAGCGCAGCGCTGCGTCGGGTCGCCGGAAATATCCCCGTAATTGACAAAACTGGTTGCCGCTGCCAGCATCAGCACGGCGCTTGTGGCATTGCGCACCTGCATGCCCGTATCCGCAACAATAACCTGTCCGCCCTCCACGCGCGCGTGTAACCGCGCCTCAAAACGAAGCCTGCTTTCCGTGCCGCACTCCGAAACGTGGGTTACCCGGCCCCGCAGCGCCAGCGTATCCGGAGCGGTGGCTGATTGTTCATGTTCCGCGTGCGGGGTATTAAAAACGGCATCGAAAGAGAGCGCTCCTGGTTCCCCCGCCTCGATTTTGATTACAACGACGTGATCCGGATAACTTGCGAAAATCTCCCGTGAAAAGGATATCCCGCCCGCATCATAGGTCACATGCGCCAGGGCAGTCTCCAAATCCAGGCTCCGTTTATAGGCCGATGGGGTCTCATGGCCTTCAAAACGCAGCAGGATATCCCCAAAAGGCTGATAGGCGCATTGGCGTAACGGTTCGCTCATGAAGCGTTCCATGGCCAGTTTTTCCGCCTCTTTCTGTTTGCCTTCGTATGATAACCGCCGCAGTTCCGGCAGCACTTCCGCCGCGCCCGGGTGCTGGTAATCCTGGGGATGCCCGGTCCAAAGCGTGTCTTCGTTAAACTGGACGCGTTCTTCGGCGGCGCCCCCGAAGATCATGGCACCCATGGAGCCGTTGCCAATGGGCAGGGCCTCGACCCATTCCTTCGCGGGGGCGCCGTACTGCAGGCGCCAGGGTGTTGCCGCAATTCCCGGCGTGGGCGTCGGGATATCGGCCCATGAAACTGCCTGCAGGCATAACACGTCCATGAGTACCATAATGGTCAGGATTCGCATGGTTTTTTCCTTTCCACCGCCCGGGCGCGCGGTTTTTACGCTCTTGCCTGTCGCACTTCCGTCACCACCGCGTCCACCCATTCCGGGCTAATGTCGGCCGTGTCGATGATGCTGTAGAACAAGCCGGCCTGATGCTTGAAAGACTTCAGGGTCGTCAAGGCTGTCCTGATCTCCTCGATACTGGCGTCAGGGCATGCGTACCGCAGACCACACCGCCGTATCAGATCCAGCGCCCATTCCGGCTGGTTGTTTTGCAGTCTTGATATTGCCAGTATGCCGAGGCCGACCAGGTCGCCGTGAAGAAAATGGCGGCGCGTCAGGTGTTCCATGGCATAGGCCACGATGTGTTCCGCCCCTTCTTCCGGGCGGCTCGTGCCTATTTCAGCGCAGAACTTCACCTCCCGGCGGTAGAGATCCACAATGGTGTCTATGCCTTTTGGGGTGACCCCGTACACTTCCGCGGCGCTGGCGTCAAGGATGTTTAGGCAGTCCATGGCTTGTTTTGCCACTTCTTCAACGTAGGCCTCCCCGACATCCTGATGGGCGAGACGCCAGTCATACAGGGCGGTATGAATGCTGGCAATGTCACAGGCGCCGGCGCGATTAAGCGCTTTCGGGGCTGCCTGGATGAGTGTGTGGTCTATGAGTAACTCTTCCGGGAAGATATCCCCGATGTACTGGACTGTTTTATCCACGCGCACGGCAATCATGTTGGTCAGGGGGGCGTCCACCGAAATAATCGTGGGCGCCAGCACCATCCGGCAGCCGCGCTTCCAGGCGAGATACTTGGCGGTATCGCAGCAGGAGCCACCGCCGAGTCCGACCACCACATCGCAGGAAGGGAGCGTCTGTTCCAGGCGCTCCAGTGTTTCGAGGTCCATATCCTGCACGAAATGGATGCTGTCCGGCTGCCACTCATAGTGATTGCGAAACAACGCCCACGGGAGTTCCATGGTAATAACAAGCGCGCGCCCAGTCAGATGACACAGGTTCGCCGCCGCATTTCGGCCGGATTTGATATCAGGGGCTTTGTAAGGCATTTAAAATCGTCTCCGGTGTTATAGACAAAACAGTTTATAATCGATGCCGGCATTGCACCAAAACGCGCGGGACTTAAACGCGCGCAGATTCCAGCCAATTCATAGGTCCTATACGTCTTATAGGTCCCATATCGCCCTGCATTCACTTACAACCGTATGTTCTTAAACTGCGGCAGGTAGCGCTCGTTTTTCTTGAGCATTTCCTGCACCATGCTCTTGATTTCGGCCAGGGACAGCACCGCGGCCGTCAAGGGATCGTAGGCAACGGCGTGGAACACGAGCCGGGGGTCGCCGGTCAGCGCCGCTTCCACCGCCATTTCCTCCACGGCCACGCTGATAGTGTTCAACGCGGCGCACTGGGGCGGCAGCGCGCCCACATGGATGGCGTTAAAACCCCGCCGGTTGGCCAGCACGGGCACTTCGACACAGGCGTTTTCCGGAAGATTGGTGATGAGCCCCGTATTGGGCACATTACCGTTGAACTCGAAGGGTTCTCCGCCGACATAGGCGTTGATGATGTAGGCGGCATATTCATGCCCCCGGGCCAGGTCAAGGGGCGCGCCGTCATCAAACCATTTTTTTACTTCCTTCTTCCAGGTTCTGCTGATGCGCTGGTATTCCTTGAGGATATAGGCGTATTCACCCGGGTTCCAGTTGGTGCCGTGGGTGCAATACTTTTCAATGAGATCGGGCCGTTTGCGGAACCACCAGTTATACTCGCTGTTGTGCCCGCTCGATTCCGTCACATAATAGTCCAGGTGCCGAAACATTTCGTTGCGCACCGGTTCCGCGTTGAATATTTTTTTCTTCGCCACCGCCTTGCGGATAAGCGGATAGGCATCCTTGCCTTTCCACTTGTATTCCAAGTACCACGCCTGGTGGTTGATACCGGCGCACACATAATCCACCTCTTCCAGGGGCGCGCCGATCCACTCCGCCAGCATGCCTGCGGTACCCTGGACGCTGTGGCACAGGCCGGTGACGCGAATGGGGGACCGGCGCTGCATGGCACGGCACAGCATGGCCATGGGATTGGTGTAATTGAGCAGGATGGCCTCCGGGCAGTACTTTTCCATGTCGCGGCAGATGTCGAGCATGGTGGGTATGGTGCGCAGGGCGCGGAAGATACCGCTCGGGCCGCGGGTGTCGCCGATGTTGGTGTCCACCCCGTATTTTTTCGGAATTTCGATGTCGTGCCGCCAGATATCCACCCCGCCGCACAGGATGGTGCAGCACACGGCGTCCGCGCCTTTCAGAACCTCGCGGCGATCCGAACTCGCGGTTACTTTCGCGGGGTAATTGCCCCGGGCGATGATGGCTTCCACGGCGCGTCTGGCGAAATCGAGCCGCTCCGCGTCAATGTCCACCAGGGCGATTTCCGCATTCTGAAGTAGCGGGAAGGTCAGCAGGTCACGGACGAGTCCCCGTGTGAAACCCAGGCTACCTGCTCCAATAAAAACGATTTTGGCCATAGTGCGGTTGTCTTTCCATGGAATGCGATTGAGAGAAACAAAGAAAGGTGATGCGTGCTATTATTCTGAAAAAGACAGCAAAGGTTCAACTCTTCACTGATCGCCGGATAAAACGGGCTATAGATAGTGAACAGTGATAATCAAGATGCCCGGCTCAACAAGAATCATGCAGGCGATCAAGAGGATTGTTATGATTTAGTTCATGATCACACCTTAGAACCAAGGGGTCATTCCGGTTTTTCGCGGCGAAGAAAAGACAGGTATCGAAGGGGATGTCGGGCCGCGAAAAGACCGGAACCCATCTTCTATAGCCATTGAAGAGGGGTAGATTGTTTTCTCTTTTTGGGGATATGGGCACTCCTCTAAGTGTATCCAATCTGGATTCCGGTCTTTTTCGCGTTATCCCGTAACACCCTTCGATCCAGGCGAAAGATCGCGAAAAAACCGGAATGACGATACTCAAGGTTGTTTGTAATGAAAGGCGAAATGCTTTGATACGGGTTTTCACTTCCTTCTTATTTCACCCTGTTGATGTGCCTGCAGGTTCAGATTAATTTCTTTCACGTCACCATTAGTCGAGGTGTATTACCACCAATACCATATCACATTTCTTTTCTTATCCTGCGATTAGGGCTCTTCGTGCGCTGCGGGAAAAGGCGCTGTCAGGGGGTGGTTTCGGCCGTACTCTGTTGTCCCCGGGCCCGGATGACCAGGAAGGCGCCCAGCAGCAGAATGCCGCCCCCGGCCCATTGAATCCAGAGCAGCCGTTCGTCCGGCCAGAAGCCCAGCGCCAGCACATGGGTGATAAACGGGCTCACCAACTGGATGGTGGTACAGAAGGCGCTTCCGAGGCGCACCTGGGCGAAATGAAACGCGCAATGGGCCAGGGCGATGCAGACGACCCCGGAAAGGAACGCGATCCCGTTCATGCGCGTGCCGGCGCTCAGCAAACTCCGGGGATCGCCGAACAGGAGCATGGTGAAGACAAACCCGATGGTGACATAAACACTGATGACCGTGAACATGGCCACGGGGTGCAGGCCCTTGGCGGTATGCCGTCCCCAGACGGCGTAGACGGCCCATGCGATGCTTACAAAGATCAGCAGGACCAGGGCGAGATCGATAACGATGCGGATGGATTCGCCGTCATCGCGCATGAACACGCCCGTAACGCCGACAATGCACAGCAGCGTCCCGAGAATAAAACGCGGATTCCGGATGGTGTTCCGTTCGTCATGAAACACCAGGAAACTCAGCAGGATGACCAGGGGCGCCTGCAGGGTGGTCACCAGTTGCGCCATAGTCGCCGTGGTGTGGTAGATGGCGACCGTCCAGGCCAGCTGCATCGTGGTAATCATGGCGCTCATGGGAAGCAGTATTCTCCAGTGTCGTATTGCCCGGAGCAGTTCTCCCCGATATACGACCGATGAATACAGGGTAAGCGCCAAGGCCGCGCTGGCGTAACGGATAAAGGCCTGGGTATAGGGGTCGTAGGAGCCGCTCATATACCGGACGAACACCGGCGTAAGGGCCCAGCCCAGTACAAAAAGGGGGACGGATAAATAGGAGGTCATGAATATTTCCGGAAAGATGCTTGCCCTACAGGCGCCTGGAAAAGGATGGGAATGCGTTTCCCGGACAAGAAACGCCCGGTGCGGAATTATAGCAATGATGCAGCCCCACGGCAACATGGGGGAGAGGCCCGAATCGCCGGATTAACTGCGTTGTATCTTGTGGAGGTTGACGATCAACGCGTCTACCTCGCCATAGATCCTGCACATGGCAAAGAGGAGAGTACCGTCCTGGTATCATCAATACTATTCCTGAAAAAAATCGTCATTCCGGTTTTTCGCGGTGAAGAAGAGACCGGTATCGAAGGGTGCGGCCAAGCCGCGAAAAGAGCGGAATCTATCTTCTGAAACCGCAAGGAGGCACAAATAATCAGGAGGATTTTGTTAATACACGCCGTGGAATTCAATCGTCCCTACGGGACTTCGTGGAGGGTATCCCATGTGTTCCCGCCAGTGAACTGGCGGGCTACCATCAATCGTCCCTACGGGACTTACGTCCAACTATCCGGGTACAAGCCCTATGTCCCGATTGCCCCTGAATCCTGAATCCTAACGAGGCTATGCCCGCAACCCAACGCCTCATAGTATTCGTGCTCGTAACTCGTGCTCGCATCTCGTAATCGAAAAGGTACAACAGGGATTCGATTACGAACCACGATTACGATGAACGATTACGAAGCACGAGACATAAGCCTGGATCTCACAAAAGCGTGAACAACACACCGAACTTCTTGTTTTTTATGGACCTTATGGGCTGATAAGGTACTACGCTTCGTCCGGGACTTCGCCCGGAAGAAGGGGCGCCTTCGGCGCAACCGAAACGCAGTATCTCAGTCAGAAAGAAACACATGAAATACACCCGTATCAACGTATTTCTAGTTT
>JAAYBJ010000122.1 GCA_012730105.1 Candidatus Hydrogenedentota bacterium
CATGATAAGCCGGGGTTGCTGCGCCGGTACACCCGCGGCCCACACAAGCATCAGTAACATGGCGACAAGAAAATGAATAGGAAGCGTCTTCATGAGAGACCCTTTCGCCGCTCCAGTATACAGGACGCTAAAGCAGGCAATAAACCTGAAAAGAACCCGGTAACACGCATAAACTTAAAAACGGCTGTTAACGCCGAGAAGACCTCTTAAAAGAAAGGACCGAAAAGACGCACCAACCGGGAGAACGTTTTACTGTCCTTCTGGTCGTTTATGTCCTTTAAGTCCTTTGGTATGAAAACCGCTTCAGAATCCTACTGCCGTTTTTAGGATAAAAGACGGGTCCCACCCTCTTGTCCGGAGAGTACCATCTGGCCTGAAGGTCTTGCTTGTTTCGCGCGATGTGTTTTTCTACGCATCCCCGCGGTCGGGCATGAGTATGCGGTGCTGGCGCATGCGGTCGCGGTCTGTGCGGGCCACGGGGATGGGTTTCCCCTCCGTGTCGATGCCTGCGTAAAACATGGCGGCAGCCACGGTGCCCGGGGTGGGAATGAAACATTGGACCTGGCGGGGCCGCCAGTTGCGCTGCTCCAGCCAGCGGGCCAGTTCACGCATGTCGGTGTCCGTGCAGCCGGGGAAGGCGCTGATCAGGTAGGGCACCACGTATTGTTCCTTGCCCGCGCGGCGGGATTCCTCTTCGAAGAACTGGAGGAAGGCCTCAAAAGCGGCGCGGGACGGCTTGCGCATAAGTTTCAGCACGGGGTCGCAGAGATGTTCCGGGGCCACCTTGAGCTGGCCGCCCACGAATTCGCGGATGAGCGCGCGCAGATACACATTGCGGGGGGCGCCGAGGTCATAGCGGATGCCGCTGGCGACGCGCACGTGCTTGACGCCCTCTGTTTTGGCGACGGCATGCAGCAGGTCCACCAGTGCCGCGTCATCAATGCGGAAGTGGGGGCAGGGCCTGGGAAAGAGGCAGTCCGTCCGGCGGCAGTGGGACGGGTCGGAGGCGCAGCGCGCGCCCCACATGTTGGCCGTGGGGCCGCCCACGTCGCTGATGCTGCCTTTCCAGTCGGGATGGCGGGTGAAGGCGCGCGCCTCGTCCAGCACCGACGCGGCGCTGCGCGACTGGATGCGGCGTCCCTGGTGCTGGGCGATGGCGCAGAAGGTGCATCCCGCGGCGCAGCCCCGGTGGGCGGTGATGCTGAACTGGATCATGTCCGCCGCCGGGATGGGTTTCGTGTAACTTGGATGAGGCCGCCGCGTGAAAGGCAATGCGTACAGGGCGTCCAGTTCGGGCGTTTCCAGCGGCGGCGCGGGCGGTGTGAAAAACACCTGCTGTGTCCCCGCCTCCTGCACTGCCCAGTGCGTGCCCTGGTGCACCTGCTGCTCCAGGGCGAGTGTGGCGGTCATCAACGCCGTCGCGTCCGCGAGGATGGCTTCATGGCCGGGCAGGCGCAGCAGTTCAGGGGCTTCGGGAAAGCAGCCGGGCTGATTCAGGTCCGTCTTTGTGGAACAGGCAAAGGCCGTGCCAGGTATGCCCCAGAGCAGCTCCTTCGAATGTTCCTCGCAGGCATCCAGCCGCCTGGCGATTTCCTGCGCCGCCTGTTCGCCCATGCCATAGACCAGCAGGTCCGCCTTGCTGTCCAGCAGGATGGAACGGCGTATCTTATCCGTCCAGAAATCATAGTGACTGGCGCGGCGCATGGACGCTTCGATGCCGCCCAGCACCACGGGCAGCCCGGGAAAGGCGTTCCGAACCAGTCCAGTGTACACAATACAAGCGCGGTTCGGCCGCGCGCCGTGGATATTGCCGGACGTGTAGGCGTCGTCATGGCGCAGCTTGCGGAACGCGGTGTAATGGGCGAGCATGGAGTCCAGCGCGCCCGCCGTGATGCCCGCGAAGAGTCGGGGGCGGCCCAGGCGCACCATATCGTCCGGTTTGTCCCAGCGCGGTTGGGCGATGATGCCGACACGGTATCCGGCATGTTCCAGCATGCGCCCGAGCAGCGCCGCGCCGAAGGACGGGTGGTCCACATAGGCGTCGCCTGTGATGAGCAGCACGTCCAGGGTGTCCCAGCCCCGGGAGTGCATTTCTTCCCGGGTCATGGGGAGGGGCTTAGGGTCCAGGGTATAGGGTTTAGGGTTTAGGGAGGAAGTAGGACGTGTATGACTGGTAAGACGTGTAGGACGTTTTGAAAAAGCCATATTCCTGATACCCTATACCCTATACCCTATACCCTCACAATGCCTTCGGCTTGGCCGCGTCTTCGCTCATCTCATAGGGCAGTTCCCACACCTGGTCGCCGTTCTTGTTCGTGAAATACAGGTGCGACTCGGAGAGGGTGTCCGGGTTGCCGTCGGCCCAGAAGGCGTAGAAATCCGGGTGGGCGTTTACAGAGCGGCGGGCATAGGCGTGGTTGCGCGGACTGTTTTGGGTGATGTCCCGTTCTTTGGTCCAAGTGGCGCCGTCGTCCCTGCTCAGCCACAGCGCCATTTCCCCGCCGGTGCCCCACTGCTGGGGCCCGGTTTCCGTGGGCGCGATGATGCGCCACAGGCCGTCCGGCTCGATATACAGGGAGCCCATGTCATAGTTGTGGTCGGACTTCGTCACTTCGGTGAAGGTCCATTCCGTCCCGGTCCAGCGCACCAGCGTCCAGATGCGCGGATCGCCCGTGGGGCCCGGCTGGTAATCGCCGCTGGTGATCACCAGGATCACGGGATGTCCCTTGGCGTCGAAGTCGATGTCTTTCATGTACACCAGCCGTTTCTCCGCTTCATAATCCCGGATCAGGGCGGGGTTATGCACGTCGACTAGCGGTGTCTGGAGCACTTCACCCGATGCCGTGCGCCAGCTTTCCCCGAAGTCGGAAGTCTCCGCGTAATACAGATTGGTGCGCTTGTCCACGGTGCCGCCGGGATGGTAGTTGAAGGCGGTGATGACGCGGCCGTCCCGCTGGCGCGTTGTCTGGTAGTGGCCGCCCATGCCCGCCAGTTTTCGGTCCTCCGTCCAGGTTCGCCCGTCGGCGCTTGTTTCCCAGTACAGTTCCCGGCCCTTGGTGTACTTGGTGAAGCAGTGGAGGATGCCCTTGCCCGGGATCACCCAGGGTTGGGGATAGGTCATTTCCTCTTCGGTGATCCGTTCGAAGGCGTTCACGCTGTAGGGTTCCACACTGCGGTACTTGAAGCCCATGCGCTTGCGGCCCCGCCCGCTGACAAACACCCACACATGCCCCTGCTCATCAATCAGGATGCTGCCGTTGTCATGGGGGTCGTTCACCCCTTCCTTGTCGTGGACAATCGTCGGTTTGGGCACGGTGCCGGTCTTGTGGTCATAATACGCGGCCATGATCAGCAGATACCGGTCTTCCGGCCCGGTGGTGCCGCTGTATACGAAGAAGGTTTTATCCGCTTCCGGCGCGTACACCGCGAGGGGCACGTGTTTGGCCGTGTAGGTGCCCAGCCCGCCGGAATACTTGTCGCCATACTCGCATTGCTGGCCCAGGGTGAACCAAATGCCTTTGTAGCCGTCGGCCTTGGCGCTGTTGATGACAGGTTCGGCTTGGGAAAAGCAGGGGGCAAGCAGGATGATAAGCGACAGCACAAGGTTTATTCTGGACATGGCGGGATACTCCTTCTATTTCGTTGCGGCGGCGTTCACGCAAGAATGAGGTTGCTTGTTATTCCTCGATAGGTTTTGTTTTTGCGCAAAGTGAGGGACAGATACAAATGGCACTAATTTAAGTCCGCAAAGAAGGGACAGACACCCCAAAAACATTGTTGTTGTTAATCATGATAAGACCTGGCTGCGTTTTTGGGGAGTCAGTCCCTCCTTTGCTTCGTCTTATACTATGATTCTGGATTGTCAAATGCCTTGAGTTCGCGCCAGTTGAACAAATCCCCGGAATTCGACGGTAACTACGTGAAACAACTGGCAGGCTCATTCTTTCATGAAAGGACTTGCCGCTGCAAGTGCCGCCAGAGCGAGACCGATGAGGAACCAGTCGCTGAGTAAGTTCTTGGCCGAGGAGGCGCCAAAACAACCGTCGCTTTCTTCTTCACCTTCGCCTTCTCCTTCAAGGGCGGTCTCGCCCTCGCCTTCGGCAGGCGTTTCGCCTTCGCCCTCGGGAAGCGATTCGCCTTCGGGCGGTGTTTCGCCTTCCCCTTCAAGGGTTGTTTCACCTTCGCCTTCGTTGGGTGTTTCACCCTCGCCCTCGGCGGCTTCCCCTTCCCCCTCGTCCTCAGCGCCTACTACCAGCGCTACATCCCACCGATCATTATGCTCCTCGTCTGCGGTTAGCGGTACCGCTTTTTTAAAATCCTGAACGGCCGTTGCTTCGATGGTGGTTACCGTGTTACGCACCCAGACGTGATAGACGCCCGGTGCGGTCGGCGCGGTGAGCACCACGGTGCTGCCCGACCAGGATTTCGGGTTGATTCCCGGCGCGCCGCTCAAAATCTTTTGCGGCGTACCGCCTTTCCAGGCGCCCGAGGTGTCCCGAAGGCCTATGGTCAGCATGACGTTTTCAGTGGCGGTGCCGCCGTGGTAGTTCCCGGCCAGGCCGCTCAACGCAAAATACTGACCGGGCGGGACTGGATTTGGGGCGATGGCGCAGGCGGTGATTGTCACGCTGCACGGCACTCGTTCCACTTCCCCTTCCGGGAGTGTTTCGCCCTCTGCTGCCTGTTCGCCTTCGATTGCTTCCGGCATCTCCTGTTTGATCATGGTGCAGACAAAATTCAGTTCCGCCTGGAAGGTGTCTTCCGTGGCGGCCATGGCATATTCGTAGTAGGTACGGGCTTTTCCTTCAGGTACCCCCAGGTAGATGGCCAGATACCACAGCGTATCTGCTTCAATGTCCGACACGGATTCCTGGGCCAGGATGTCACCTATCGTAATCGTTTTTGAGCGGAGGTCTTTCAAGGCTTTCCGGATATCCTCGGCCGCTTGGGAAGTGGTAAGGCCTGTGACACGAGCGGCCAGCTCACCGGCGTAGGCGTTCACCATCAGATCCTCGTTGGCTGTGCCGCTGGCCCGGGCGGATTCGGCCAGCAACGTGCCCCACCCCGGACCGTGGGCCAGGCGGATCTGCATGTCAATGCAGCTTTCAAAGAGGGTATGCGCCTGAGATGCGGTAATGTTCAATTCTTGCTCCAGCTGGTCCATCATATCGGACGCATAGGTGCCGTCGGAATGGGCGTAGGAATCGGCGCCCCAGCTTTCGTTGTGGGTCGTAAAGCCTGTCGTGAAAGCCGAAGGTGCCAGGCGCTCGAAGTCATGGTGGCTCAGGCTCCGCAAGGCGCCGGCTTCTTTAGTATCGTCAATCATACCGTTTAAATCGGGTGCGCCCGAACCGAAAATGAGATCGTAGTTTTCACTGTTGGTCACGCGGGAAGCGATATACGCATGGGTAAGGGGGCCCCACGCCCATGCCCCGAAGGGGCAGGCGATCAGGCACGCGACGATCAGTCTCAAGGGTTTCATAGGCGCCTTCCGGTTGATATGTTGGCTGGTGGGGAATTGAAATAGAGGCGGTTCACCGTTTATAAAGCCCCATCAATTCCGCCTGGCCCAGGATATGTTTCTCCATCGCTTTCAGCAGGTCCGCTTTTTTCACACCGGGGTTGAGTATCAGCGGGTTGTCCAGCGCGTACAGTTTGAAAAAATACCGGTGGACTGAACTGCGGGGAGGCATTGGCCCGCCATAGCCGATTTTACGGAAGTCGTTGACGCCCTGGCGCGCGCCGCCCTTGAGTTCCTTATCCGGGGGCACCCCCTCGGGAAGCCCTTCCGCCTCCCCGGGAATGTTGAAGATCACCCAGTGCACCCAGGTGCCCACGGGCGCGTCCGGGTCGTCGCAGATGAGCGCGAAGGACTTTGTTCCGGAAGGCGGGTTGACCCATTGCAGCGCGGGGGAGAGGTCCGCCCCTTCCCCGGTGTGTTTTTTGGGGATGTATTGTCCTTGTTCAAAGGCGGTGCTGGAAAGCGCAAAACTCATGGCAGGATCTCCCTGGGGCGTGGCGGAGAGTGACGGCATCACGCTCACCATCAACAGCGGCAGCAAAAAAGTGGCTGTGCCGCCGCCCCGTGCCCCTGCAGATAGAAACCGTGTTGCACGCATGAAATCATCTCCTCGATAGGAATTTTCATATTATAGTCCATTTTCGCTGAATATGGAAGGGGGGGGGGAAATCCTGATCGCCGGATACGTGTGTTTCGTCTGGCGGGAGGATTAAAGAAGCAGATTTGGACCCTGGGACGCAACTACCCCGGTGCATTCGTATCCGCCGGGCCAGCGCGTCATTCCGGTTTTTCGCGGTGAAGAGGAGTTTGGTGTCGAAGGAGGTGTCAGGCCGCGAAAAGACCGGAACCCATCTTCAGAAACCGTCGGCGGGGAACAGCATGGATTACAGCCGGCTGAGACGAAGCCCCGTTCCTTGGGTGGCTTAAATCTGGATCCCGGTCTTTTTCGCGTGATTCAGGGAGCGCCCTTTGATATACGTCACTGACGCGAAAAAACCGGGATGACGCTCCTTATGGCTGTTTGTAATGAAACGTAAAGCCCTTTGAAATGCGTTGATGCGTCTGCTCTCCTTGCCCGGCCCTGTTGGAACCGCCCGGATATCAGGGTCCATCGCTGTCGGATGTCCGGTACGCCAATGGGGCTTGAAAGTGAAGCGCATTCTTGTCTTCCTTGCCCCGCGATCCGGGGAGCGAATGATGGCGCCGCGCCGGTCCTTGTTTTGTCGTTGCCTGCTGTGGTACTTAATACAAAACAACACGGAAGGAATGAAACCATGCACGCGACCCTGGAAGCCCTTGGCAAGTATCGGATTGTGCCCGCCCTGGCCGGACTGGATTCCCCCGACATGGTGCTGCCCCTGTGTGACGCGCTGGCATCGGGCGGCCTGCCGGTGCTGGAGATCACGCTGCGCATGGCGGGGGGTATGGAGGCGTTGCGTCTTGCCGCCGCCGAGCGTCCGGATGTCCTGGTCGGCGCGGGCACGGTGTTGACGGCGGCCCAGGCCGGGCAGGCGATTGAAGCGGGCGCCCGCTACCTGGTAAGCCCGGGCCTCGATCCCGTGCTGGTGCGCATGGGCCTGGACGCGGGGCTGGCCGTGCTGCCCGGCGTGGCGACACCGACGGAGGTGCAGGCCGCTTTGGGGCTGGGGCTCGAGGCCGTCAAGTTCTTTCCCGCGTCGGTCATGGGCGGCCCCCAGATGCTCGCTGCCCTGCGCGGACCCTTTCCCGGCATGAAGTTTGTGCCGACCGGCGGCGTGAATATGAATAACCTGGAGACGTACCTGCGACTCGGCAATGTGCTGGCCTGTGGCGGTACCTGGATGTTCGGCCGCGGCAAAATACAGCCGGACGGGTTTGAAGCGATTGCCGCCGCCGCCCGGGAAACCATGGAATTTATAGATGCCTTCCAATCGGGGCAGGCCTGACCGCGTTTTCCCCAAGCCGGGCGGGATGAGGCGTCGTTAACGCTAAGAAGGACACGCACTATGAAATTTATGCGATTCGCGACCCGGGCCTGTCCGGCGGGCGTATACGGCCTGCTGGAAGGCGGCGATACCCTGTCCATACTCAGGGGCGGCCTCCTCGACCCGGTCGAAAAGACGGGGGAGACTGTGGACATGGCCGACATCACGCGCTGGCTACCGCCGGTGGATCCGCCCAATATTTTGGCTCTGGGCCGCAATTACCGCGAACATGCCCTGGAAACCGCCGATACGCCGCCCAAGGCGCCGCTCCTGTTCCTCAAGGCTACCACGGCGCTCATCGGCCATGAAGAAGCGATCGTCCTGCCGGCGGCCGCGCCGGACCAGGTGGACTACGAAGCCGAGCTAGCGGTCATTATCGGGCGCACGGCGAGACATGTTCCCCGGGACCGCGCGCTCGATTATGTCTTCGGGTATACCTGCGGCCACGACGTGTCCGCCCGGGACTGCCAGGCCGGTGACGGGCAATGGGCGCGTGCGAAAAGTTTCGACACCTTCGCACCCCTGGGCCCCGTGGTGGCGACGGATATCGACCCCGGCAACTTGTGCGTGCGCATGCGCCTTAACGGGGAAACCGTCCAGGACCAGTCCACCGCCGACATGATCTTTGACGTGTCCTTTCTCATCAGTTACCTCAGCCGTGCCATGACCCTGCTGCCGGGCACCGTCATTTACACCGGCACGCCCAGCGGGGTTGGCGTCGCGCGCA
>JAAYBJ010000123.1 GCA_012730105.1 Candidatus Hydrogenedentota bacterium
GTTTCGCCCTCGCCCTCGGCAGGTGTTTCACCTTCGCCCTCGTCAGGGACTTCACCTTCACCTTCAACAGGCGGTTCGCCTTCGCCTTCACTATCGTATGTTGTTATGGCAAGCCGGAAACCGATACTACGGTAGGCGAACGTCGGGGCATAGTGATCACGATAGGCCGAACGACAGTAGTAGAAAAAGCTGTACCAGCAACCACCCCGCCGAACGTGGTCCACGCCCGTATAAGGCCCCAACGGGTTCGTCATCGAACTGTCACCATAGTAGGTGTCCGAATACCAGTCGTTACACCATTCCAACACATTCCCGCTCATGTCATAAGCACCCGACGGACTCGCGCTGTCCACGGTGGGGATGTTCCCGTTCGGACTTACATTCACCCCGTCAAACCACCCGACAGGCGACGTATTGGGATAGGCGGTCAAACCGAGGGGATTCAAACGAATATGACTGCCGTCTTGATACCAGCAACTATTGCATTGGTCAAGGGATGCGTGCGTGTCCGACTGGAAACTGTATATCCAGTGTTTTGTGCCATCCCAGGCTGCCGCCCGTTCCCATTCCGCTTCCGTCGGCAAGCGGTAGCCGCCCGGGACCGGCGGCGCCACCATTAACGGCCATTGTGATGCGTTCATGTCATAGCAGGGCGTCCATCCGAGCATTTGGCTCAGCCAGTTGCAGAACGCCACCGAACCGTACCACGACACCAATACCATGGGGTGGTCCGCCATCGAGTAGACTGTCGTTTCCGGAAGTCCTGTTCGCATTTTGGGCACAAACACGCCGTCTGCGTACTGAATATTGCAGTCCACCGACGTAAAGGCCACAATTACATACGGGACACTCGCGCCGCCGGCATAAATGTCTCCCGAACCTGACCAGGCAGTTCCCGACGTATCGCTGTACAGCCAGCCCTGCGCCTTTGCCCAATTCAACACATCACAGTATTGCTGGTTAGTAACTTCGTATTTGCCCAATCCATACGCGTCCAGCGTTACTGAATGCGACGGGTCTTCATAGGTTAACCCATACAACGCATCATCGCCTGACGCGGTACGGCCCATGGTAAACGTTCCCGCCGGTATAGACACCACTGCGGGTTCCAGGTAAATGGTGTCGCTTACCACCCCCGATTCACCCATTTCGTTGCGTACCTTGAAATAGACCCTCCGTGTAATCGCGCTCCCGGTAAAGGCAAGGAGGGGCTCCGTAGAATAGGGCAGCCATGACGCCCCCGTGAAACTCGACGACTCGCTCGCCATGTATTCGACGGGGTTGTTCATCACCGTATTGTTCAGCGTCACCATCGGGCCCAATGCCGAAACCGCATCGCCATCAAGCGTGAAGGAGGTAACGAGCGGTGTTTCGTTTTCACCTTCTGCAGGTGGTTCTCCCTCGCCTTCCATGGGTATCTCACCTTCGCCCTCAACAGGAAGTTCGCCTTCGTTTTCACCTTCACCCTCGAAGTTTTCCGGACATGCAATAAGGGCGTCATAACAGCAGTCGCCAGCCTGCAGGCAGGCAGCGTCACAATAACACTGCGGGTCGCTGGGTGGTCCGACCATGGAGTCGCAGTAACCGATGCAGGAGGGCAGCGGACCGGGTGTTATCTCCAGCGTCACGGTTCGGGCCTGGGCTACGCCATTGGTGACGTCAGTGAACGTGACGGCCCCGGAATATTCGCCGGCCCGGAGTTCAGATGCGGACGGATTTACCGTCAAAACGACCGTGTTGCATGTATCGCTCTCCAGAACGCCGTCTTCCCCGGACAAATCCAGCCAGTCCAACCCGGCTGTCCTGGCGGCGGTCCAGGTCAGGGAAGATGCGCCCATATTGGTCAAGGTATATTCCTTTTCCGTCGGGCTGAACGGACCGCCCACCTCGCCGGAAATCAGAAAACGCGCCACAGGCTCCACGGCGAGGAACTCGGACGCTGTGCCGCTGACCACCAGCGAGAAGGGTTGTACGCCCTCCTCAAGAACACCCTTATGGGACACTTTGAGGGTGTACAGACCGGGCGTCGGGGGCGCGGCGACATACACCTGCTCCACATTGTCCCGGGTATTGTCGCCACGGGCCGCAGGGCTGTCTTTTTTGGGGAGATAGGGATTCCAGAGGGTGGTGCCGTCAGGCCCGAGGATGCGCAGGTCCAGGTCATTGACGAGAGCCGGCACCGTTTCATCCACCCAGGTCAGCGCCTCGCCTGGGGGATCCGTCCAGCACAAGGTGGCCCGCAGGGGCGCATCGCCCTCAACGGCGATAACATAGGAACACACCGGATGTTCCGCGTCCAGACTTCCCGCAATCAGTTTCGGCGCGCGGGGCGACCCGGCATGGGCGGCAATGAGATCCGCCGCCGCCTTGGTGTTCATCAGCCCCCCGGCCGAACTGAAAATCCGGGCCTGCATCGCCCAGGTCGTCCGCCGTGTGGATAATCAGGCCCTTGAGCATGCTGGACCGCATGTCCTGCCCGGGAAAAAAGGAACGGTAGTATTCGATGAGCAACAGCGCCGAGCCGGCCCCGTTGGCCGTGGCCGCGCTTGTTCCGGTCAAATATCCGTAAGAATCATCGTCAGACGGGTTCCACGACAGGCACGAATACAGGCCGTACCCGTCCGCAACAAGGTCCGGTTTGAGGCGCCCGTCATTCACGGGTCCCCAGGAACTGAAATTGGTCATGTCGGCAGCGGCAAGGTCGCGTTGGCCCCCGCTGACCGCAGCGTCCACAGCGCCGACGGTGACCGCGTTTTTCGCGACACCATGATAGGAAATGGTGTTCCAGCCGCCATAAGCGCCGTCATCCAGCGGACAGGTGGAAGCGTGATAGACATCGGACTGCCAGGTATTCATGAACAGATAATAGAACGTGGCCCCCTCCCCGGGCGCATGGTCGTCCCGGTCGTTGCCGGCGGATTTGAAGGGGAGATAATAAGGCGCGCTGTAACACAAGGCGTCCCAGTCGCGCGCGTCCATGCCGTACAGGCCGAAGTCGGGATCCTGCCGCTGGGTCTTGCCCCCGTAAAAATAAACACCCTCCCAGCCGGTCCCGTACCCGTAAGCATGATTGGACACGTAAATCTTATCCGGCTGGTTGGAGGCTGTCGCGGCGGCGGCCGTCATCTCGGCAAAGTCGGCGTCCCAGTCGTAACTGTGGAGGAGAACGGAAGGCGCCATACCGAGCGCTCTTGCGTCCACCCCTGCCGCGCCAAGGGTGCCGCAGACCAGGGTGGCATGGTCGGTCATCCCGGTGCTGCCGTCCATGACGACGGCGCGCGCGCCAAACTCCTGGTGGATCGGATTCGCCACCCCGTCGTCCCACGCCCCCACAATCAATCCCGATCCGCTCAAATTGTAGGGCGCCGTATTCCGAATTACATCGGTCGCCGTGGAAATGGCGGCGTTTTCATTGTGGGTAATGTAGTAAAGGGGTTCCCCGTCCTGCAGTTTCATCAGCTCAAAGACGGCGCCTTCCGCGGTCGTTCCGCGAACAGGCAACCCCTTCGCCCCGGCTGCGGCAAGGGCCTTTTCTTGTTCTTGCTTCGATTCCGCTTTCAAGGCCTGTACGGTTTTCGTCCGCGCGGCCGCGCTGGACAAATCAAGGACAGTCTCCCCGGAATAGGCATGAAGAGTAAACAGGACTGTTATCAGGAAAAAAACCACGCATTGGCGGACGCAAACCGTCATGTGACTCAAAGGACCGCGTATTTCGTTGCCCATGGGACAACTCCTTTCTCATCCGCACTCGTATTCTTTCATTATATTTTTAAGGCAATTGGAACCGTATTATTTGCGTTGTTTTGTTTCCAGCAAAGACCATCATCTTCCCCGAGCACATTATCCGCGTGGACATACCCGACCGAGGCCTGAGATTCCCATGCACGCATTCCTTCTTCCGCAACCACGGATAGCGCCATTTGGATCGTTACTAGGACTAATCCAAGAGGCCGGCAGGAAAGAGAACGGGTGTCGTGGCCACCAGCAAGATCTAAAGTATCCATGCAGTGAACCCTTTTCAGGCATGAACATAATTATAAAAGGTAATGCCCTTTGCGACAGAGACTAACCGCCATTTCACAATCATCAACCCCAATGGAAACCGTCATTATCATCGTGCCTCACATCTTTGAAAGATGCCCTATCCCAACCGATCCCGAAAACTATAGGAAATATGCTTTGTTAATACTACTATTTATGCCTCCATAGTTTTGATAATAATTACTTTTAATAATCATAGGTATTATTTTAGCACATCAGCAATAAAATTTATAGGTTTTTTTTAAACGGTAAAATTGAAAAAATCGTGCTAAAACAATACGGTAGGGTAAATGCCGCAACGCGTACGTTGCAGTAAAAGAATGTGCTACGGCTTTCTTCGACCTATCTCGGATGTGCCGATGGTGGAAGGCGATAGTAACGAAAAAAAAGCGGCCCGTACCACCGCCTGCCGCTAAACTATACGGCGCAATCCACCTTATCTTCCCCTCGCTCGTATTCGTAGGACTGGAGTGTTTATGTAAAACCTATCTCAACCCTTCAGATGATAAGAATGGTTTCAAGACTGCAAAACAGCCATTCCCGTGTAGATATGTTCCGGGACCACTGCGCGACTGAAATGCGTTAGTTTCTTGGAACACTTGTCGTCTTGCTGTTGTTTAACCCCCAAAGAATCACGTCATCGCTGTTGACGTCACCGTTCATAATGTAATCGCCAAACTTGTAGAGGCCGTAGATGCCGTTTTGCTGCATCCAGAATGCCTGGTCATCCGCTGTAATATCGGTATCCGTATATTCACCGGAAGCCTGATCGCCATTGCCGCCGTACAGGGCATACACGCCGGGCAATATCTCTTTCTGCCCCACCCATCCGAAACCGAAGGGATCGTCGATATAACTTTGTTGGCTGCGGAAATCATAGGTCAGTGTATGGTCCACGACCGGCACCGGCTCATGGGACATGACAATCAAGTGGTTGTAGTGTTCAATGACAAGGTAGAAAGGCCCGGCCGGGTCCGCGCCGCAGCAGGGCAACGAACCGTCCACGAACTCGACGGCGCCATCATTATGCAGCAGGGCCGCCGCCTGCCACACCGGCCCGCCGTCGGCGGTGGCGCGCAGGGAAACCAGCACCCAGTCCACCACGGTGGGCGGATACCCGGCATCACCATTCAACAGGTTGCCGCCGGAATCAAATGCCACGCCTTCCGTGCCGGTATAGAACCACGGCGCAGCACTGTAGGGCTGTCCCGGGGGTGAATAGACAATACCCAGGAAGGGATCTTCGAATGTCTGCCCCGGAAGAATGCGCAGATCATTGAGGGTGGCATGCATGGGTACGTTATAGACTACGGCGCCGCCTTGATCCATGGCCGCGCCTTCCAGGTACACCCAGGTGTGAATTTCCACCGTATCCTCCACAAAGTGTGCGGTTACGGTGGTGTTGTCGGTGACACCGGACAACAGATATTCATTGCCGCTTGTGAAGGCGATTACGCCGTTTGTGGCATCCACGTCTCCCACAGACCAGCCGGTGTTTGGAGTCACCTGCACCACCACGGAATCACCCGTTGCGCCCGCGTGTGCAATCGTTGTGTTCCCTGATACGGAACCGCCGGAGGACGGATCGGCAACGTACTGCACCGTATAGGTATTCGCCGTCCACTGGGCATACAGCGTGTGGGATGATGCGATCGAGACAATCGTGGCCTCCGTAATCAGACTTCCCGAATCGGGCGCGGTAAACCAACCGTTAAAACCGTAGCCTGTACGCGCAGTCGTTGCGAGGGGACCGTAGGGCGCATTGTAGGTGACAGCCTTGCTTTCAGGCACAGGTGTGTTACCGCCCGTGGCGTCAAAAGCGACCGTATAGGTGTCGGCGGCGAAATTCGCGGTAACCGTGATATCACTGCTGACACTGGTGTCCTGACGGGCAGGCGTCGGCAAACCGTCACTCCAATTCACAAAATGATACCCGGCGTTCGGCGTCGCCATAACAGTCGTTCCATTGTCGCCGTAATTCACCGTCTGCGGCGTAGCGCCAACAATGGTTCCGCCCGTCCCGGCGTTGTAGGTCAGGGTGAAGGTCTTGATCAGGTAATTCGCCGTCAGGGTCATATTTGACGTGACATTGGTTACGGTCAGGGTATTGTTGGAGGAGTAAGGCGACGCACCTGAAGTCCATTGGCTGAAAATATGGCTGACGGGACTGTTTGCCGTAACGGACGTGCAGGCGCTTCCCGAGCACACCGTCTGCGCCGTCGTTCCGCTCAGCGTGGCGCCTGGCGTGCCATCGGTCTGGAAATTGACGGTATAACTGGGCAGATCCACCGTCGTCACGCCAATGTCCCCGTAGCCCTGCCACGCGCTGTTGGCATAGGCTCGCACTTGGTAGGCGTACTGTCCGCAGGTCTTGCTGCTTACCGTATAGGAGTTGGAAGGAACCGCGTTGTTGAGCGTCACCCAGTTGCCATAGCTGGCGATCTCTACGTTATTAATCGATATATCGTCAATCCCGTAGCCGGCTGACGCGAAACCCGTCCAACCCGCCAGTTCCTCGAAATTTGTCACAAACCGGAGGATACAACTGTCGTTTGCGTTAATACCGGCAGCGTTTAGCGCCGCGTAATTGAAGGACCGCTGCGTCCAAGAAGAAACTAATCCCGCGTAGGTACCGAGCGTGATCCAAGTATTCCCATTGTCTTTGGAAATCTCACATTTGAGATAACCCGATCCAGCCTCCAGTTTGGACACCATGTAAAATGAGACGTTGGTGGTTGTTGTGATCTTGAAGGGCTTTCGCTGAGTGAGCGATTGTACCGAAGAGTACCAGCGGCTCGTCGATGTGTCATATAACTGCATAACGTAGCTGTAGCTACCCGTTCGGGCGCCGTCACTGCGGCGTTGGACCGTGCCGCTGAGATACCATTTGTCGAACATACCGTCTTCGGTTTCCGCTCCATCAGAAAAACTCGTCAGGGTAACAGGCGACCCTTCCTGTATTTCATACTGGGTGGCATTCGTACAGGCGCCCCAGTTAACCGTGTAGCCCGATGTCGCCACGGTCTGGGTGTCCACAATAGGCTTGAGGGTGGACGCGGTGTAGGTCATGGTAGCGCTGGTAGCGGAGAACGTGTTCAAACGGTTGTAGGAGTAGTAGGCGCTGTTGTCGGGTCTGCTGTAGTCGGCCGTCTGGTAGCGCATGGCATTGGTATTTTGATTACCCGTCTGGTCACGAAACCCGCCCGCGAGACCGCTCGTATTTGACCACGCATCACCGGCCTGGCAATCTCTGTTGGCACTCAATGAATTGTTGCCGTCAGCCTCTTCAATCTTGACTACGGGATGGGGCCAAGTACCCAGGTCGTTGTTCCCGCTCTTGCTGTCGATATGGTAGATAAGAATCCCCGGATATATTTCCGTTGTGTTGTCAAACCCGAACCTTGCCCGATTCTCCACCAGAAAATACTCGCCATTGGACATACCGTCCCGGTAAAAGTGCACAACAGGATTATCTTCAACCCGCGGCAGGGAAATGCCTGCCTTGGAATGCATCTGAACGGGCTGCACAAAACCGAGCATATATTTGGACCAGGCGCTGAAGTGAGCGGGACTCTTGCCGTCCGACCCATTCCAGGAACCGCTGGCCATGAGACCCCATTCCCCGATGCCCTCGGTGGTGTCGCTGTAGTCGTAGAGATCCGGCAGACCGAAAAAATGACCCGTTTCGTGGCAGATCACGCCGATACGGATGATGCTGGTGCTTGATGTCAACCCCCGCAAGGCGGGTTCGGTGTGATATGTCATCATGCTGACGCCGTCTTTGGTGGACGGACTGTTCAGACTCCATTGGTGAGACCAGATACAGTTCGCGGGATTCCCGGTATATTCCTCCCCGTGGCCAGAATGGATAATGGTAAAACAATCCACCCACCCGTCCGCATCCGAATCCCCCTGGGAAAAATCAAAACCGGCCGCATCCGCCGCATTGATGGCATCGATAACCATTTGTTGCGGATTTTTATCATTACCGCTGACATTGGCGCCATAATAGGACTCATTATTCGGCAGCCGAACCCAGGCGGTAACAATCGAATCCACCGTCAACTTGCCGTAGGACACCTGTGTATAATAATCCCGGACAGAGCCCACAGCGCCATCTGATGTATGACCGACCTCGTTGAAAAGGTTGTCGTATTCCGAAGCCGCGGTCCGACCGTAGCTGGCGCTGACAGTTCCGGTTGAGGTATTCCAATGGTCGTTAAAGCAGGCCAGTATCACAACGTTGCTTATGGTCTTGGTTCCCGAAACGGGAATGGGTTGGGGAGGCTGTTCAGGGCCTGTTTCTTCTTCGGCCGTCGTGGACGCTGTAGTTTGGGATAAGGCGCCTGTCGCCAAGTTGTCCTCAAGACCGCCCCGATGGTATCTTCCGCCTGATTCCATATGACGGCGTATGGCTACGGCCGGCGGCAATTCCCCGGCCCGCAAACCAAGGGCTTTCGGGTCCACCTTGCCCACCGCCGCCTCAGGAAGCAGCTCAAAGGCCGCCTTGTCGGTGGACGGGCGGGCATACTTCCAAGTACCGTCGCGCACATCGCGCGCAATCACATAGCCGTCCTCCGTTTCATGCCAGGAAAAGAATTCGTCCCCTTTCAGCCTTAACCCGAAACGGGTACCGTCCGGCTGTGCCACTTCCGTAACGCCCGGCCAGGCAGGTACGGCATGCGCCGATGGAACCAGGCCCCCAATAAACCACGTAGACACCAGCATACACCCCAAGATGATCCTGCTTCTTTGCATTGCCGGGCTCCTTTCGTTTCAGACCTGACTGGAATAACAGGGTTTCACAACTTACACGGCATGAACGCCACGTGTCCTATCCCAGGGTCTAAGTTTATCTTTCCACAACGCACGTTCCCAAAAACAGGTCAAACAGACCTCAAACCACAGCCCGTAAGACTGCCCCTTCTCTCAACCAGCAGATTGAAAGACCTGCTGTTCTCTGGTGTAATCGCTGCTACAAAGAGGGTCAAGATGATAGAATACCCAAAATGTTACGGTAGTCCTGTTCTACGACAAAAACAGTACCTTACTTTCAGAACTTAATTCTAGCACAAATTACAGGTTAATTAACTACCCTTGTAAACAAGCGCATTGAAAATATTCCTGTTATAAATTTCAATTCTGTAGAGGGCACCCTGCCCGGATGGAATTTTCTAAAGTCAAAACATGTTTAGTCGCTTTAATCGTTATATTCTTTTCTTTACAAGTATTTCAATTATATAGCCTGACCCAATAAGACCTTGATTCATGTCCAATAAAGCCCTCCACGCAATCATCTTCGACTTTGACGGCCTGATACTCGACACGGAAAGCGCCCTGTTCGCATCGTGGCAGCACATCTTCCATGAGTATGGGCACCCTTTTCCGCTCGAACGCTGGGCCGCCAATGTGGGCGGGTATCAGTATGATGTTTTTGACCCCCTGGCGCATCTCGACGAGCTGCTGGGAACGCCCGTTGACCGGGATGCCGTGAACAAAGCACGCAGAGAATGGTATTTGGAGCGGGTCCATCATCTTGAGGCCATGCCGGGTGTGCGGGAGGCCATAACAACCGCGCGATCCCGGGAACTGCGCCTGGCGATCGCATCGAGTTCCAGCCGCAACTGGGTATCGGGCCACCTGGAACGTCTGGGCCTGCTGCCGCAATTCAACGTAATCTGCTGCGGGGATGAGGTGGACAAAGTCAAGCCCGATCCTGCCCTGTATTACCTGGCGCTGGAGCGGCTGGGGCTGGGCCCCGATCAATTGTTCGTTCTGGAAGATTCGCCGAAGGGCATTGCAGCCGCCCGCGCCGCTTCGCTATACTGTGTCGCGGTGCCCAACCCGGTGACCCGGGTATCTCCCCTCGACGGTTGCAGCCGCAGGATAGAAAGTCTGGCATCCGTGTCTTTTTCCCAATTGATAGACGAAACAGAGAAAGCGATATCCGGTGCGTTTTGAAACCTTTGTGGCCGCGCGTTACCTGCGGGGAAAACGCAAGACGCGCTTTATCAGCCTGATCACCTTCATCTCGGTGGCCGGCGTGAGCGTGGGCGTCACCGCGCTGATCGTGGTCATGAGCGTGATGACCGGGTTCGACAACGCGCTGCGCGAGACCATCATCGGCAACCGGGCGCACCTGACCGTGATGAACCGCGCCGGCCTGCCCATGGAAGACCCGGAAGCGGTGATCGCCGACATGGAAGCCCTTTCCTCGGACGTGCTGGGCGCCGGGCCCATCATGCAAATGGAGGCGCTGATCAAGCGGGGCGAATATACCACCGGCGCCTTTGTGCTGGGCGTGGACCCGGAACGGGAAGCGTCGGTCACCGACCTGCCGCGCAACCTCACCCGTGAGGGCGGCCGCATGTTCGGCGAGGGCACCATGCCCGGTGAAAAAGAGATCGTGCTGGGCTTCCGCCTCGCCCACCGGCTGGCGGCGCGGGTGGGCTCTGAAGTGGCGGTCATGACGGACAAGCCGACGGTCACCCCCTTCGGCATGCGCCCCGGCAACCAGGTATTTCTCACCGTCAGCGGCATTTCGCAGGCGAAGATGTCGGACTTTGACAATCTCTATGCCTTTGTGGACATCGACACCGCGCGCATGTTGAGCGGGCGGAAAGAGGTCGACGCCGTCCACATACGCTTGTCCGACGCATTTCTCGCCGACAAGGTGGCAAGACTGGTGCATGAAAAACTGCCTTACCGCGCGGAAACCTGGTACGAAAGTCAGGAGGCCTTTTTCGAGGCGCTCAAACAGGAAAAAGTGGCCATGTTCATCATCCTGGTGTTCATTGTGCTCGTGGCTGCGTTCAACATCACCAGTACACTGATCATGATTGTCATGGAGAAGCAGCGCGACATCGGCATCCTGCGGACCCTGGGCGCCAGCGGCTGGTCCATCCTGAACATTTTCATCCTGGAAGGCCTGCTGATCGGCCTGAGCGGCACTATTATCGGCCTGGGCCTGGGCGTCACCCTGTCCTATTACATCAACCCCGTCGCCGAGGTGGTCGCGTGGTTCTTGGGCGTGGACCTGTTCAACAGCACCATCTATTACTTCGACGGAATTCCCGTTGCTATTGTGTTTGCCGACCTGGTGTGGATCACAGTCTCCGCGGTGATTTTGACGCTCGTGTCGACCCTCTATCCCGCGTGGAGCGCCACGCGCCTGAACCCCGTGGACGCGTTGCGCTATGAATAACACCCCCGATACCATCATCGCCTGCAGGGACGTGCGCAAGGTGTATAACGACGGCAGCCGGGAGTTGGTCGTCCTCGGCGGAGTGGATCTCGAAGTGCCCGAGGGCAAACTGCTCACCATCACCGGCCCTTCAGGGGTGGGGAAAAGCACGCTGCTTCACATCATGGGCACTCTCGACAAGCCCTCTTCGGGCGACGTTTTCTTCCGGGGAGAGAACCTCCGCTCCCTGGGCAGCGCCAAGATCAATCATATCCGGAACCGGGAAGTCGGCTTTGTCTTCCAGTTCTACCACCTGCTGCCCGAATTCACGGCCCTGGAAAACGTAATGATGGCCGCGCTCTGCAAGGGCGCACGCAGGAAAGACTGCCTGGCGCGGGCCGGGGAACTGCTGGAACAGGTCGGCCTGAGCGAACGGACCACCCACAAGCCAGGCCAACTCAGCGGCGGCGAGCAGCAGCGCGTAGCCATTGCGCGGGCCTTGTTCAACCGCCCCGCTGTGCTGTTATGTGACGAGCCGACCGGCAACCTGGACGAGCGTACGGGCGCAGGTATCGTGGAACTGCTCTGCGAACTTAACAAAAACGCGGGCGTCACGCTGGTCATTGTCACCCATGACGATTCCATCGCCGTCAAGGCGGACCATTGGGTCTCCCTCCACGCCGGCCACGCGCAAACGCGGAAATAACCTGCCATCACTTTCACGCGTGGATTACCCTCAAAACAACTCTGGATTTGAAGGTGTTTCCAAAACCAAAAGACTTAAAGGACATAAAAGACCAAAAGGACTGTGGAACGCGTTTCTGATCGGTGCATCCTTTATGTCCCTTAAGTCCTTTTTGTCCTTTTTTAGGCGAACTTTTCCAGATTCAACTGCCGTTTTCAGGATTGTCGTCCAACACGCTCAACCACGCCTATACTTATCCCTGTCCCCTCGGAGAAGATCTCGCACAGGTTCGCCTCCAGCGCGGGACGCCGGAAAAAATAGAACCAGCCGCTTTCCGCGCCGCAGACCAGGTCCAATTGGCCGGTGCCGTACCAGTCCACGGTGGCAAAGCTGTGTTCATGGGCGCTGAGCGTAATTTCTTTGCCCATACAGTGCAACCGCACCGCATCCTTGAATATCGGATCCGCGTTGGATCCCGCGTTCTCGTAAAAAGCAGGGCCGCCTTTTCCAAAATCGCCCGCCTGGCCGATGAGATCCCAATCCCCGTCGCTGTCCCAGTCACAGGCCTCCGGGTTCTTGGTTTTGAGGGGTGTCCCCGATTCATGCAGCAAGGGTGATCCGGGATGCAGCCGGAGTTGATCGTCTTCCCGATACCGTAAGAACAGGCACAGGCGCTCCTCCTTGTCCAGGGTCACCAGGTCCGTAAGCCCGTCACCCTCCCAGTCGGCGACCGCCGGCTGGCAGCGCCAAGCAAAGGCAAGCGCATCATCTTCCACGCGAACAAGTTCACTTCGGGTGAATTCCGGCGCCGAACGTGTACCCGTGTTCTCGAACCAGACCAGCCGGTTGGTGTTGTTACCCGTGAGCAGATCAAAATCACCGTCTGCGTCCCAGTCGGCGTACCGGGGCTTCGTCTGGCCCAGGTAGTATTCCGGGTTGCCGTCTTGGATATAGTGCCAGCGCATGACGCGTATGGGTTCGCCGCTCGCATACACCTGCTCCGCCGGAGCAAACACGGGGTCCGAATTGGCGCCGATGTTTTTAATCAGCCACATCAGTCCGAATTCATCGCCGGAGAGAATGTCCCAGTCGCCGTCGCCTTCAAAGTCCGCCACCTCCACCCCGCCAAAGCCTTGCACCGCGCAACGGGCGTTGTGCTGCATCAGAAATCCGCGGTCCTCATACCCAGGTATTTCACCGGGCAGTTCCTTTCCCGTAAACGCCCGGTAACGTACCCGGTAGCCGTCCTGCAGGAACAATCCCTGATAGGCGGCATTGTCCACCTCCAGAATGGTATAGGATCCCATATTCGTGCCGCTAGGGATGAGCATAGCCTTGCCGTAGACCGGCACGCCGCCTTTTTCCGCGGTGTTGGGCCAGTACACATACTGGGGAATCGAAGGAATCCGGTCCAGCGGCTGGTTGTTGCCGATAAGGTCCAGATCGCCGTCCCGATCCATATCACAAAATCCCGTAACGACACAGGCTTCCGTCCACAGCTCCCCGCCGCGCAACACCGGTTCTTCCCGGTCGAATACGGGAGTCTCATCGGGCCCCGCCCGGTTGACCTTGCGCCACAAGGCGCCCTGAATAAAATTGCGCGGCGGCGGCCCTTCGTAGTCATAATGAACCCTGGAAAACATATAGAAGGCATCGCTGACACCGTCGCCGTCATGGTCAAGAATGCCGATCAGGAAGCGGTACGGTTCTCCCTTCACCGAAAGGGCGGGCATATCGCAGAGCCGGGTCAGGACGGGAGCGCCCATCGGACCAACGGCGCCGGTATTCCGGTAGACGCCGTCGGAAGTGAGCAAATCCAACACTCCGTCACGGTCCCAGTCATACAACGCGCAGCCGCCGTAATGATTGTCGATGGGCTTTCCATCGGCATACAAAGGGACAAAATCCGCATAGACAGGCACCGCGTTCGTGCCGATGTTGCGCCAGAACCAGATGGTGAACCAAGGCTGTCCCCAGGTGCTGCTCCAGGACGTCGGGCGGACCAGGTCCACCAGGCCGTCACCGTCGAAATCGGCGGACGCGGGCACGCCCGCCTCCATCGCCTGCAGGGGATCCGTCCCGCCCGGGCGGTTATATCGGAAATTATCGCCGATACCGATAAGCGGTATTGTCTCGGGTTGTGGATAGGGGCCGTTTATACGGCTATCAAAATAAACGCGATAGCGCAGGTGATCCGATTGTGTAATCACCCAAGAAACCATCCCCCGGGTTTCCCAGGCGAAGTCTTCCGACAGCGCATGCGGCACCAGTACCTCAGACCCATCATCCAATACGCGCGTCACCAGCACGGACAAAGGCGCAAAGGCACCGTCCACACCGCCCGAACGGAGCAAGGCGGCGAAGTCCATTTCAATGGAAAAGGGCATGTACGGCATAGTTACGGCATCGGGATGGATCCGGATTTCCACACGGCAGGAACGGCCGTGGACCCGGAAGGCCGCATCATCCCCCGCCGCGACAGATAGTCCGGCCCATGATGCAAGGCATAGAACCAATGCAATGAATTGAAGCCTCACGATGGGCTTGCGACCCGATTCCATTGACAAATGATTACGATGTTGGAATTTCCGATCAGTCCGATCAGACAAATCGGTCTGATCAGATTTTTTATAAGACATACAATGGGATCCTTGCAGAAAATAAAATCGGGGCATATCATCCCCATAAAGGCTTGGATGACACCGCGGAATAACCACCCTTGTTACATTATGTGGGAAAGGCTGCCCGGTACATCATCGGTTCTTAAGGATGCGCTTTGTCTTACACAAAAAAGGAAGCGATTCCCGAGAGCAATCCCGACAGGAACAGCGACCAGGCGCCTGTAGCGCCGATCACGGGCTCCAGCAGCCAGCCCAATACACCAAAAACCAGCGGAAACAAAATCAGTTCGAGCACGTTCAACATGGCCGGTTTCTCCCAGAATGGTTCAACCCTGTGATATTCCCAGTTATTGTCACCGGAAAACAGACTCAAGTCAACATTTACCGACGACAAGCAAATTTGGGGGGATGGGTCCTCCAGAGGTTCCAGAGGTTGTAGTATCCGTACCCGCACCTATATAATTCACAGGTAGGCGTGTATTGTACAAGGGCTTCATAACGTTAATTTTTGTTCTCGGAACATCATAAAGGAGTATTCCCATCAAACGGCACGGCTTTACGTTGATTGAATTATTGGTTGTCATTGCTATTATCGGCATTCTGGCCGCTATTCTACTTCCCGCGCTGGCGCGGGCCCGCGAAGCGGCCCGCAGAAAATCCTGCCAGAACAACCTGAAGCAATGGGGCACCATCTTCAAGTTGTATGCGGATGAACAAAAGGATTACTGGCCGCCCATACAGGACACCAATATTTTTAAGGAAGGGTGGCCGGGACCAACTGGCTTGTCAGGACTGACAGGACCCAGCGCCATGTTCGAAATCGCCTCCACGCCGCTGATAAGCGCGTGGTATCCGAACTACAACAGCGATCCGTCCATCCTGATCTGTCCTTCGGACGCTGAAGACGATATTGATTCCCTCAAGGACGAGAACGGCGACTGGGATTTTTATAAGCCGGGAGAAAACTGGAAAGCCGGGCCCAGTTACGTCTATTTCGGATGGATTTCCGACCGCCTTCAAAAACCCGACCTGCCCCCGGTAAGCATCGATGAATTTACTTATATCACCGCCGGAGCCGGCATAGTCGGCTATGAAGCGCCGGCGGGCTGTTACGTTGCGCAACAATTCGGCGCGGCCCTTGACGGCGTGCTGAAAAACTTTGTCGATTACGCCACCGGCGCCGGCCCCTATGGAAGCGATCCCGCCGGCATCGCCCTTCGTAAAATCGGGGACAATGACGTGAAAGTGACGCCCGGCCTCGGCAACGGCGGCGGCGATACCATTTACCGCATAAAAGAAGGCAATGAACGTTTCTTGATCACCGATGTGAGTAATCCCCAGACTTCCGCCATGGCGCAAAGTTCCCTATATGCCATGATGGATTTCTTCGGCAACCGGGACGGCATCAAAATGTTCAATCATGTACCCGGCGGCTGCAACGTGCTTTTCATGGACGGGCATGTCGAATGGATTGCCTATGTGCCGCCCGCCCCGGGACAGGACAATACGCCCGGCATGGACCTGGGCGCCACACAGCCCGTGCTTCCCAGCGTGGCCGCCATCATTGGCATCTTCAGCGTGCAGATTTAATACGAAAACACAATGCTGTGTCCCTGAAATAATGTAAAGTAACACAGGTTATTATGGGCTATTTCGCAGTCAGTCCCTTCTTTGCTTCTTCTTTTCTTCTTCTTTTCTTTTTCTTTGCTATTCCAGTGGCTTCCATTCGATGCCCTCAGGCGTTTCCACAAAGCGTTTGGCGCGGATGCTTGAACCCGCGCCTTCTTCGTAATAAACAATAAGAATGGAGCCGTCTTTTAAGGTCACCATAGAAGGATAAGCCCCGCCGACACTGTCCACCGGCACGTTCTCACTCCAGGTCTGGCATTCATCGCGGCTGTAGTGCAGGCTGGTCTGCGGGAGGCGGTGCGCCATGTAGATGGTTCCACTGGGGGAACGGTGCAGGTAGGGGCAATGCCCGGGAAATCCCATCGCCAGGGAAACGCTCCACGTTTTGCCGCCGTCCTTTGAAACGGACCAACCCATGGTTTCATCGCGCCCTCGCTGCGCCGCGTACAGTGAGCCGTCTTTCAACTGGATAATATCGGTCTCGGCATCCAGGTTCATGCCGCCATTGTCGATGTCAATGACAGGACCCCAGCTTTCCCCGTTATCCTCCGAAAAGACCGCCGCGCCCCATCCTTTGCCGTCCTTCTCTCCGTACAACCCCAACACCAGACGTCCATCGGACAGTTGCCGTATGGGGGAACTGCAGTAATAATCTTCGGAAATCAACCGGGGCTCGGACCACGTGGCGAGATTATCATCAGAATAGACCATCCAGGTTCCCAGCCCGTCCCAGGGCGGATTCTTCCCTTCCGCTTTGCGCAAGGTAAAGTAGTTACAGATAATCCGCCCGTTCTTCAGTTGGACAATGGAAGGATCGCGGTCGTCATCGGGCCCGTCGTACAGCGTCTGCGCGGCTGTCCAAGTGCGCCCCTCATCAGTGGACAGGCAATAGGACACCCGGCCGCCCAGGGGCAGCTGTTCATTGGGCAGGGCCACATGGCCGTACCCCGCGTAAAAGACACTTATCAGCCTGCCGTCTTGAAGGCGGCAGACATCCGGAAAGGCCTCATAGCCCCCCGCGCCGGCATCTTCGCACACGAAGGTGTACGGCCGGGGCGGGAACGTCAGCGGCCCGGACGCGGGGCGCGCCTCCCCAGAAATTACAATATCCTTGACATGGGCGACCCCCTCCCCCGCGTAGAAGCCGACACGTCCCGAGGCCAGGGCCGCATCCTGAGCCTCGTACAACAGCACGTCGTTGAGAAACACGCGCAATCTGTCGCCCTGGCATTGGACTTCTCCCCGATGCCATACGCCCGCCGGCTTGTCAAGATTGCCCGCCCGCTTGATCTCATTCCAACCGTTATTCTCATCCGAACGGCACAGGATGGCCTGGCCGCGGTCATAATGCACATAGTAGTAGTTGCGCCCGTCTTTCGCGCGCACGATGAAACCGCAGGCCAGCACACCGGTTTCCGCGGACTCCACGAGGAAGGACGCCTTCAAGGACACATCAGTCCATTCTTGGGGCGTATAAAAGGCCCGTGGATTGGATTGGCGGCCGTCCAGCACCAGTTCACCCTGTTCTACGCGGGCATGGCCGTCGGGAAACATCCAGTTTGACCCGGAAGCCAACTCCACCCTGAGATCTTCCGCGCTCACCAGTGCCGCACAAACAATGAACACGAAAACGCAAACACGCGGACGCATGCCGAACATACTCTTCTCCTTTACGTAGTATTGCCGGGACGGCCGAATCCGCCCCGCGTCTTCGATGCATATTACTCCACACTGTGCCGCGCAAGAAAATCCCGCAGCGCGGAAATCATCTCACGCTTGTTCAGGGTGCTGTAATGGGTTGCCCCGGGAACGATGACGATTTCATGGTTGGCCAGGACCCCGGCCATATTGTCCACCCCCCGTTTCAGAGGGTCCACGTCCCCGACAATGGAAAGCACGGGCACGGCATTGCCGCGCAAGTCGGATGCCGCAAGTTCCAGTTCCGCCAGACTGCGCATGACATCAGCCACCGCCTGTTCATCATTGATACAACGAAAAAAACGGTTCATCACAACTATCTGGATACGCCCCAAACCCTTTTTGCGCACACCGACCTCTTCCAGCAACGATCCGTAATCGCCGTGTGATTCAAGGGCGTTCGCGATTGCCTCCAGCCGGCGCGAACCGTCTTCGTCCCGGTGTTCCCACCCCGCACCGCACGGCGCCGCGCTCAACAGCCGGTCCGGGTGTTCCGTCAGCAGCTTCAGCGTGATGAATCCACCCATGGAATACCCGATCACGTGGGCCTTTTCAATGCCCAGATGATCCATCAGGCGGACAACATCTTCCACCATCTCCAGGCCATAATGCTGTTGACCATGCGGTTTATCTGAAAGACCGTGGCCGCGATTATCAAAAGAGATGACTCGGTAGTTTTTCGCCAGCGCACGCGTAATACCCGGCCGGCGCCAGTTCAAATCCGCGTTCACCGCAACGCCGTGCACCAGGATGACGGGTGTTCCTTCCCCTTCGACTGTGTAATGCAGTGAAACACCCTTGGCGTCCAGATATTCTCCATGAACACGATGCGTCACACACCCAGTAGATAGTATGGCGATTATTAAAAACACAATGGGTAGTGTTAAGCGCACGTATTTCCAAGTTTTCATGGCAACCGTACTCCTCATCCGAGTTTAATCGGCGCTCCTGCGCAACTGAATAAGCGTATCATAAACGTGGCATGGCATTTCTTTCAATCGTAAATGCCCGCACAACAGGAAGCACCACGCCGCGGGGATACTGACAAAAACCACGCTTGACCTTTTCGGTATGGTTGGGAATAACATCCTTATTTCTAATACGTTAATACCCTGTGGGCTGTACTGGAGTCCGAGGCGCCCTGCAAAGGGTATTGCGTATTTTTCTTTGAAAAGCGCAAGAAATTACTTGACAGAAAACGGCCGTAATGCTATACTTGTTAGTAATAAATTGGGTTCGTAACAAGAGAATAAAGCGAATCCGCGATTAGAAATAAATAAATTTAGAAATAAGCTCGTTGCCCTTGTATTGCGCAAGGGAGAATAAGAGATAAGTTACGACTGAAAGGCATCAACGCGCTTTACTCAGAATTGAATGTTGGCACTGTACCTGGAGAAACGACCCATAGGTTAAGGAGAGGCATCTATGAAGCGGAACAGTTTGGTTCTCATCGTTCTTGTTGCGTCGTTGAGCGGCATCGCTTTTGCCGAGCTGCAAAATGTCGAGATCGGCGGCACTATCCGCATACGCGGGGACTATTTCAGCCGCGACAGCCTTGGAGACATGAGCTTTATCGAACAGCGCACCCGCCTGAATGTGAAAGCAGATTTCACGCAGGAGGTGAGCGCCTTCATTGAACTGGACTCGTACGACGTATGGGGCGAAGATTTTCGTTCCATGTACCTCACAGGCAGCGATCTGCGCGGCAGCGACAATGTCGATCTGTACCAGGCCTATATCGAGGCCCGGAATCTATGGGACACCCCATTGACAGTCCGCGTCGGCCGCCAGGAACTGGCCCTCGGCAACCAGTGGCTGGTGGGGCTCAATGACACCTCTTCGATGTTCTACGGCCTGTCCTTCGACGCCCTCCGCCTGACCTTCGCCAATGATGTGCTCAGCATTGACGCCATCGCCGCGAAACTGGCCGAAAACTACGGCGATTTCATGGAAGACGATATCGATTTCTACGCCCTGTACGGCAGCTATACGGGCATTGATTCGGTGACCCTGGACGCCTACTGGATGTTTGTCCGGGATGACGTGGGCATTTACGGCGCTGTAGTGGACGGCACCACGGCGGATCTGCATACGGTCGGCCTGCGCGGTTCAGGTGTCATCGGCGGTTTTGATTTCGAACTTGAGGCGGCATACCAGTTCGGCGATGTGGACGGCGTGCCCGCCTGTCCGCTGGGCTTCGGCGAGGCCGATGTCGAGTATGATTCCTTCGGCGTCAACGCGGAAGTCGGCTATACCTTCGACGCTTCCATACAGCCCCGTATTTTTGCCCGCTTCGCCTATCTTGGGGGCGGCGACACCGACGGCTGCTGGAGCAACGACCGCACCCTCCCCTTCAACCGCCTGTTCTCGAATGTGGAGTACAGCGAATTCCTGGACAATTTCACCTATGACAACGGCGCCTTGTCCAATGTATTGGTTTACGGCCTCGGCATTCAGGCGTTGGTTACCGAATCGATTGAACTCAAACTGCTGGGCACCTATCTGCAGGCCGACAATGATTATGACGCCGGCGACACGCTGGGCTGGGAAGTCGGTTTTTACGGCGAATACCAATATACGGACGACCTTTCCGTGCGCGCGGGATACGCCCACTTCTTCGGCGATGACGCCCTGGAATCGACGCCGCTGGTATGGAACGCGATACGCGTCTGGGGCGGTGATGAAGATGACGATTATGACTACGTCTTCCTGGAAACGGAGATCGCCTTCTAAAAATCAGACCGTGATACTTTAACCCGCAACCTGTATTTACCCGCGACAGCATGCTGTCGCGGTTTTTTTTATACATGATGGGTTGTCCCGTCCTGCGGCGCAGTTTCTTACCCCTGTTTTAACCTAAAAACGGCAGTTGAATTCTGAAGCGGTTTTCAACCCAAAGGACTTAAAGGACATAAACGACCAAAAGGACAGTAAAACGTTATCCCGGTTGGTGCATCCTTTAAGTCCTTTCGGTCCTTTCTCTTAAGAGGCTTCCCCAGCGTTAACGCCCGTTTTTAGGTTTAAAGGCACAATCTCTACCGGTAATTTTTTGCGGTCGGGGTATCCGGTCCAACGGTAGCGAAGGTGACAAACATGGCGGGAACAGGCAGGCTGAGCAACGCGTCAGGCCATGGCGGATCCTCCCGTTCCATTTCCCGGTAAACACGCCCTATCCAGCCGTCCGACGCACGACCCTTCACGTTTTGAAGAGCATCAACGGAGGCAGGCCGAACCGCTCCACTTGACAGGGTCATCGGGGAAGACAGCGTATCCGGACGGGATACCATGGCATAGAACAAGCGGTCGTGCCTGCGTTTCATTTCCACCCTGAACTCCGCATCCAGAAAATTGAATGTCAGGCTGCTGGGGTCACTTTCGTAGATAAGCACGGAAACCGCATCGTCCGGCCCCCTCCATTGAAAAAGTTCCAGATTTTCAAATTCCTTTTCATCACCATCAAGCCATTCCTGCTTGGTACCGCCGCCGCTCGTCGGGCCGGAAAGATAGACGTGCGCCAGCGGCGCATCATAAGCAAAGCGGTCCCCCGGATCGGAAACATCCGCTTCATATACGAGAACGTGCAGGCTGCCGATGGGGCCATGGGGCGGATCGTCACCCTCGCCGTTATCCACCACGCCCGCCCAGGTAATCACAAGGCTGCCATAATCTTCACTCCTGTCCTGTACAACTTGTTCTGAAAAAGCGTAAAGGGAACAAGCCAACACAACAACTGTCATCGGCAGAAAGTTAACCAACACGAACAACCGCCGCGGACGCTGTGCACGCGGTCCTGTCCATGTGTTATTCGCTGGTGCTAAACCCTTTCTCATAATCATGTTACCCGTAGATTCGCCTTTACTCCGGTTCTTTCACTTCAGCCCTCCTTGTATAGACTATCGTTTGCGGAAATCCGCTACGATTAAAAGTGGCATAAAATACGCTAAGGTAAACTTCCAAAATATCTGCAGGTGTAAGGATACCTTTTACGCGAGAAACCACAGGGCAAATATGCACTTCTTGACATAGTTGGAAAAAGCGATTATGATAGCCGCCAAGGGAACAATGAAAATTGAAAGCAAATTAATATCATTATGAGAAAAACGAGATGAGTTAAAAAGTTGAGTTGTATGTTAAAGATAGGGGCATGCCCCATACGTTGGATAACACGAAGTTAACCCACAGGAGAAACGACAATGAATTCATGGTTGAGAAAAGGAATGCTGCTGGGGATGCTGGCCGTAATGGCGCTGACCGTCATGGGATGCCAGCAAAACCAATTGGTAGGCAAATGGGAGTGCATCGCCTATAATGAGGGCAATACTGCGGCAAATTTACTCAATGAAGTGTTTGTGTTCAACCAGGACGGTACCTTTACCTGGACATCGTCCATGGTCCTTCCGAGAAGAATCATTTACGGCACCTACACCACCAATGCCCAGGCAAATCCTTTAACCATCGACGTTGTATTCACCAAGTACAGCATAAACGGCTTGGAAACAGACATTCAGGATGTTACCTCCCTGGGTGTGTACAAATTCACAGGGTCGGGCAACACGCAGCGCCTCTACATGAATCATTTCGGCGGGGCAACACGCCCCTCAGCCAGCACACTGGACAAGGAAGTGGGGCCAGTATGGGTCGGCAACAAGGTCAACGAAAAATGGCTTGACCTGGCTGAAAAAGGACTGGATATGCTTCTTGGGGCGTGGGGTGTTTCAGTCTTTGCGGGATCATAACCAGCCAGCGTAGTTTCTGGCGGGCCGGTATAGTTGTTATATCAAACGGGAACCGTAGCCGGGGCGGAAATTACGGTTGCGGTTCCTGTTTCATTTTATCGAACGAACACCCTGCCCATCGTTTTCCGCCAAGTCAACCACGAAATGAACCGGCACGGCAACTATATCCGGGAGCATACAGGACGTCATGTAGAACAGACGTGTTTCCCTGCCCGTGGGATCTTCTCAGTCAGTATGTTGATTCAAAACAAACAGCCCCTCAATAAACCCAAAGAACATTGTAATCAGAACTGTATGAAGCGCCAACGGCTATGCATCTAAGCGTGCCATACAGTCACCAAATCCGGTCTGACCTGACAAAAGTACCCTTGATATTATCCTTTAAAACGATTACAATTTTTTTATTAAGGGATAAAGACTGCAAACAAGGTGCAAGTATGCTTAAAAATATGTGCGAGCGTGCAACACACCCAAAAATATTTCGAAACCCTGATCCGCGGAAAGAATCATGGGCGCCTTCATGTCCCGGGTAACATAAAGTCAATCAATAGGAAAAACATCAATGAATTCATGGTTAAGAAAAGGAATGTTGGCGGCGTTGTTGGCTGTATTGTTGTTGACTGTGATGGGATGCCAGCAGAACCCGCTAATCGGCAAATGGGAGTGCATCGCTTATGCCAACGGCAATACAGCAGCGAACCTGCTCAATGAAGTGTTTGTGTTCAACCAGGACGGCACCTTTACCTGGATAACCTCACGGTCACTCCCGAGAAAGACATTTTATGGCACTTACACGGTCAATACACAGGCAAATCCTTTCAGTATAGATGTTATCATCACCAAGTACAGCACAAACGGCTTGGAAACCGACATCCCGGATGTTAGCTCCCTGGGGGTGTATAAGTTTACAGGCTCGGGCGACACGCAACGCCTCTATCTGAATCATACCGGCGGGGCAACGCGCCCATCCGCCAGCACGTTGGATAAAGAAGTGGGCCCGGTATGGGTAGGCAACAAGGTCAACGAAAAATGGCTTGACCTGGCTGAAAAAGGACTGGACACGCTACTTGGCGCATGGGGAGTTTCGGCTTTTTCAGGCTCATAATCTGAAAAGGGATGCCAAGACTGAAATAGACTGCAAAAAAAACCAAAAGGACTTAAGGGACTTAAAGGACGCACGAATCAGGAGTGCGTTCCGCCGTCCTTTGAGTCCTTTATGTCCTTTAAGTCCCTACGCTTCGTCCGGGACTTCGTCGGGAAGAAGGGGCGCCTTCGGTGCAACCAAAATGCAGTATCTCTGTCAGAAAGAAACACATGGAATACGCCTGTATCAACGTATTTCTCGTTTCCTTATAAACAACCTTAAGCACCGTCATTCCGGTTTTTTCGCGGCTGTTGACCTGCATCGAAGAATGGCACTGGACAAGGCGAAAAAGACCGGAATCCAGATTCAGCCTGCTACAATGAATACCCATCTTCCCTTCTTAAAAAATACAGATTACGTGGGTTGTTCTTCACACGCGGCTTCCGAAGATAGATTCCGGTCTTTTCGCGGCCTGGCACACCCTTCGATATACGCCCTTTTCTTACCGCGAAAAACCGGAATGACGCGTTGTTTCTGGGTTTTTGAACTAAATTAAAACATGACACCCCTCTTGGTTACGTATACTTAAAACAGAACGCGTAATTAATTGTCAGCGAAATGGTCTTTTAGTCCCCTGGCTTAAACAATACTTCCAGAACCCATCCCTGCTTTCAGGATCAGCAATTCGGCCAGCGGCCCGGCAATGTCCAGCCCGGTCTTTTGTTCAAACACGGCGAACATGGGCGAAGGATTACACTCGAGCACGCGAAAACCGTCTTTCCCGCGAATCAGATCCACACCGGTGAAGGCCATACCGCAGGCGCGGGAAGCCGTCACCGCAGCCCGTCTTTCTGCGACAGTCAGGCGAACCGGTGACACTTCACGCTCGTCCCGTCGGTAATCCACTTCTTCGGATCGGATTTCCGCGGCGGCAATGACACGCCCGCCGATCACGTAGGCGCGCACGGACACTCCTGCATAATATTCCTGAAACAAAACGGGGGCGAGTTTCAGCGCGTCCAGCCGTTCCCTGCTTAAATCCCGCGTTTCCAGCAGACGCACCGTGGCACCGCCGCTAAGCGGTTTATACACGCACGGCCCGACCGCCCGGGCGAAGGTGCGCACTGCGGCAGGATCGTTGGTGGCCGTCCAGCGCGGCACCGGCAGTCCGGCATCCTGCAGCAGGCGCAACTGCCAAGGCTTACGGCTGTGCTGGCTGTTGGCTTCCAGGCTGTTTACAAATCGCACCCCTTGCCGTTCAAACGTCAGCAGCAGGGACTCAAGAAAAGAACGTTTTTCTTCACACTGCGCCAGAAAGCCACGCGGCCGTTCGGCCAGATCCTTTTCATTCCCGGGCATCAGGGGGTGGCATGCCAGGCCGCGCAGGTAGACCATTGTGGGTACGGAGAGTTCCCGGCTCCCCATCCGGCAGATATCTTCACACTGTGACAACCGGGTCCGCCCCGGAAAGGCGGCCGTATCCAGGAACGAAAATATCGCCTTACGTTCCCGGAGCGCCTCCGCGGCGCGGCGCGCTTCGGCATCTTCCTTTCCGGCGACAATCAGAATGGACATGGCTTTTTCCGCCCCCGTTACCGGGCCCGAATCCAATTGGGAATCACGAACACCCGTTCATCAAGTGTAACACATTCGTTCCGCCAAGACGCCTGTTTCTTGATTCCCGGCGCCGGGTGAAGTATACTCATTTCCGATTTGCGCGCCGGCGGGGAGCCGGTTTACGAAATTGGTTGTTATCGTTTCCTTTACTTTTTGTCCTATCCGGACATGCCCGGGAGATTGTGTCATGAAAAAAGGCTGTTTAATTGTACTTGTCATACTGGCGGTGCTGCTGGCCGTGCTTGTCATCGGTGGCTTTGTCGCTTACAATATGGTAAATGAACGGGTGGGTTTGAGCCCGTCCCGCGTCATCAGCCATGAAGAACTGGTGGTGGGCGACACGCGCGTCCGCGCCGTGTTCAATCCCCTGTTGCTGGCGCCCTTCGCGGCCGATTACATTTCCCCCGAAATGAATCTACCGGTCAACGCGGAACAAGTCAAGCAATTGATGCCCTATGTCCTTCCCCGGGAAATTGCCCTGCTGGCACGCACCGACGTGCTCGGCCACAAATTGAACCTGACCCTTTTCGCCAACGAACAGCGCGGCGGCAAATTCCTGAAGGAACAAATCAACCTCTCCCAGGCCCTTTCCCAGATAAAACAGATCACCTGGACCGCCGAAGGGATCCAGCTGCCGGAACGGGGCAATCTCTTTGCGGAAGGCGCCATGGACATACCCGAGACCGTGGAGCAGGAGCTGCTTGAATTATGGCCGACCGGCGCCAAAGAGGAGGCGGCCCGCATTGATGGCGGAAACCAGCTCGAGCTGGTGGTGGACAACCGCAACGGGGACATTCTGGCCATGGCGGCGGCTTTCACCCAGGCGGCCGGACAGAACTGGGAGCTGGTCCGGGGAAGCCAGTACGGCGCCACGGTCATCGGCATTGTCGAAAGTATTTACGTAGCCCGGCTCAAGGCAAACCTGACCGACAAGGACACGGCGGTGATTAACCTGCGCATTGATTCCGACGCGGAAAAGGGCCCCGGATTGCAGATGCTGATGGCCGGACTTGCCCTGCCGGCCCTGCGCGAAACGCTCAAAAAGAACTACAACCTTGATCTTGAGGGGGAACTGCCCTGGGATGCCGATCAAAACGCCGTTATCGGTGAATTAAGGCTGACCGGGCTGGAAGCCTTTATCCGGTCCAAAATCATCCAGGGTTCCGGGCCGGTTACTTCACCCGTATAGGCTTTTGGCCAGCCAGGCCAGGTTCCGCGCAAAATGGCACACCGTGTCGACGCCTTCGGCGTCTTCGGCCACTTCGCCCTGGAGCCGCCCGAAACCGATGTTCCAGTAGGAACTGCCCGGCACTACCATGTCCATGATCATGAACCAGAAGAGCAGCTGGGCCAGGGTGAAATTCTGTCCGGCCCGGCGCGCCACCACAATGGGACCGCCGAGCTTGCGTGAAAACACGTTGCCGTTGGCGCGGCCCACGTAGCCGGCGCGATCCAGCAGCGCCATCAGATCCGCCGTGGCCGAACCGAAATATACGGGGGAACCCAGCAGAATGATGTCGGCGGCGCGCATCTTGTCATAGACCTGCTGAAACGCGTCCTCCTGGATGATACAGGTGTTGTCACGGGTGTTGAAACAGGTGCCGCAGGCCTTGCAGGGCCTGATGGGGTTTTCCGCGAGCTGGATCAGCTCGCCGCTGATACCCGCCTCTTCCAGCACCTCAAGACAGGCGCGGAGCAGGGTGCTGGTATTGCCGTTGAGCCGCGCGCTTCCGTTAATGGCGACAGCATGCATGACTGGTCCTCCTGTCACATATACCTTGCGTCCGGATGAAACGAAACAGCCGCAGCCGTTGTGCCCGTGGGCCGAAACTCGCCCGCATCGGTAACCTCGACGCCCAGCGCCGCGCCCGCATCCAGCGCTTCGAAAATCAGCGCATTCTGCATGACGTCCTTCATACCCGGATACCCGGGCGACCAGCGCTGCCCGCAATCGGCGGCAACGCCCGCCGCCTCGCGCAACAGCCCGTGCAGGCAGTCGGCCATGTCTTCGGCAATGCGGTCGCTAAGCCCCTGCAGGAACAGGGCCGATTCAAAATCATCCTTGCTTTTGAAGATCTCGACCGCCGCTTCCACCTGCGGTCCGGCCGTGGTCAGTTGCAAGCCTATCATATCATACCCCCGCTCCCGGCGTGGCATGAAATATTGCGCGCCGGAAACCAGGTCTTCATTGCCTGCGCCGATAACCGTATTAAACGCGATCCGCACCAGCTCCCGTTCCGGATCGTCGGGATCGAGCACCACCACCCGGTCACCGTCACTATAACAGGGGAACAGCCCCATGACGCCCTGCGGCACCAGCCAGCCAGCCGCGTCGGCTTCACGCACCCATCGCTCCAGCAGGGCCTCCATCTCCTGGTCGCCCTGGCCGAAACGGCCGCGCCCCGCAGGCCCGCCGAATCGCCAGTTCAGGGAAAACAGGGTGTGCCGGTCAAGGCGGGAAGCGAATTCCGGCAGCGGGACACGGTGCACACGCCCGCGGAATCCCCGAATGTTGGAGCGGTCCAGCCCGTCATAGGCCACCCGGCGGCGTGGCAGCGTAGCGAGCAGATTCGCCTCCACCTCCTGGCGCCGCTGGGCCAGGCGATATTTGCGGATCAGCTTGCGCCGGTTGTCCTCGAAGAAGGCGGGGCCCGCACCGTCACCCTTTAGCTGGTTCATAATATTGACCCCGTCCATGGCGGTACGACAATAGAACACATTGCCGCGCATCTGTTCGGGGTCCTCCCGCCCGGCCAGGGCCACGTAGGCGGCATGCCGGTCGCTCACCGGTGCGCCACCAATCAGCAAGGGCAGATCCAGCCCCTGTTCCTCCAGCATCTTCGACACGGTGATCATGTGGTTCGACGTCTGCACCAGCAGCGCCGACATGCCGATGGCGTCCGCCTTGTGCGCCACCGCGGCGTCGATAAACTGCTGTAGCGGCGTCATCACGCCCAGGTCAATCACTTTGTACCCGTAGTTTTCCAGCAGGGTGCGCGCCAGGTCTTTCCCGATGGAATGCACATCCTGGTACACTGTCCCCAAAACTACCACGCCCTTGTAGCGGATCTCCCCGGACAGCTCAGCGCCACTGTGGTTGTACAAGTACTGTTCAATGAACCCCATCACCTGGCGCATGACATCCGCCGAGCGCAGCAGGTGCGGCAGCGACACCTCCCCTTTAGCAAAACCATCGCCCAATTCCTGCATGGCCGCCATGAGCCGCTGATTCACGAAATCCAATGGTTCCCAGCGCTCCAGGGCGTCACGCACCTGCTCGACGATATGATCCTCGTAAATATAGGTATGTCCCCGAAACTCGAACGCGCCCGGTTCCCGCTCCTTGTGGCCGTCCTTGATCTTTTCCGTAATCGCCGTGTCGGTGTCCAGCGTGTCGTACCGGACCTCGGCCTTTTTGGCGCCCCCCTTCTTGCTTTCGGCGATGCCCTCCAGTGTTTCAAAGGCTTCCATGTCATGCTCAAGGATTACGCGCAGGGCCAGCCGGTAGTGATCCGGGTCCAGGTCGGCCACGAAGAGGTAATGGTTTGGATTGATGATGGCGGCGTCCAGTCCGCGCTTGCGCGCTTCGTCGAGAAACACGGACGTGAGCACAAGCCGCATGTAGGGCTTGGCCGCGAGGCCATTGGTCAGGTTGCCCACGCCCAGGATGGTTTTCGCCCCGGGATACGTTTCCTTGGTTAGACGGATACCTTCCAAGGTTTCCACGGCGAAATTGGCGTTCGGATCGCTTTCGGAACCGATGGGAAACACGTTCACATCCACAAAGATACGCTCAGACGCAATGCCATACCGTTCCCGGGCGCGATCCAGAATCCGCCCGGCCAGATCCAGCTTGTCAGGCGCCGTGGCCGCCGGGCCTTTCATATCCGTACACAGGGCAACGAATACGGGATCGTGGCCGAGGGTCGCCTCGATGACCGCGTCCATTTTCAGCACACCCGGCGCCGTTTCCTCGAGGGAAATGGAATTGAGGATGGGACGGCCCGGGTATACCTTGACGGCTTCGGTCAGCGCGTCCACCTGGAACGAATCCAGGCTCATGGCGCCGGGAAAATCAATGGTCTGGCTGCGCACCACCTCGCGAAGGGTCTCCACCGTGTCCACCTGGTTGGAATCCATGCACACATCAATGATCTGGCAGCCCAGATCCCGCACCTGCTCACGCACCACCGCGTCAAGCACATCGTGGTTGATGCCCGTGTCGTTTTCTACGGCATCGCGCACCTTTTTCGAGCCCCGTATATTAAGCCGCTCCCCGAAGCGGATCAGGTTTTCCGCGCTGTCCAGGGCAATCGCCTCCTGGGGCCCGGAAACAAACACGGTCCGGGGCGGCGAACACGTTTTGGGAACGACTGATTTCAGCGCTTCCACCGTGCAGGCGATGTGCTCCGGCGTGGTGCCGCAGCAGCCGCCCACCACCCGCACGCCGAAGTCACGCACGAAATGTGTCAGGCTCTCGGCGAATCTTTCCGGAGGAAACTTGAACACGGTTTTGCCCTGTTCGGATACGGGCAGCCCCGCATTGGGAACCACCGACACCGGTAACAGGGACAGGGCGCCCAGGCGCTCCGCCGTTTTCTCCATCAGATCGGGGCCGATGGAACAGTTGATGCCGAACACGTCCAACCCAATGCCCTGCACCGTGACCAGCGCCGCGTGGATATCCGTGTTGAACAGCTGCATCCGGCTGAACTGGTCCACCGTCACCTGGCCCATCACCGGCAGCATCCGGCCCCGCTCCTCCATAGCCCGGCGCGCGCCGAACACCCCCGCCTTCAGTTCCAGGATATCCTGCTGGGTCTCGAACAACAGCACGTCGGCGCCGCCGTCCAGCAACCCCAGCGCCTGCCGGTAAAAATTGTCCGCAATCGCGGCAAAGGACGTCCGCCGCAGGTTGGCCGTGGTGGCGGATATCACATGGTTGGAGGGCCCCAAAGAGCCCAGCACAAACAGATCCCGCCCGTCATAGCCGCTTTCTTCACGGTACCGTTCAATCGCTTTGCAGGCCAGTTCGGCCGCACGCCGGCTCAGGTGATAGGACAGGCTGTCGGAATCGATCCCACGCAGTTCCAGGCCGTAGGGATTCGCCGCGAACTGGCTCGTGTTCAACAGGGAAAAGTCATACTCGGCCAGGCGCAGCGGCGAGGCCCCGAAAGTGTTGGTCTCCACCGCTTGCGCCCCAGCGCGCAAAAAGGCCAGGTGGATATCCACCACCGCCTCCGGAAGAGAAAAACACAGCAGGTCGCCCAGCATTCTAAAGGCCGGGCCGCCGTAAAAGCCGTCGTCAAGATCCAGCTTCTGTATCATGGTGCCCGTGGCCCCGTCAATGCACAACGGGCCCCGGCGCACCTGGTTTAAAAATTCGTGTGTCATGGCTTCCTTAAATGATCAACATCCAGCCTAAAAATGTCGGTATCGCTATCATATGAATTTCGGGGACAGTACAACCAGCATGTTCCGCGCTCTAAGTCCTTTTTGAACAGAAGGTGGGGCAGACATTCCTCTCTGCCCGGCAAAAGAATGGCAGACAGGAATGTCTGCCCCACCTTCTTCTTGTTTCTCGAAACTAGACGTCAACGCAGGCGTTGAACAAAACCCGGGAAGTGTTTTAAAAGTATGTTGTTCACACTTCAGTGTGCCGGGCGCAGCATATCACCCTTTGGTTTCATTTGTACGCCTGGCACGCTAAAGCGTGAACAACGTACTTATTTTCAACGTTTAGGATGAATCCCTAGGGCTCTTAAAGCATTGTCCCCGAAATATTCCTTGGCCCGGAGGCACGGTCACTTCACGCGCAGGGCCTGGTCCAGGTCGGCAATGATATCGGAGGCGTCCTCGATGCCCACGGCCAGACGCAACAGCGTGTCGGTAATGCCCAGGTCATAGCGCTGCTTGCGGTTCAGATTGTAATAGCTGACCATGGCCGGATGGGTAATCAGGGTCTCCACCCCGCCCAGGCTGGGCGCGATGTAACAGAGTTTCAGCCGGTCGAGGAAGGCCTTGGCGTCCTTCAGCGCCCCTTTGATGTCGAAGGAAATCACGCCGCCGAAACCGCTCATCTGGGCCTTGGCGATTTCATAATGGGGATGGCTCTCCAGGCCGGGGTAATAGACCCGTTTTACCCGGGGATGGGCTTCCAGGAAACGGGCCACCTCCATCCCGGTCTGGTTGTGCTTCTCCATGCGCAACGCGAAGGTTTTCATGCCGCGCAGCAACAGGTAACAGCAATGGGGGTCGATCACGCCGCCGATGGCTTTGTGCAGGGCGCGAATCTCCTCGATCAGCTCCGTCTTGCCCAGCACCGCGCCCGCGAGAATGTCGTTATGGCCCGCCAGGTACTTCGTCGCGCTGTGCAGCACGATATCGATGCCGTAATCGAAGGGACACTGGTTATAGGGCGTGCTAAAGGTCGCGTCGATCAGGGTCAGCAGTTTGTAGCGCCGGCCCAGGTCGTGCAGCCGTTCCAGGTCGAAGATGTTCAGGTACGGGTTGGTGGGCGATTCGCTCACGATAAAACGGGTGTTCGGGCGAATGGACTTTTCGAGCAGCGCGTAATCGCCGAAGGGGACAATGGTGCAGTCCACCCCGAAACGCTGCAGGTAGGAACTGCAGAACTCCAGCGTCTTTTTGTACGCGTCATCGGTGATGATGATGTGGTCGCCGCTGCTTACCAGCGCGAGGATTGTCGTTGTGATCGCGCTCATGCCCGAACTGAAAATGACGCAGTCCTCTGCCCGGCACATCATCGCCAGCCGGTCCTCCGCCACCTTTTCCGTTGGGTTGCCGTAGCGCCCGTATTCAAAATGGGCGTGGCCGTGACGCGTGTACGCCTCGATATGCTTGCTGTCCTTAAAGGCATAGGTCGACGTCTGCACGATCGGCGTCGTCACGGAATCGGCATAGCGAAAGCGCTCTTCGCCCGCGTGCACCGAAACCGTGGATATGCCCTTGCCCGGCGCTTTCCGGGCAGGCGATGCTTTGGATTTCTTCATGAATACCTCGACTCACATCAAGTTTACAGCGGCGCGCCCGTCCAGACCCATAGGGCAACACCGCGGAAAAGGGCCGGAAACAGGACTGAAACAGGTAATTATTCCCTATCAGTATACATCCCGCAGCCCACGGATGCCAAATAGATGCAGGGAGAGCATCACGCATTCTCAAACTGTAACATGCCCACGCGCGAACCCGTTCTGGTAAAAGTCCCAACAAAATCTTCAGGATGATCCCGCAGGGATTCAGGCCGTTAGCCGGTAGTTAAGCGCAACGACACCACCTCTGCTAACAATCCCAACAAAATCTCCGGAAGAATCCCGGCAGGGATTCAAGCCATTAGCCGGTGGTTGAGCGCAGCGATACCACCGGACCTAGCCCCCCATCAGGTCCATCCCGGCAGGGATGGAGGAATCGTTTTGCCTTCATCCCTGCCGGGATGATGACACAAAACCATCTTCAATCGGTGGTGTCGCTGTACTCAACGCCTTGCGGCATCAGAGGGGAAAACAAAATCTGGCCGATTACGGCACCGGGAGTGAAAATAGCGTGCTCAACGCCTTGCGGCATCAGAGGGGAAAACAAAAGTACCTTCGGCCGAAGGTGGCCCCGAACAACTAGTGCTCAACGCCTTGCGGCATCAGAGGGGAAAACAAAAAGTGTTGGATCAAACATCTGCTGAAGGACTTTTAGAGTGCTCAACGCCTTGCGGCATCAGAGGGGAAAACAAAAAATGAACCACTTACAGACGCTTGGACGGGTCGAAGTGCTCAACGCCTTGCGGCATCAGAGGGGAAAACAACGAAAAGCGCAGGCACCAAACTTAAGAATTTAAAGTGCTCAACGCCTTGCGGCATCAGAGGGGAAAACAATGGCGGTGGCGGTGCAATCTCTTTTGCCACTTCAAGTGCTCAACGCCTTACGGCATCAGAGGGGAAAACAAATCTACACGCGCTCACATGTCCCGGTATTGTGCCCCGTGCTCAACGCCTTGCGGCATCAGAGGGGAAAACAATTCAAAGGAAGATAACTTCTCATCTTTTGAAAAGAGTACTCAACGCCTTGCGGCATCAGAGGGGAAAACAAACAGCGGGATCGCCGGGATGCTCATCTTCTTCATCCTTGTGCTCAACGCCTTGCGGCATCAGAGGGGAAAACAAAAATCGTTTTTGCGGGTACACGCACTCCCAGAATTGATGTGCTCAACGCCTTGCGGCATCAGAGGGGAAAACAA
>JAAYBJ010000008.1 GCA_012730105.1 Candidatus Hydrogenedentota bacterium
GCCCGGAATGCGGCAAGCCCATGGTGCGGCGTGAGGCGCGCCAAGGCGAACGCGCCGGGAAAGCATTCTGGGGGTGTTCAGGATTTCCGGAGTGCCGGGGTACACGAAAAATTGCAGGGGAGGAGTAACAAGCAGGACAAGCGGGAATCCCTGTACCCGAGACAGATCTAAGTCTCGTGCGCCATTGTTAGATTTTTCGCAATCTGGTTTCCCGCAGCCCGACCGTTTCCCTGGATATCTTACTTCTTCTTCCTACGCGTCCTACAAATCCTACCTGTCCTACACTTGATATCACCCTCATATCACACTACATATCACGCTTGTATTTTCACAATATGCTATGTTATGGTTCATCAGGCGGTTGTGATCATTGGTGGAAATGAATAAAGGGGTTTGCGATGAAAGCAATGCGTGCTGTATGGGTTATTTTGAGTGTGGCCCTTTTCGGCGTTGGGTATGGTTATGCGGAGGGTCCCGTAGTCTCCAATGTGCGGGTGACGACGCGTACGGACGGCTCGGGTATGGTGGATATCTACTATGACCTGTACCATCCTCAAGGTTCAGCCTGTACTGTAACGTTGTACTTGTCAAAGGACGGCGGGGCCAGTTATCCCTATGCGGTGACCAGCGCGACGGGCGATCTTGGCGCAGGCGTGGCGCCGGGCGCGAACCGGCATGTCCTATGGGACGCCGAAGCCGACTATCCCGGCGAGCATATCGGTCGTGCTTCGATTCAGGTCGAAGCAACCGGACCGGGCGGGACCGGGGATATCATTCCTGGCGAGATGATCAGCATTCCTGCGGGTGCCTTCCAGATGGGCGATCCTTGGAACGAGGGTTATTCTGATGAAAGACCGCTTCACGCCGTGTATCTTAACGCCTATAAAATCGGCAAGTATGAGGTGACGAACCGGGAATATGCCGAGATATTGAATTGGGCCAAGAGTCGGGGCTACCTGGAGAATAATGGCGGCGGTACGTACACGGGCGGATTGATTTATGCTTATGGCCAACCCCTCGCTGATACCGAGACCAGTTCTGAGTATTCGCAGTTAATGTATACCGAGGGTAGCTTTGGTGTGCGCAGTTGTTTTGGATACGGCGTACAGCTCTTCTCCATGGAGGACCATCCCATGGTTTATGTCAGTTGGTACGGCGCGGTGTGTTACTGCAACTGGCTGAGCGAGCAGCAGGGCTTGCAGGCCTGTTATGACACGGCGACCTGGACGCGTTATGAACCGGTGCGTAATGGGTACCGTCTGCCCACGGAGGCGGAGTGGGAACGGGCCGCCGCTTGGGACGGCAGCAAACACTGGCGCTACGGCATGACCAGTGATACCATTGACATTACTCGGGCGAACTATTATGAAAGCGGTTTTGCGAATCCCCTTGGGCTGACGAGTTATCCCTATACTTCGCCCGTGGGTTGGTATAACGGGGAACACCCCGCCCGGCTGAGTACGCCGGGTACGCTCACGAAAAACGCGCGGAGCCCGGTGGGCGCCTATGACATGAGCGGTAACGTATGGGAGTGGTGTCACGACTGGTATAGTAGTACCTATTACGGATTGAGTCCCTACTTGAATCCCACAGGTCCGACGTCGGGTTCGTACCGGCTGCTTCGCGGCGGGTCTTGGCACGCCGATGCCTCCGACTGCCGGGCGGCCTATCGCGGCGTCTACAGCCCGTACTACCGCTACTACTTCATCGGGTTTCGGTTGGCGTGCGCCTCGGACTGACTTGGGATGTACGCTTTTTTCTTTACCCTTTATTGCGCGCCGCAGGCGCGCAATGCAAAAATTTTTGGATATGAATTATGACGGAGTCCCTTTCCATTATCCAGCATGTATATGACCTGATTCTGTGGTATGTGCCCCGGGTGAACAAGTTTCCCCGGGACCACAAATTCATGATCGGGGACCGTATTCAAAAAACGTTGTACGATCTGCTGGAGCGGTTGATTCGGGCGCGCTACAGCAAAGACTGTGCCGCCCTGCTGGAATCGCTCAATGCCGAAATTGACGTGTTACGCTATCAGACGCGCCTCACGGTGGATTTGAGATTGCTGGATCAGCGGCGGTATGAACACGTAAGCGGATTAATTAATGAAATCGGCCGCGAACTGGGCGGCTGGCGCCGTTACGTCCAGCGGAAAGGGGGCGCCACATCGTGAAACGTCACGGTAATTTGTTTGACCGGATTACGGCATTTGAAAACTTGTCGCACGCTGCTCATTGCGCCATGCGGGGAAAACGGTTCCGTGATGATGTCCTTTTATTTAATTATGATCTGGAGCGTAATTTGCTTACCGTTCAAGATGAATTGCGGGAGCATCGGTATCAGCCGGGGCCCTATAACACGTTTGTAATTTTTGAGCCTAAAAGACGGTATATATCGGCGGCGCCCTACCGGGACCGCGTAGTGCATCATGCCTTATGTTCGATTATTGAACCTCTGTTTGATGCTTCGTTTATCGACAGTTGTTATGCGAACCGGAAGGGATTGGGCACGCATAAGGCGCTAGGGCATTTTCGGTCTTGTGCGCAACGCTACGCCTATTGCCTGCGCGCCGACGTGACCAAGTATTTCCCCAGTATAGACCATGCCGCGTTGAAGATGCGTATACGCCGTAAGATCAAGTGTCCCGACACCTTGTGGTTAATGGATTTAATTCTTGACCACAGCAATATACAGGAACCCACGGGTATATGGTTCGCGGACGATACGCTGTTGACGCCCGCAGAGCGGCGGCACGGGCTCCCGATCGGCAATTTGACCAGTCAGCTGTGGGCGAATGTGTATTTGAGCGGTGTCGATCACCTGATGGCGAATCGCTATGGGGGCCGGCGCTATTTGCGCTATGTGGATGATATCGCCTTGTTTTCTGACTCTCGGGAAGAACTCTACGAAGTGCGCGCATTTCTCGCCGGGGCGCTCGAAGAACTGCGTCTGCAATTGCATCCGGTGAAGACGCAGATTCATGCCATGGTTCATGGCGTCAATTTTCTGGGTTTCCGTTTTTTCTCTAACAGGGTTCGGTTGCGCCAGGAAAACCTGAAACGCGCCCGGCGGCGCATGCGCGCCTTGACGGAAGCCTACGCCATGGGCGTTCGAGAATGGCCGGAGGTGAAACAATCACTGCAAAGTTGGAACGCTCACGCGGCGTGGGGTGATACCTATCGCCTCCGTGAGAAGATATTCGATGCGCTGTCGTTTACCAGACGGGACACTACAGGGCAACGAAGAGGGTACGGGCAGGCCGGCTGCTTCGCGGCGGGAATTGGAACAACAATGCCAACAACTGCCGGGCGGCCAATCGCAACAACAACAACCCGAACAACCGCAACAACAACATCGGGTTTCGGTTGGCGTGCGCCTCGAGCTCCAGAATGTCGGAACCGCGTGATGGGAATTACGCGGGTGTGCCCTGGGGAGTCCAGACCCGTATCCCGCGATGGCGGCGACGCTATCCAAAGATAAATTCCGCCGGGCGGCCTGGTAGCGTACCGCGAAGGGTCGCCCGGACTTGGCTGTGTCGTAGGAGTATTTTGAAAATATGAAGATGCGGAGTAATCCAGATACAAGCGATATCAAGGGAGGTTGACATGAAAACTGCGGGGCTTCTTTACATGGCGCTGGCGGGCTGCTGTTTGGCGGCCTATGGTGCGGATACTCTGGATAAGGAACTGTATACGTCTCGGGCGAATTCAGCGGTGTTTGAACTGGATTTTCGATACACATTGTCCTTATACCCGTCTCAGACCTATGCTTCCTCGACGGGCCTGCTGTCCCTGGAGGCGGTTGCTCGGGATGGCTCGGGAACGGAGATTACTGTGGGTACTTTCACCTGGGCATTGAAAAACGGCGGGGGCGCGCAACTTGCTTCGGGAACGCTGATCTATGTCGGTGATCGATGGCAGGCGTCAGCGTCTTTGGGCGGGTTAGCCACAGGCATGTATACGGTGTCGTACCATCTGGCGACGCCGTCGGGCGATGAGGGCGGCACGGGCCGTTCGCTCCTGGTTGGGGACGCCTTTACGCTTTCCGGCCGCGTGACGGACGCCGTAACGGGACAGGGGATCGCTTCGGCAACGGTAAGCGCAGGCACGCAGACTACCCAGACAGGTGCTCAGGGGTATTACACCTTATCCAATGTGTCCGCATCGGACGGCGAGGTGACGAAGAACGGTTACGCGGTGTATCGCTTTACGGTGAATTCACCCGTGTCGGGGATGACTGTGGTGCGCGATGTCGAACTGGTTTCTGAGGTGGCCGGCCTGCCGGTGATCACGGGTATTGACCCGGAAATCAACGGTATTTTTGTGGCGGGCTTTGAAATGCCGAACCGCTACGACGTTCAGGTGGCGTGGAACGGCACCCCGGGGACGATTGAATTTTATGCCAATAATACCCGTGTGGCCACGGTAAGCGGTACGTCCTCCGGCGGCCAGGCTGTCCTGGATGTGGGTATGCTATTCCCCGGTTCGCTGAGCTCGGGCGCGAACCAGGTGCGCGTGCGCGCACAAAACGGGGAAGGCCAGTGGTCGGCGTTCAGCAGCCGGGAAGTGCGCGTGGCGCCTGCACCGGCCACCTTGCAGGATTTGCTCGATGCCAAAGCGCTGGGCTTGGCGGAAGTGACCGTGAATGTGCAGAAGGCGCCGGGCGAACTGCATCTGGGTTGTGATTTCGCTTTCCCCTCGCCGGGTTGGGGCGCGCAAATCACCCTGCCCGTGCTGGGGAAATATGGCGCCGAGTTTGCCGTGAACGGGAGTTTCGACTATACGGTAACGGACGGCGACTGGGAGGCCTCCTTTGGCGTTGGGGCCGAAGGCAGGCAGGGCAAGCGGGGACGCCGGCCCATCATCCCCGGCATTACGCGGTATCCGAAGACGAAACTATACGTCGGCAACAAGGAAATTGAAGGCAAGATTGATGCTCTGGCACGGGGCCGCCTTGCGCCGGGGGTTGGATTTTCGTTTGATTCGGTAGGCGGCAGCGCGGAAATTAAGGCAAAACTGGAAATCTGGCGGATTGGTTTGCTGGATTTGCTGGGGCCTGGCGTATCGGGCACATTGGGGCGCGTGCCCGGTTTGAAAAAGGCCGTGGAACTGTCCAGCATCGGCATTTTCGCGGAACCCGAGATTGAGGGTTCGCTGGTATTCGATTTGAACCCCGCGTTCGCGTTTGATTCTTTGGAAGTGTCAGGTGTCCTGGGCCTTCTGGGCGCCTATACCTTTAACCCCATCAAAAGCATCAAGGCAGAAGTGGCGGTAGGAGGGCGTCCCGGCGTTGAATTTCAGATTCCTGAGGATCCCCTGCTGCGAGGTATCTTTGAGGCCTTTGCCCGCGCGGAATTCACCGGCCCGAAAATATGGCCGGTGGGAGAAATCAACTTCAAGTTTGAATATGTCTTTTTGAAATATAGCTATCCTTCCCGAAAAGGCGCCGAGGACTATGCATTTATTGCCATTCCCGTACATACGCTGAATCCGCCGATCTGGGAAAAGGAGCGTGGCTATCTTGAAGCGGGAATGCCCGTGTTTGTGGGCAACGGTCCGTACGTGCCGGACGAAAAGTTGGGCGGTTTGTCCCCGCTTGAAGCGTTTAACGCCATGGGCGCTTCCGGAAACAAGGGATTGGGCTTGAAGGAAGCGGCACTACCCTTGATTGAAAATGTATATCCGGAGGCTGCACCCTCCCTGGCGGTGAAAGAGGACGAGATCATCCTGGCCTATGTCACGGACACGGGCGCCGAAAACGAATTGCACCATACGAATATCCAATGGACCCGTTACGACGGGAGCACGTGGCAGGCGCCGGAACTCTTGCAGCCCCGTTCCGGCTTGCAGTGCGGGCCCCAAGTGGCTTTTGACGGCATCGGGGATGTCCTGGCGGTCTGGGCGCAGGCGCCTGATCCGGAACCCGTCTCCAGCACCGATCTGAACACGCTTGATATTGCGGCCGCCCGCTGGGATGCCGGTACGGAAGATTGGGACGCCGGTATGCTGCTTACCGCCGGGGATGCATTTAATCACACACCAATGATGGCGGGACCCATGAGCGACGGTTCCGTGTTGTTGGTTTGGACGGCTTCCGCCGTTAATGTGGAAGAAGGAAAAATATTGGAGGCTAAGGGCGTAAGTGGCGGGTTGTCCGAGGGCGAAGGTGAAGTGCCCGTCGAAGGCGAAGGTGAAGCACCTGCTGAGGGCGAAGGCGAAGCACCTGCCGAGGGCGAAGGTGAAATAATCATTGAAGGCGAGGGTGAAGCGCTTCCTGAAGGTGAAGGTGAAGCTCCTGTTGAAGGCGAAGGCGAAGCACTTGCTGAGGGCGAAGGCGAAGCACCTGTTGAAGGCGAAGGCGAAGCACTTGCTGAGGGCGAAGGCGAAGCACCTGTTGAAGGCGAAGGCGAAGCACTTGCTGAGGGCGAAGGCGAAGCTCCTGTTGAAGGCGAAGGCGAAGCACTTGCTGAGGGCGAAGGCGAAGCACCTGCCGAGGGCGAAGGTGAAGTGCTGCCTGAAGGCGAAGGTGAAGCACCTGCCGAGGGCGAAGGTGAAGTGCCCGTCGAAGGCGAAGGTGAAGCACCTGCTGAGGGCGAAGGCGAAGCTCCTGCCGAGGGTGAGGGCGAATACCTTCCTGAGGGCGAAGGAGAAATCACTGTTGAGGGTGAAGGCGAAGTACCACCTGAAGGAGACAACTTATACTGGGCGCGTTGGGATTCCGTGACGAAACAGTGGAGCCCGCCCCAAATCCTTGCAGCCGTTTTATCTTCACAGATTTCTCAAGCGATGGCTGGCTCGGGAAACATTGGCATCTATGCCTGGACTACCGAGATGGAGGATTGGGAGCGGCTCTTTTATGTCCTTTGGGATGGTTCCGCCTGGACAGAGCCCATTGCCGTGAATGCGGATGGCGATACGGATGATTCCAATGTGCAGGCGGCGGTTGCCGCTGACGGCACGGCCTGCCTGGCCTGGCGAAGGGGCAACGCGCTGCTTTGCGATGTGGGGCTGTCAGGCAACATTGAAACGATCCACGTGAATGACGGGGAGTTGGGGCATTCCGAATTTGGCATGACGGTGGGGCCCCTGGGTCACCTGGTAGTGATCTGGCAGGACGGGAGCGACACGGGTACGGACTTGTATTATGTGGTGCGTGATCCCGTTTCCGGGTTGTGGAGTCAGGCGGAGCGTCTCTTTGAGGACATGCCCCTGGAAAAGGATTTCACGCTTGTTTGGGACGCTGCCGGCAATTTGACCCTGGCTTTTAACCGTGTGGAGGTTGCGCTGGAACCGCGCACGGTAGAGACGGAAGGCGGCGAAACCATACAGATTGAAGACGTGCCCGTGCTGGGACGCAATGATCTGGTCGTGTATAAACGCAGCCTCGTGGTGGATCCTGGATTACGGGAAGATGGGTTTACGGTGGACGGCTTTACCTGGCTGCCGGGGGAGACGCTTCGATTGACGGCATTCCCTGAAAATCTGGGCGACGTATCCCTGCAAAACCTGGAAATCGCCTTTTATGACGGCGATCCGGAAAGCGGCGGTAGCGAGATACAACGTGTCGTCCTGGACGGTTGGTTAACCGGCGGATTCCGCGAAGAGGTTACGGCCGACTTTACGCTGTCTGCGCCTGCGGCGCCGCATACGCTGTATGCGGTGGTGGACCCCGACGGGAAGGTGGCGGATTTTGATCGCACCAACAATGCGCTGATGTTCACGGTTGGCGGTACGGACCTGTCGCCGACACTACGTTACGCCTATGCCGAAGCCGATGGTAGCGCCCGCGTGGTGGTGGCGGTACGTAATAACGGCGCCCCCGCTTCTCCTGAAACAAGCTTGTCACTCGCTTTGGAGGATATGTCCCAAAAGGCGTTGACGGTGATGACTGTGCCCGCTCTTGAACCGGGTGCGTTGACGGAACTGGCGCTTGACCTGCCGGCCGGCAGTTTGCCGGGGGGTGTAACGGGCCTTACGTTGAGCGTTGATCCCGCGAACACCGCTAACGATGCTGACATCGAAAACAACAGTATCGGCTTCTACACTACTGAAAAGAATGTATTGCAGGTAGAAGGCGAGGTTGAAGGCGAGGTTGAAGGCGAAGGCGAAGCGCCTGTCGAAGGTGAAGCCCCTGCTGAAGGTGAAGTCCCTGCTGAAGGTGAAATTCTGCCAGAAGGCGAGGGTGAAGCACCTGCCGAAGGCGAAGTCCAGCTTGAGGGAGAAGGTGAAGTTCCCGTTGAAGGCGAGGGCGAAGTGTCTCTAGAAGGCGAAGTATTGCCCGAGGGCGAAGGAGAAGCGCTTGTCGAAGGCGAAGGCGAAGGTATAGCCGAAGGTGAAATACCTGCTGAAGGTGAAGATGGCGCTTGTGGATGTTGTTCCGAGAAGTCAGCGGCGCCCCTGCTGGGTGACTGGTTATTGCTTGGATTGGCATTGATGATGTTGGTGCTATCAAGCGTCGTCCTAAAAAGATAAAATCAAGCGCTGCTGATTATGTACGCCCTCGTGTCCGAAGGATGCGAGGGCTTACTGTTCTCAGAGAAGATTTTTCAAGGCGATCGCTTCTCGTCAGGCTCACGATTAGGAACGTCCGCCAGGTCCGCCAAGTCCACACCGTCCACAAAGATATAAACAAAGTTTAGGATGCCGGTTACGGCTCAAATCTTTGTGCAGGCATAAAAAAGTGTTTCATCAGCATGACTTCGGGCATGCCGCCGGGGCAGACGTGGGTGGCGGCCTCGAAGCCGTGCCGGGCGGTCATGGCGAAGGGCAGGGCGCAGCAGAGGGGAATGCCGGCGGCGCGGATCGCAA
>JAAYBJ010000124.1 GCA_012730105.1 Candidatus Hydrogenedentota bacterium
CTCACTACTGGCCGCCACGCCGCGACGCGGGCCCATCGGAGGGCTGCATCTGGGACCAATACAGAAAGCCTTGCAGGAGGCAAAACTGCTATAGCGTAGGCCAGTGTATAGGCAAAACATAAGGGGAAGAAGGGGAAGTTCGTCCAAAACAGCCAAATCGCGCCTGTTTGTGTCTTTTGACAGCCATACCGACTAAAACGGCATGATAGATGATCATCGACTCGAAAAAGTCCATGCCGCGATACCTTTGGGAACGGAGACAGCGCAACCGGCTCCGCGGGAGGCCGCCTTAAAAGTTGAATTGGAGGCGCGTTTGCAGGCTGTTCACCCGGCCGGAATACAGGTCATGGTCGATTTCTGAAATCACATAGTTCAAAATCAGTCGCACGTTCGGGTTAAGATACCAATTCAGGCCCAGGGTCCAGTTGTCGGCCTCTCCACCTTTAATCGCGCCGCTGTTTAAATCCAGGCGGGAACGACGCAGCGCCAGCTGCCAGGCCCCCCATCCGCTGGAAGATTTCGGGGAAAAGTTGTGGTGCGGAACAACACGGTCAAAGGTGGCGCTGCTCCTGTTGTAAACGCGATGTTCGCCCGTGAGGAAATAACTGGCTTCCAGGTAGGCTCCGGACAGCACGGGAGAACCGTCGAGGCGGGTTTCAATCCTGTCACGCACATACTCGCCCTGTAATGAAAAGGCTCCGAAGACCCACGCTGCTTCCAGGTTTATCAGGTCTTCCTTGTCGACATTGGCGTCCCGAAGCCGGAAACCCCGGTAAATTTCCGTATTCAGGTAGTTGGAGACAAGATGGATTTCCGGACGCGTCTGATAACCGATGGATCCGCCATCAGGCAGTCGGCGGCTGTAGGACAGGCCCAGGTGAAGCAACTGACGCCCATCATCCCGGTACCAGGGCAATCCCGTAATGCGACCGGTATAGGCGTAGCCGTTTGCCGCATCCTGCGGACCGGGAAAGGCCCCGACTTCTTTGAAAGCTCCCAGCGTCCACCCCAGTCTTTTGTCGAAAAGGGTATTCTGGAGCATGATTCCCAAATTTCGCCCTGGAAGCAACGCCGTCGCCAGATTGCGTTCCATAAATGTCAAATAATCATCACTGGTCTGCTCATCCAGGCCTGCAGGTTCCCGAAAATGTCCCGCCTTGAAGGTGCCTACAAAAGGTATGTTCCCCATTTGCATCCAGACATCCGTAAACTTTCCCGAGCCGTCCCCCGCAAAATCGAATTCCATCCGATAGTCGAAGTGTTCATACATCGTTCCTTGAAGGCGGATGCGCGCGCGGCGAAACTCTCCGGTATCAAATATTGGACCGAAGCGCCTGGAAAGGGGGCCGTCCTGGTCAACAAACGCATAATCCAGGTGCAGCCGTCCGCCGACCTTCATTTGGAACGCCCCGTTTCCCGATTCAAAGCAAAGTCCGTTGCGCCATAGGGGTGTCGGCGTATCTGTACCCGTATCAGCCTTTTCTGGCGGCTTGGCGACGGCAGGCTTCCCGGTCGGCGTTGACATCTTGACGTCGGCAGAGGTATCCGTAGTCGCGCCGGGGGACACCGTTGCCCCTTCCAAGCGGGCTTCCACCTCCGCGAGACGCCGTTCAAGCTGTTCTATGCGTTCAAGCAGCACCTCTTCACGGGCTGTCAATACGGCCCCGCCATCATCGGCGTGCAGTGGAAACTCGGGAAACGCAAGCGCCATTAGGGCAGGCAGGAAAAACAAAAAACGATGATGAATCATATTCGAAGGTGACTCGCAATCTTAATCTAAAATTACCAACATAAGAACGATTTTCCGTATACAGGTTATGAAACATAGCAGGAAAGGAGAAGGCGCTGTGACTGTACCTTCAGGATTATAAGTAATGGTGGAACAAATCTCAAACTGCAGATATTTAATAAATGCTACACCGTAGATCAGTATATCATGATGGTCTGGGTACACAAATTAAGGCCTCGCAGTGTTCGAGTTGCGTAATCGAATACAGTTGTACCTTTTCGACTTCGAGATGTGAGCACGAGTTACCTGTACGAATACGATAAGGCGATGAATTGCGTGTATAACCCGCGTCAGGCAGTCCGTTTGATAAAGGGGGACAGCTTTTCCGCACGACCTCGCCTTTTGTTCCTGAAGCGGTCCCCCAGAGAATCCTTCGGATCTGTCGGCAATCCGAAAATGAATAAATATATCCGTACCTCGTCTTATCGGATGTAGGATAATCGATAGTGCGCCGAATTTCAGGCGTTGCGTTCCCGCTTGGCGGTTGATGCGCCGACAGGGCTCTCCAGAGAGGCCGGGATCCTGTGGTTTCAGGAAGCCCGTTGATTGGTGTATCATACGGGGCCAGAGAGGGATGTGTATGCCGGATAAACAAAGCGCAACCACAGTTGAAGATATGGAACTCGTAGCGCTCGCGCGCAAGGGCGACATGAAGGCCTTTGAGTCGCTGGTCCGCCGGTACCGCAACGATGTGTACGCGCTCTGCTTCTATTTTACCCACAGCCGTGAGGACGCCTGGGACTTGTCACAGGAAGTGTTCATCAAGGCGTACCGCGCGCTGGGCGGTTTCCGGGGTGAAGCCGGTTTCAAGACCTGGCTGCTGCGGATAGCCGCGAACCAGAGCAAGGACCACCTGAAGAAACGCCGGTTGCAGACGACGCCTTATGAGGATGCCTGGCGGCCGCCGGACACGGAGGCGGGCCAGACCCCCGGCGAGGCGGCCGAGGCGAAGGAAATCGGCGCGGCCATTGAAGCGGCGGTGAGCCGGCTGCCCGCCAAGCACCGGACGGCCTTTATTTTACGGGAGTACGAAGGCCTCTCCTACCAGGAGATGGCCGAGGTGATGCACTGCAGCATCGGCACCGTGATGAGCCGGTTGTTTCACGCGCGGCGGCGGCTACAGCACATGCTGGGCCCGCTGGAACTCATGGAGAATATGCAGGATGTTTAAGAGAAAAAAGATGATGCGAATCGGGGCGCGCCTCGACGGCGAAACCCGTTACAGCGGCCGGGAAATCCCGGAAACTCATGACGAAAAACTGAAGCAGTATGAATCGGCGTTGTTGCTACAGCGCCGTGGCGCGGCCCGCGCGGCCCGGGCCCCTGAAATCAGCGACACCCAGTTTGACGCTTTCATGCAGGGCATACGCGAAGGCGTTGCCGAACCCGCCCCCAGGTTCGCGGGTTTGTGGACAGTGGCCTCAGTGGCGACAGTCACGCTTATCGTAATCATTTCCCTGCTGGCCTTTTTTACCGGTGGTCCCGACCCGGTCCGCGCGACGGAAGTGGAGTCCGCTTCCACGGAGCTCCAGGGGGTGACCGTCAACTACTATGACAACCCGCAGGGTGTGTCCACCGTAAAGGTAAACATGCCGGAGAACGACTTGTGGTAAGTGTTCCGGGACTCACGCTGATAGCGCTGCTGCTGGGATGCAGCGCGCCGGGGGCGCAACCGGTATCGCTGCACTACTGGGCGGTTGAGGCGACCGTTGAAGGGCGTGAAATCCCGTCGTTCGACGCGGGCGCCGCGCCGATCAAGAGCCTGCTGGAGGATCTTAGTTACGACACGTTCCGCACCGTGCTTGAAAAGGGAGACCACATCGAGCAGGACAGGGACAAGTCCGTGACGCTCAACAGACTTTACGCCATGAATCTGCGTTTTACGGGAACCGACGACACGGATCGGGCGCGGCTCGTGGTGACGGTTACCCTCGCGCCCCGGGAACTTGGGGGCCTTCCCCGGAAAGTGGTGGAAACCACGCTGCTCCTTGCACCCGGGGGCAAGGCGCGGGTCTGTGGCCTGCGCTGTGAAAAGGGCGGCGAGATAATCATCGTTTTGTCGCGGTCATGAGGGGATAAACGACCGACCTTCACCGGGAGACCACCCATGGGCAGAAACGCGCTATGCTCCTTCTATTTCCTTGGCGGGCTGGCAGTATGCCTGTCCATGCCGGCGCTCGCGCAACGCCCCACCGCGCCCCTGTCCGTGCAAAACGACAGGATTCTGGATCCTTCGGGGCGCCAGGTCTTTCTCTGGGGCATGAACGTCGGCGAAAAGTCGTCGTCAAACCTCCATCAAAGCTGGCACGGACCGGAAGACTTTCACAACCTGCGGCGCTGGGGCATGAACGCCGTGCGCATGATGATTTTCTGGTCCGCCCTGGAACCGGAACCCGGCCGCTATGACGAGACCTATCTCGCCTCGGTGGACGAACGCATCGGCTGGGCGCGCGATGCGGGGCTGTATGTCATCCTGGACATGCACCAGGACCTGTGGAGCGCCGCAATCCCCGGCGGCAACGGCGCGCCGGCGTGGGCCACGCTGGACGGCGGCCAGCCCCATTTCACCATCGGCGACATCTGGAGCGCCGCCTATTATGTCAGTCCGCGGGTGCACCGCGTCTTCGACAACTTTTGGAATAACACTCCCGGACCGGACGGCACCGGCATCCAGGAGCGCTACGCCCTTGCGTGGCGCCACGTAGCGGCGCGTTACGCGAACCGGCCGGAAGTGATCGGCTTCGACCTTATGAACGAGCCTTTCCCCGGCTCCATGATTCAGGAGACGGCCGGCCCGCTGCTGGACGCGCTGCCCGCTCTCCTGCGCGATGTTCCCATGCCGGACAGCCTGCCCCGGTTCATCGACAGCATCACGGAAAACCCGCTTCCGCCTTGGCTGCTGGACGCCCTGGACGATCCCGGTCGCCATCGCATCGCCCTGGAAACGCTGCGACCGGTCATGGGGCGCTTTGAGCGGGACATGCTGATGCCCACGTACCGGCGCGTACACCGGGCGATCCGCGAAGTCAATGCCACAGGCATCATTTTTCTCGAACCCTGCGTGTTCGCCAATGTGGGTGTGCCGACCGAAATCGAGGCGCTGTGCGATCCCGACGGCGTGCGTGATCCGCAGCAGGCCTACCTGCCCCACGCCTACGATATCGTCACGGACACCCCCCTGTCCGGTCAGCCCAGTGAAAACAGGCTGAACCTCATTGTCACACAGAAGCGGCGGGACGCGGAACGCCTGGGCATGCCGCTCCTTATTGGCGAGTGGGGCGCCTATTACGGTTCGCCGAAGACCCGGGACGCTGCCCGGATGATGAACCGGCTGCTCGAGGAAAACGTCTGCGGCGCCTTTTACTGGGAGTACCACCGCCACCTGGAACGCGCGGTCTACTTTGAGGTGCTCTCGAAACCCGCGCCGCTGCGGCTGGCCGGCGCCCTTGAATCCTTCAGCCTCTCCCCGGGCGCGGGCATCTTCTCCTGTCGCTGGGAAAACACTTCCTCCACCGGGGACAGCCTTTTCGCACTACCGGAATCCTGGCCGGAACACGGGCTTGTAATCACCACGGAACCCGCCGGGCTCCGCGCCGTGATTGAACGGGATTCAAAGGATCCCAAGACCCGGTACGTCACCGTAAGCGCGACGGACGCCGCTGCCACAACGACGCTTACCCTGAGAATTTCTCCGCCTGTCGGGGGTGAAAGGCCATGATCGTAACGCCGATCCTGTTACTGGTCTGACGGAGTCTGACCTTGTCCGACGCTGTCTGACCGGTCTGACATTGCCGAATATTTCCGCTCATGGCCCGCCAAGGACATCCCCGTCCTCCCGTTGCCACTGGTCCAGAATGCCATACAAGATGATGCCGAAGGCCGTGGCGACATTGATGCTTTTCTTGTACCCGAACATGGGTATCTGTACCACGGCAGCACAGCGGCGCAGCACCCGTTCATTGACGCCGTTTTCTTCATTACCGAAGACAACCGCCACCGGCCGGGGCCAGTGAAAGTCCCGATAGTCCGGGGCGCCCTCCACGGTCTCCACCGCCACCACGGGAATGCCCTGCGCATCCAGCGCATCCATGCAGTCCCGGTTGCGTTCATAATAGGTCCACGGCACATAGTCAAAAGCGCCCAGGGCCGTTTTTTCGAGTTTCTTGTGGGGTGGATGGGCGGTCATGCCACACAGATGCAGATGGGCCGCGGCGCCGGCGTCCGCCGTCCTGAAAATGCTGCCCACGTTAAACGCGCTGCGCAGATTGTCCAGCATGACATGGATTGGCCACCGGGAAAGGGCGGCCCGTTCTTCGCGGGCCTGTCCGGCATACCACGGCTCAAGACCGGGAAGGGGGGTGTTCATCTCCTGTCCGGACATTATTCAATACTGAGCGTGGACTGCATTTGCGTGGAGAGCCGTCCGATTTCCGCCTCGTACTCCAGGCGCACCATCGTTTTCAAGGTTTCCTGATCGAGCCCGGCGGCATGCTCCGCAATCAGCGCGTGCAAGTCCGGGGCGAACCCTGCGCCGCTGAAGGCCTGAGTGTTGGTCAACAGCCCCTGCTGCAGTTCATTCGTTCTGGCCTGCACTTCGCGAAGTCCCCGGGTGCGGCGCTGCGCCTCTGAAGGAAACTCGTCGCCCACGGCCTTGTAGGCTTCTTCGGACTGCTTGAGCAACGCCACGGCCTCGGCGAAACGGTTCTTGGCCGCCTCCTCCTCCGCAAGAGATCTCAGGTCTTCCGCCTGTTTCAACTGCGCCTGGTACTGGGCCATCTGTTCATCCCGTTTCTGTATCAGGGCGGCCACCTCAAGCCGGCGCTTTTCCGCGGTCGGGTGCAGCATGTTAACGGACAGAGCTTTTTCAAAACCGGCCATGGACTCCTCGAGCATCCCTTTCTCCAGTTTTTCCTCGGCCACTTCGGCGTGATAATTGGCGATTTTTTCAACGACATCGCGCCGTTCGGGCGCGGCCGCGGCGGCCGCCTCATATTCCTTGACGGCCCGTTCCCGCATGCCCGCGGCATAGAGCATGTCACCGATTTTGGCGCTCATATCGGGGGTGTACTCCGTCAGTTTCCTGTAGTTGACGTCCGCGGCTTCAATTTCACTTTCGTTGCCCTTTTCCACGTAATAGGCATAGGCGCTGAGCACATACCGCTGCAGCTGGGCGGCGGAGATGTTTCCCGGAACCGTGCCGGACGTGATGACGGTCCACCAGACATCGGCCACGGCATTAACGGAACGGCTGATGTCCCCGGCCAGCCTTGCGGAGGCCGTACCGCGAAATCCCGCGCCACCCTGGTATTCCCCCGTTATGAGATCGTTGCCCGCGTTGGCCTCCTCCATGGTGCGTTTCAGCCGGTCCATTGATTCCAGCACGCGACGCGGCTCGGGTTTCAGGCTTCCCGTATCCGCCAGGGGTTCCGCGTCCCTGTAGTACTGGCCTCGCACGGCGGGATCCGCGGTGGCCATGGGCGCGGTAACGCGGCTGACCAGCCTGCCCAGCGCGCCCAGGCGCCAGGCGAAATAGGCGTCTATGCGCGCGCCCCGGGCCGCGGTAAGGAGGGCCATTTCATTTTCAATCGCCCGGAGGGGATCCACGGCCATGTCCGGGAACAGTTCTTCCATGGCCATGGGGGAAAGGGAGGCGCCGGCGCGGAGTTCTTCCTGCAGCCTGGTCAGCGGCAGGTTTTCTTCGCGGGAAATCAGATGCAGCGCCGTATTGACCACCGCCGATTCCACGCGCGGCCCCCATGCGTTCGCCGTCACGGCGCAGCACACCACAAGAGCGCCGGCCACTATATAAACGAAGCAGCGTTTTTTCATGTGTCAGTTTTCCTTGTCCAGATAGGGCTACTGCCTGGTTTGACGGATTTGCGCGACCAGGACCTCGATTTCGTTTGCCCGCATCCCCTGGGGATCCTTCTTTGCCAGTTCGAGGTAATATTCGAGCTCCTGCAGCCCGGCGTCGATGGAACCGCGGTTGATCAGCAGCAATCCCAGTTCCAGGCGCGCGGCGGGATAATCGGCCATCATTGAAATGGCGCGGCGGTACGCCTGTTCCGCCTGGCCCACATCGTTCTGAAGCGCGAAAATACGACCCTGGATGGTCGCCTGGCGCGCCGTGTTCAGTCCGGACTCACCCGCTTGGCGCGCCATGGCGGTGGCACGGTCTAAAACGCCCTTTTCCATAAAAATTATCGCCATTTGCAGGGCGGCGGACCCGGCATAGGCGCTCTTGCCGTTCGCGATGCGTTCAAACGAAATGAGCGCCTCGTCGAGCAGTTTATTTTCCTGCAGGCACAAGGCATGAAAAAATTCCATGCGCGTGTCTTCCGGCAACAGTTTTTTACCTTCCGTTAGCAGCGTGAGCGCCTTGCCGTTCTCGCCTTGCCGCATATAGATCAGGCCCGCCTGCAGTTTGACTAATCCGGCCAGCTCAGGCGGCAGATCCGCGGCAGCTTCAAGAAGAGGCAAGGCTTCCGTTTCCCGGCCACGCATGAGATGCGCCATGGCGCGGACAACGGACGTCCCGGCATCTCCCGGGTGGGCCTCCAGGGCCTTGTCCAGGGTAGGCTCGGCGACGTCAAGCGCGTTGTCCAGGACCATGGACAGTCCGGGAAGCGCGGGCGCGAGGTTGGCGCCCGTCAGCAGGGCCTCTTGCATGGTGTCCCGGTGGCCTTTATATTCCCCCTCCACTCCCCGCAGCAGCGCGAACACCTTTATGAGTTCAGCGTCACTCGAGTAGCGCTGGTGTATCGCCGTATCCATCATCGACAGGAGGCGCGGCCTGTTCTCAGATTTCGAAGCGCGTTCCGAGGCCAACAGGGCAAGAACAAGGGCGTCCCGTTCGCGCATTCCGCCCTGACGCGCAACAGCCTCGAACACTTCCGCCGCGCGTTCATATTGCTGTCCCTGCCAGCAGATTTTGCCAAGAAGAAATTGGGCTTCTTCGTCTTTCGGCGCCTTTTGCAGATGAACCTGCAACACCTCAATGGCCTCCGTGAGATTGCCCGACGCCGCAATACGGCGCGCTTCACCGACAGAATCACGCAACAGGAATATGACCAGCGCGATCAACGCGCCCGCCGCGGCCAAAACAACCAACGCGAAGGCGCCGTATGCGAGGACACGCCTGAAGGCGAAACGCCCCGGCTTCGCCTCTTTTTGCTTTTCGTCCGCGATCTTCTGGCCTGTGAGCAGATTTGTCCCGCACTTGACACAGACGATATCGCCCGGGCCAACACCCGCCCCGCAGGCCGGACAGAGCACGGCTGCTGTTTTTCCCGCGCCGGGCTGCACGGCCCGACTCTTGAGCGGACCGCCGCAATGGATGCAGTTGTCTGACGCGGCATCCGCCAGGCCGCCGCAGAAGGGGCACTTGATCATTGTCGCCACGATAAAATCCCTTCTTGTGTTCCTTTAGTATATCCGCAAAAAATACCCGTCCGGCGCCCTCGTTGCAGACGCATGCCTACAAATCCATGTCATCCGGCAAATGCGCCCCGCAATGGGCGCATACGTCCCGGGCAACCCAGGTGCGTCGCCTGCAATTGGAGCATTTCGGCCAGAACAAGGATGGTATGCTCATTGCCGCGATCAAAACCACTATGCCGCTCATGACCAATAAATAGGACGTGAAAATCATGGGCTCCGTTTCCGCTAATCAAAAAGGCCGCATTCAGCGAACGTTGTTTAAAGATTATACCTGAAAAGGGCGTTAAACAAAGAGATGTTTCTTGCCACCATTGTACCGGACTCATGGCGGCAGCCTATTTCTTCCTGCCCAATTTGCCGGAGTCCGGAAGCCCCAGAAATTGCCTCGGCGTTCCCCAGTCATCATCATCCGCGCCGGTCTTTGATGCGGGCTTGGGTTTATAATAGCGGGATTTATGCTTGTATTGAGGTTTTAACGGACGGAAACGGTAGATCAGCAGAAGAATGGCCATGAGAAAAACGGCCTCAACCCAGATTACCCACTGCGGCGAATAGATGTCCCACTCCCAGAAATGAAGCATCGGGGTGGTCCAGTACACATCGTCTTCAGGATCCCGGACCATTTGCATGGAGGAACTGTTTTTAAACCATGCGAAAATAAGTACGTTAACATGCACAAGCGCATGCATGATGCAGGCCGCAACGATGAATTCGAATAGAAAGACAATCAGTGGCACGGAATACCGCCGTGTCAAAACGATAATCACAAGCAGAATGGGTATGCCCACTATATAGAAAACGGCATATTCCTTCAGGTGGGGAAGAATGGGTCCAAGAAGTTCGGCGTAAAATTCCATTGAGGCTCTCCCGTAAATCCTCATCGCTTTTATAACGCACCATACGATATTATAGTACAAGAAACCTCCCGTAAAAACAAAGAGTCTCTTAATAAAAAGTGTCCTGCGGTTTGTTGGAGCGTGTACATGGGGTATGCCCCGGGACTTTGGGCAGTTTTTTTATTCTCTTCCGCATAAAGGAGTCCTTGAATGATGCGTCTTGTAAAGCGAATTTTCGTGGTTCTTCTGGGCCTGGTGCTGCTTGCCGGCATCGGGGGGTACATGTGGCTCAACCCGGGCCGGGGCCCCCGTGAACAGGTGGATCCGAACGTCAACGGCTGGGTGGAGGAAGTGGACGGGGCCCTGGTCCTGCATCTCAAGGGCACGCCCTACGAGATGGGCTACCAACGCGGCTGGTTCGCGAAAGAAAAGGTGCAGCTTACGGTGGATCTCTTTGACGGTCTGCTCAAGCAGGCGGAGCAGGAAGTGGGCCTGCCGCGCGTCGCCTCCAACCTGATTCTTGACATCACCTATCAGTTGTGCGCGCCGTACATCCCCGAACGCTACAAGCGCGAAATGGAGGGCCTGGCCGATGCGAGCGGCTGCGACCTTAAAATCATCCGGCGGGGCCATGTCATCTCCGTAATCACGGAACGGGGTTGCAGTGCGTTTGCGGTTTGGGGCCGCGCCACCGCCGACGGTTCCCTCTTCCACGGCCGTAATTTTGACTGGATCACTTCGGCGGGCCTCGAAGACACGGCCGTGCTCGCCCTCTACGAACCGGAAGGATTGAAACCCTTCGCTTCGGTGGGGTACGCGGGCGTGATAGGGGTGTACAGCGGCATGAACATGGAGGGCATCTCCATCAGCCAGATCGGCGCGATTACCGAAGACAAGTCGCTGCGCGGGCTGCCCCTTGAGTTCGTGCTTCGCAGACTGCTCGAAGAATGCGGCGACATTGATAACGCGCGGGACATCATGAACAGTGTCAAGCATACGGTGGGATTCAACTACGTTGTCGCGGACGGTGACGCACGCACGGCCCGGGCTTTTGAAACAACCGCCCATCACGTGGCAGAATTCGGCCCGAACGACCCGAAGGAAACCGTGGAATATGCCGTGCGGATCGAGGACGCCGTGTTCCGTTCCGACGAGGCGATGGACCCCGTGGTGCGGAGCCTGCAAAAGTGCGCCAACGCGCCCGGCCTGCCCTATGGCTCCAACTCCTACGACCATCGGTACATGGGGATTGTCAAGGGCGTCCAGGAGCATTACGGAAAAATCGACCAGCCGACCGCCCTGGAAATTTTAAAGGCAACCGCCATGGACGATGCCAACCTGCACGGGGTTCTGGCCAATTCCACCACGCGGGAATTATGGGTGGCCCACGCGGCCAGGGGACAAAACGCGTCCCTGCAGCCTTATGTGCACTTCGACCTGAAACGACTCTTCCTGCGGCCCGAGGACCGTCCTCCCCTTGAAACACAGGCCGCCGAGCCCCCCGCGGCGGCTGACGCGACGGAAGAAACCGCGGCCGAGGCCCCCGAAGATACGGCCGCCCCGGAAGCGGAAACGGCCCCGGACGGCGATTCCTGACGCCGCGCCAAGAAACCGCATTTTGTGCCGACCGGTTGCCCCGGCGGGCGTTGAATGATTATACTATGTCCGGGGCATACAGGCCGACAGGCGTCAACTAACGATCCGCCCTGCCAGCGCAACTTCAAGGTGGAAGGAATTTCAATGTTAAAAGGACTCGGTGACCTGGGCAAGATGGGCGGTCTTATCAAGCAGGCCATGGAAATGAAAGGCCGCATTGATGAATTGAAAGGCAAACTCGGCGACGAGCGTGTTGAGTTCTCCGTGGCGGGAGAGGTGTCCGTCGTTATGAACGGCAACATGGAAATCATCTCCCTGAATATCAATCCCGACCTGCTCAAGTCGGAAGACCTGGAAACCATCGAGGGCATTATCACCGCCGCCGTCAACGGCGCCATCGAGAAAACCCGGGAAATGGTTAAGACCAAAATGTCGGAACTGGCCGGAAACGTGGACATCCCGGGGATATTCTAGTGCGCATCGTCTACTTCGGCACCCCGTCCCTGGCGGTCCCCACACTAGCCGCGCTGGCGCCGGCCTGCGATGTGGCGACCGTGGTGACCCAGCCCGACCGGCCCCGGGGACGAAGCGGCAAGCCGGAACCGCCTGAAGTCAAAGTTTGGGCTGTCTCCCATGGTTTGGCCGTTCACCAGCCGGAAAAGATCCACGACGGCGCTTTTGAAGCCTGGTTGCGCCGGATGCGCCCCGACCTGTGTGTGGTGGCGGCTTACGGCCGCCTGCTCCGCCAGCCCGTGCTGGACGTTCCCCCCCTTGGCTGGCTCAACCTGCATCCCAGCCTGCTGCCGCGCTGGCGGGGGCCGTCTCCCATACAAACGGCCATTCTAGAGGGCGACCGGATGACGGGGGTCACCATCATGCGCATGGTGCTCGAAATGGACGCCGGAAGCATCGTGCTGCAGGAGAGCACGCCTATCGGTCCGGATGAAACTGCGGGCGAATTGACCGAACGCCTGGCGGCAATGGGCGCGCGGGCCATGCTGAAAGCCGTCGCGATGGTGGAACAAGGCACTGCCCCCGAAATTCCGCAGGATCCTGCAGGGGTGACTACCAGCGTTTTATTTGAGAAGGGGAACGGCCGGATCCGCTGGTCGGAGCCCGCATCGCACATTCATGACCAGGTCCGCGCCTGCAACCCGTGGCCTATGGCGCAATGCCTCTTTCGCGGACAGCCGTGTCGCATTCTGAAAACGCAAGTTGTCGAGGGAGACGGGGAAGAGATTCCCGGAACGGTGCTCGAGACCCGGAAGGACCGCCTCATTGTTGCCGCCGGACAGGGCCGGCTCGCCGTGCTGCGCCTCCAGTTGCCCGGTAAAAAGGCGCTGGATGCCGATGCCTTCCTGAGAGGCACCCCCGTGTCGCCGAGGGAACGCTTTGAGGATGCCCCCTGATGCCGGTAGATATCGTACGAGACAGCGCAGTGGACATTCTGCTGCGCGTATTGAATGAAGGCCGGCACATCGACGTGATGATTGACCGCAGGCTGAAACGGGGCAAGTATTCTCCCCAGGGCGCCCGGTTCCTTACCAACCTGGTATACGGGGTGGTGCGGAACAAGCTCCTGTGTGATCACGTGCTGAGCGGCCTGTGCGAACAGCCCCTGGACCAGTTGCCCGACCCCGTGCTGATGATCCTTCGCATGGGCGTCTTTCAACAGTTTTTTTGCGACAACGTGACCCGTCCCGCCATGGTGCATACCGCGGTGGATCTGGCAAAACGGCGCAGTCACGCGGGACTGGCGCGCGTGGTCAACGCCGTGCTGCGACGCGTTCCCGATGCTCTCGAAAATGTCGTGCTTCCAGACCGGAGCAAGGACATTACGGAATACTTGCGTTTGCGCTACTCCATGCCGCGTTGGATGGTGCGGCTCTGGATTCAATTATATGGAGAGGCGGGCGCGGAACACTTCTGCGCGGCCTGCGCCGAGCCCGCGCCGATGACCCTTCGTGTCAACACGCGCCTTACCGACAGGGCCGCGTTGGCCGCAACCCTCGAGAAGGCCGGCATTTCCGTCTCCGTACCTTGGGACGGACTGGAAGCGCTGCAAGTAAACGGCGGGGGCAACCCCCTGAAAACGCGATGGTTCAAAGAGGGTCATTTCGTGGTGCAGGACCTCGCCTCCATGCTTCCCGCGCGTTTGGCGGCACCGGAGCCAGGGGAACGCATACTGGACATGTGCGCGGCTCCTGGCGGCAAGGCCACCCATATGGCGGCATTGAGCGGCGGCCAGGCATGCGTCATTGCACAGGAACGTTTTTTCGGCCGCATCGCAAAAATCAGGGAAAATTGCGCGCGCCTGGCCCTGGACGGCGTGCATCCGGTATGCGGGGACGCCCTCCAGCCGCCCTTTCAGAACGGCACATTCGACAAAATATTGGTGGATGCCCCCTGCTCGGGACTGGGCACCTTGCGCCGTCACCCGGAAATCAAGTGGCGCGCCGGGGCCGGTTCGGCCGCTCAACTTGCCGTTGTGCAGTGCGCAATGTTGCGAAAGGCGCTCCAACTTTGTAAAAATGGTGGACTAATCATTTATTCGGTATGCACACTGACACCGGAAGAAACCGTGGGCGTGGTTTCGGACATTACCGGGGATGGGGCGTGCGATCCCGAAGACGGCCCGGAGTTATTCGACACGTGGAAGACAGCGAAGGGACAATATCAAACAAACCCGTCAAACGCGGCTTGGGACGGTTTCTTCTTGACACGTTTTCGGAAACGGTCATAAGCTTCGTTTATTTTATCCTGCACTTTCTGACCTGGTGCATCCAATGGTCACTGGCGCTGGCTGTTTTTATTTTGGTCATGGCGGGCGCCGGCTACTACACCTACAACTTCGCCCTCAAAGGCGGCGGCCATGTCACTGTGCCCAATATTGTAGACCGGCCCGTCACGGAGGCGGCCCTGTTGCTTACAGAACGCAACCTGGAACTGGGCCGGCAGGCCCAGGCCGCCCACCCGACCATTCCCGAATATTACGTGATCGCCCAGCGTCCCGCCGCGGGCCGCATCGCCCGGGAGGGACGGCGCATAAACGTGGTGGTAAGCCGGGGCCAGGATTACCTGCGTGCGCCGGATCTCGCGGGAAAACCGCTTGACGACGCCCGGCGCGAAATACTGGCGGCCCGCTTCCGCGTGGGTAGCCTGGCGCGCGTTCCCGCCGACCTGCCCCGGGACGTGGTGATTTCGCAGGACCCGCCCGTGGGCGGGGAACTGCCCGACCAGGGCGAGATTCACCTGCTCGTCAGCGCCGGTTCCGACCGGCCCAGCGCGCTCATGCCGGACTTGCGCGGCCTGCCCATCAGCGAAATCGAGAAGGCCCTGGAAAATTTCGACGTTTCCCTTGTCCCCAATGAAGTTGACATTCCGGGCGCGGCGCCCGATGTCGTGCTCGCCCAGACCCCCGCGCCGGACACGCTCATCTACCAGAACCAGATTATCACCTATGATTACGTGCCCTCCGAAACCGAGGAGAAGACCGACACCCGCTACGAAGCGACCGTTCGTCATCAGATGTTCTACGACTGGTACGGCAGGGAGGTGCGCGTGGACGTGGTGGACCGCATGGGCAACCGGCAGACCGTCTGGTCCAAGATGCCCGAATTTGACGACAACGCCCAAAAGACGTATGTTACCGGAACCGCCATCCGGGTGCCGGTCATCTACATATCCGAAGCCAACGTTGAGGTGTATATCGACGGCACCCTGGAGGCTTCCTACCTGTTGAAGGACGGCAATCCCCCGATCAAAACCAACTGACGCGGTCCGCCCGCGAATGATATGCAATGGAAGTGCACCTCATGCCCGAACAAAAAATAAAGATATCCCCCTCCCTGCTGGCCTGTGATTTCAGCCGCCTTGGAGAGGAAATACGCGCCATCGTCACGGCCGGCGCCGATATGATTCATTGCGACATCATGGACGGCCATTTTGTGCCCAACATCACCTTCGGCCCGCCCGTGGTGGCCAAGCTGCGCAGCCACTGCAGCGTGCCCCTCGATGTGCACCTGATGATAGAACGGCCCGAGGATTACGTTGAAAACTTTGTGGACGCCGGCGCCGACATCATTACGTTCCAGGTGGAGGCGACCCGGCATCCCCATCGGCTGATACGGCGCATCCAGGAACTCGGCTGCAAGGCGGGCATCGTGCTTAACCCGGGCACGCCCGAGACCGCCATCACCTACCTCGCCGACATGGTGGACATGGTGCTGGTCATGAGTGTCAATCCCGGCTTCGGTGGCCAGGCCTTCATTCCGGAGATGCTGGAAAAGATCGCGAAGATCCGGGCCATGATCGGCGAACGCGATCTCGAGGTGGACGGCGGCATAGACGAAAACGTGGCGCCCGCCGTCGTAAAAGCGGGCGCCAACGTGCTGGTGGCGGGATCTTACATCTTCAGCCACCACTCCTACCAGGAGGCCGTCCAGCTGTTGAAGGCCGCCGGAAACGGACGCGACTGAGCTCCGTCAATCCTTCAGATTCGCCAGGAGGGCGGTCAGCCGTTTCTCGCTTTGTATGGCCGCGCGAATGGTGTGATAATTTATCTTCCAGGCGTGGCCCATGTAGTCCCAGAGGCGGTTGTTGTTTTCGTCGAAGAGGGGATACCATTCGCCCACCTCGTGGTTGATGACGTGGTCCATCACGAAGCGGTGCACGTTTTCATAGGCATCCCAGAATTTCTCATCGCCCAGCACCAGGCAGGCGTCCAGCATGCCGACCAGCGTTTCCGCCTGCTGCCAGAATTCCTTGTTGCGCTCCCGGGCGGGCCCGTCGTTGGGGCCTTCGCAATACACCCCGCCGCGTTCCCGGTCAATGCCGTAACGAACGCAGTGTTCGTACATCATTCGCATTCGTTCCTTATACGGCTCCACGTCCATGCCCAGGATGTCCAAGGCGTGTTTGAGCAGCCAGCAGAACTCGACGTTGTGCCCAAAGCTGGTGTTGTTTAACGGACGGCCTTCCTCATCATCCACGTCCCGGTCCGAACCCCACACGTTCTTGAACAGGATGGCGCGCAGGGGCGTCCAGTCAAAGGCGAACTGGGCGATGCCCGTGCCGTATTCGGGGTGGACCATGCGCTCGAAAATCAGGTCGATAACCCGCTGCGTGTCCGTCTTGTGACCGTGATATCCCGTCGCCTCGTACAGGTTGGTGAAGGCTTCCATCAGGTGCATGTGCACGTCGAGCGACTTGCGGTCTCCGCCGTAAACTCCCGGCGCCTTTGGAGACCAGTCTTCCTCGAAGAATTCCCCGAACCCCCCGTGCTGCAGATCGGCCGCGCGCGTTTTGATGACACTGTAGGTCTGTTCCGCAAGATCCAGGGCTTCCCGGTCGCCCGATGCCATGGAATATTCGCTGAGCGAGTAAACGGCAAAACTGTGGCCATACATGATTTTTGCCCGGTCCAGGGGCGTGCCATCCTGCGCGCAGGTCCAGTACCAGCCGCCGTATTTCTTGTCCAGGAAATGGTTGATCAGGAAATCCACGCCCTGGCCCGCGATGTCAAGAAACTTGCCTTCTCCGAGACCCGCGCGGTGCGCCGAGGAATAGGTATAAATCATGCGTGCCTGACAGAGCATCGTCTTGATGGTTTCACCGGTGGGATTGCCATCCTTGTCCAGGTAGGTCAGGAATCCGCCGTATTTGGGGTCCACGCCCCGGGTGGTCCAGAATGGCAGCAGTTCATTGAATAGATGGTGCTGTATTTCCTGATGGGCTTTGGCAACGCGTTCCTTGCTTAACATGGGGGTCCTCCCGTAATAAGGGCTCATAACTGGGGGTTAATGGAGAAGATCTGCACTTAACGGCACGGCATCCAACAAAAAATGTACAAGTCCGTACTCTACCATTTATATTCAAGAAGTTTCCAGCGTCCCGCGCAGGTCATCGGCAAGGCGCCGCGCTTCGTCACGGCTCAGTTCCAGCGTGACCTTGCCGCCGCCCGGATGCGCACAGGTCAGAGCGCAGCCGTCGGCGCGCTTCTCCAACTGCCACCGCGTTCCTTCCGGCAGTTTCGCCTCGGGAACCATCCAGTATTCGGCGTCGAACTCGGAAATCTGAACCAGCACCCCGAAAGCGTCGCGGGGATGAATAAAGACTTCCTTCCATGTACCGTCGGGATATTCATGCCTGCCGAAATAGGGGATACCGTGCGCGTCCAAGCGCTTGATCATCTCCTCCAGGTCGGCTGTCTGCAGGGTGATGTGATGAAAGCCGCCCGTACGTGTCCTGAGGAACCCCTCCAGGAAACTACCCTCGCCCGAAGGCGACAGGAGTTCCAGGCGGGACAGGTCACCCAGTGCCAGGGTCTGCCAGTAAAACTTGCGGTCCTTCGCTTCGAAGCGCTTCCCGGGCAGGGCGCCGAGCACGTCCCGGAAAAACGCGAGCGCCCCCTCATGGTTGTTGACCGCAATGGCCACATGATCCATACGCATAATCATAAAATTATCCTCCCGTAATGAAACAGCACCGTTGATAATGCGCCAACCGACACTACTGCTGATTATAACCGAAGACGCCCGTAAACCTTGTTTGTCTGTTTGGCACGAATGCCTTCGAAGACATGTCTGCATATCCTCTCGGCATCGTGTAACAAAGGCTCTTACGCATGCATGGTAATGGAAATAACGGATACAGTCAAGCGTCACACCTACGCAAAAACTTGACTTGGCTGGCCTGGACGATACGAAACAGGCTTCATGGTATACTTGATTGTTGTCGCGTCGCGCCTTTCTGCGGAACAGGCCGCGCGCCTGAAGCCTTCATTGATAAGGATTTTCATAATCCCCTGCGGAATAAGGATATGATTTTATGAAACGGCGCATATTCTTAGAACGGCTGTTTGAGACCGCCGCTGTCGCACCAATGTTTCCGGCAAGGGGACGAAACTCGTGGAAGGCCGCCGCCACGACCGCTTCCGAAAGGCCTTCCGAATCTGTGGCGGGGCGTGACATCGGCAAACCCAATCTGATATGGATTTGGTGCGACAATCTGGCCTATGGCGATCTCGGTTGTTACGGGAACCAGGCAATCAAGACCCCGGTTATCGACGGCCTGGCCCAATCCGGCACGCGTCTTACCCAGTACTACATTGCCCATACCGTGTGCAGCCCTTCGCGGGCGGCGTTGCTTACCGGACGGCAGCCGTTCCGCACTGGCATTGTGGACGTGCTCCGGCCGGATAGCCCCACCGGGATGCCGGCTGATGAAATCACGCTGGGAGACGCGCTGCGCGCGGAAGGGTATGCCACGGCCGCCATCGGCAAGTGGCACCTGGGTGATCGCCGTGAATACCTGCCGTTGCAGCACGGGTTCGACCATTATTTCGGGCTGCCCTACAGCATGGACATGCTTCCCACCATCCTGTACCGGGACAATGATATTGTCGAGCGGCTGCCCGGCGACAAGGTGCAGAACATTACGGAACGTTTTATTGACGATGCGATTTCCTTTGTAGAGACAAACCGGGATCGGCCTTTCTTCCTCTATTTCAACCATACCCTGCCGCATCCGCCGGTGAATCTGCCACAGGACTGTCGCACCCCCGGCCGCTCTATTTACGAAGATGCCATTGAGCATATCGACCGGCAAACCGGGCGGCTCTTGGAGACGCTTGATGCACTTGGGTTGTCTGAAAATACGCTTGTTGTTTTCAGCAGTGACAACGGCCCCATGGGCGAGCACGGCGATACGGGGGGCTTGCGCGGCCGCATTCGCGACAGCTACGAAGGTGGTGTCCGCGTGCCCCTTATCGCGCGCTGGCCCGGCAAAATTCCCGCAGGTGTCGCCGTTGACACCCCGGCCATATCCTATGATACTTTTCCGACCTTTGTCGGACTCGCCGGGGGGCAACTCGCAGAAGATCGCGTTTATGACGGACAGGATATTTGGCCGCTGCTGTCGGGCAAGGGCGCGTTTGAACGGCGTGCTCCGTTTTTCTGGGTGTATCTCGACAACGTGACCGCCATGCGCGACGGGCAATGGAAACTGCATGTTGCCCACCGCGAAAAGGCCTTGGATGCGCCGGAACTCTATGACTTGGAAGCCGATCCCAAGGAAGCCCACCCTGCAAATGAAGCTCATCCGGAGATCGTAGAACGCATGCTGGCACAAGCGAAAGATTTCGAGGCTGAAATTCCCAAGGTCTGGACGCTGCAGTACCCGGTCCGTGACCCGGCAAAGCGGAAAAGCGGGGTGCGGAGAGAATAGGGCCACCCTTGTGGTGCGTATAAGCGAGAAAGGATATCGCCAGTATGGTTATCGCCCTGCTCATGTCTGCCGCCTTGGCGGTTAATCCAACGCTTCCTGTGGAACCGGATGCCGGAAACGTCTTTCCAAACTGGTCCGGATTTCACCTGGATGGTAAGGAAGAGGCCGGTACCTGGAATGCGCGGGAGGCCTACCTTAACGACGCGGAGGGCGTCTGCCGGTTTCTGCTCCGGCATCAGGCACCCGAAGAGGCCCCGAATGCAGGGGCGGTTCTGGACCCTTTTCTCGGACGGGAACATCAGTACACGACCCCGTACATAGCGTTTGCGGTGGGGGTGCTGCTTCAGGCGGGCCGGGCGCCGGACCTGCTTCCTGTAGGGGTAGCGGCCATGGCATGGGCCACCCGCTGCGTGGCGGAGGACCGGGTGCCCGAAGCGCACGACGAGTTTTATCTTGCCCCGCTCGCAGAAGCGCTCGATCGCTATGAAGGCTTCGGTCCCAGGGAAAAACTGGACTTGTGGCGCGGACGGTTGCAGGCCCCCGTGGAAGAAATTATTGAGGGGTTACGTGCCAAAACAAACAACTGGCGCAGCTATGCCATGAAAGGGGAGTGGGCATGGTATCGTGTTGGACTGATCGACCGCGCGTCCGCCGTGGCGTTTATCGAAGACGCCTGGCTGCACCGCACGCAGCGGGAACGGATCGTCCTTGAAACGCCGCACCTGTATCAGGACTGGAGCAGTGATCCGCAATCCATGGCGGTGGAAGCGGTGGGACGCGGCAACCTCCTGGCGCTGGCTGCCGCCGGGTATGACGGACCTTCCGGTGCTGAAATTCGCACGGCCGCCGTATCCGGAACCCGGTCCACTCTGCTTTTTCAGGACCCGACCGGACAGTGCCCGCCCAATGGGCGCACCGATAACCATGTGTTCAATGACGTCCTTTACCTGTTGGGTTTTGAAGCCCTGGCCTGCATGAAGCAGCAGGAAGAACCGCTGTTCGCCGCGCAGTGCCGCCGGGCTGCCGCCCTGGCCTATCAGAGCATCCAGTGCTGGAAGCGGACCGAGACGGGGTGGGAGGGGAGTTATTATGTCACGAAAAACCGCACGGACCCTGCCGAACGCGTCGGCTATCAACCGGCAAGCCAGTATAGCAACTACAATGCCGCCATCGCCTTTCACCTGGCCGAGGCTGGCGAAATTGCCTGCGATGCGGTGACGCCGACGTCGGCCCCCTGCGAGATAGGCGGTTTTGTAGCGCAGGCCGGTCCGGCCTTCGGTTGTTTCGCGGCGAACGCGGGAGGCCTCCAGGTCTTCGGCAATCTGCGGGGCGACACGGTGCCCAAATACGGCCTGTTCTGGACGCCTCTCGGCGTGGTGCGCATCGCCCGCGCGGGCTGGGAAAGCCGGCTGGGCCCGGGCGACGGCGCTATGGATGCCCGTTCGAAGCAGGGCACCAGTTTCGGACCCACCTGGAAGGTCGAGAACAGGTGGAAACGGCTGGCCCCGGAGGCCACGGACTACCAAGGCCGATTGCAGGTGGACTTCGTGCATCCCCTGCTGGTGCGTTTTTCCATTCTCTATACATCCGTTACCGGTTCCGGCGGCCCGGCATTTCGCCACGATTTTACAATTATCCCCATCGGCGTGATGACCCGGCTTGCGTGCCTGAACGACGCCGAGTTCGGGCTAACCCTGCCCATGCTGGTAAACGACGGCCATGAACTGCTGGTACACGCGACACGGCGTTATGTGACTACGGCTTATTCGGAGGATGGGGACCAACAATGTTTCATTTCGCTTAACGGTCCCATCGAAAAAGAGGAGGGGAAGGTGTTGTCCAGCTATGGGCATCTGCACTCCTACCGGGCAACCACAGCCGGGGAAGAGGTCGCTGTATTCATTTATCCAAGAAAGAAAGACGAACCCGGCGCCGAAGCGATGTTGAAAAGTTTCGAAGTGACGGAAGACGGCTTCAGCACTGTGCTGGGCAAGGTTGCAGGCGATATGTACCATTCAAAAGCACTGACGGGCGGCCGGGCGGACCGGGTCACCGTCGGCACCGGGACGGAAATTCATTTCAGCGAAACCTGCCGCTTCATCATTCAGCACAAAGAGGGCGCACTGATGACAATAGAAGTAGACCGGCCGGTTACCGTTGAAACGGACGGGCAGATGCATAAGCTTACTGCCTATGCTCCCAAACACGTCTCAAAAAGGGACTCTTGAAGGAGAAGCGTGTCTATGGATATAGACGTGTTAATCCCGTCCTACACGTCCTACCGGTCTTACACGTCCTACATAAGCAATGCAGTGCTACCCTTAATATCGGTAGGACGGACTGGAAAGCGTTTTTTCCCAGCGCCTACGGTTCTTGGAGGCACAAGGGAAAGTTCAGGGTCCGGTTCGGGTCTGGTCCACATAATACAACTCAAATTCCCAGTCGCCATACCCGGGCGGCAGGTCGAATAAATATACCCGGGCAGTGTAGGCATTCTTGCTTGTGGGTTGTTCCAGTACGAAAGGATGCATCTCAGGAGAGGTGACATCGTTCAGGAACACGGTAACATTTCTTTCAGGGAGAGAAGCATAAAAAGTCGCTTGTTCGTCCTGGATCGCATCGGCAGCGATATGCTCAATGGTAACGGTGTCTTCTTGAATATGTAGGAAGTCCTTTCCGTCAACCCGCCCTTTCCAGTGCAGTACTTTTACGGCGGCATCTGCATATTGTTCCAGCAGGTCGCGGTCTTGTTCTTGGCGCTTGCGGATGATAGCGGCCGTTTCCAAAGCGTCAGGGGCTTTGGATAGCGTTTTCAACGCGATGTCCCGGTCGGCGACCAAGGCGTTCGCGTTTCCCAGCAATTGTTCGATGCCGTAGGGCTTATAGTTAAACCCCGGCGCCTTTCTGAACTGTTCGCTGGTCTCGCGCAGCCGGTTCGTTTCTTCTTTGAGGTATTCTCTGTTTTCCGGGGAAGAAGCATCGGAATAGTCAAAATAGGCATAGCAGGTCTTGATGTAGGCGTTGTTGGTTTGGATGAGAAGACGGGTCAGGTTCAGGGCGTCCATGACCTGTGCTGCGGTCTTGGGATTATCGAAGTGCGGCAGCGCTTTTTCACCGAGTTCGACCATGCGCACGGCCAGCGCAAGCCCCCGGTCCAAGTGGGCGACAGCGTCGGGAATCTCAGGTTTGGAGGGAACGTAAATGCGTTCCCGCAGCCAGTCGATGTGGCCTTTACCTTGATCGAGGGCGGGAAAACCATGGACCGGAAAGGTGGTAAGACGCAGGTGCGGCAGCGTATTGCCGCGAATGGACTCCGCCACGGGCTTGACGTACAGGCCGTGCTTGTACGCCTCACCGGAAAGCAGGATAACTTCTCCCATCAGTTCAGCGGCGTCCTTCCCGAAGTGGATAGCCGCGAAATCTTCGGCGATGACACGCGGGTCTTCCGCGGGATTCCAGGACATGCGGAACGCCGTGTAGGCCGTCAGCGCATTGGAACTCCAGTCATTGCTTGTATCGGACCAGAACTGGGCGCCGGCGATATTACTGTTCTGGCCATGCCACAGGCGGTTGAAGCCTTCCTGGAAATACAGGCCCGGAAAAGTGGGAAAGACATGCATCCCGCCCGCTTCATGGTAGTTCATGGCGGCCAGCAGCACCAGCATCTTGTGGGGCGTCAGATTGAAGGTCGGATTATAGGGCTGGTAGAACCAGCGGTCCCCCAAGGTCAGGTACGGCGACACGTACAGGTTCTCCACCGGCACCGCATCCGTGAAGATGCGGCGGTACACCTCCGCGTCCGAATGCTGTTCCGTGGTGTTGGTCACCCACGTGCGGTGATAGTACAGTTTGCCGAACTCCGCCACAACGACCTGGTGCATTGCCTGTAAAAACACCTGGTACCGTTTTTCCAGTGGCCAGCCGGACACATCGTGGGGTTCGTGCATGACATCGTAGGGCACCAGCGGTTCGCTTACACGTGTCAATTCCCCGGTGCGCACGCGGACGCCGTCCAGTTCAGGCAAGGCGTTGAACAGGCGGCGGTACTTGTCCTGAAGCATCCTCCAGAGATTGGGGTCGTCCGGTCTCGGGGAGGCCACGAAACGGTTCAAGTCCTCGGGGTGATACGAAAATTCATCCACAGAGGCCAGATACTTCATGTGCAGTCCGTGGGCCGTGCCGATGAGCGCTTTCGCGGCTTCACGGTTGGCGATGTTAGCACTGCGCAAGGGTTCCTGTTCCCAGGGAACCAGCGTGTTGGCGTCCAGGCCGACGGCCCAGTTCACTGTATAGCGCAATGCTTCGTGCAGAGAGGCCTCATCAGACCCACCGCCCGCCCGAATAGACAACACGGGTGCGCGGACCACGTTCAGTTCCGGGATGGTCTTGCATACCCGGATGCGGTCCCATAGCCAATACAAACCATAAATGTCGCCCGCAATGTCGCCTCCCGCGATAATCAGGACCGTTGTACCGTTGGCGCGGCGCAAGGTTGCCATTTCAAAGCCTTGTGTGCTGGAGACACCTTTCAAAGATGCATTCTGATCGTGGAGTATGGCGTCCACACAGGCATTCCGCCCGGCATTGCCCACTAGAATCCGTTGCTGTTGCGCAGCCCGGCCTGGTTCGCCCGGAAGTATCTCCATACCGTTTTTCCTTGCGGCATCCTGCAAGTCCACGAGGGCAAGCGCATAGGCCGGGTCGTTGCGGAGTGCGTCACCGGGAATGATTTCCCATCGAACAGGGTCCGCAAAGGTGACGGACAAAAAGGCGTGAACGGAAAACATGACCAAGGTTACCGTCGTTGGAGTCGAGTTCATTTTCATGCCTTAACATCTTTCCGGCGCGGGTACACGGTCATTTACGAGCACGCTGAATTTCATTCACCAAGCGGTGGCTGAGTATATTGTGGCGCTTTGCATAATACCACATCACGGGAATGCCACAGGCCGAAATAAAGGTTTTGGTACACCAACATGCCGAGCTTGCCTTGCTTGCCTGAAGGTATTATCTGGAAACGTGCTATAAGAAACACATTGAAATATCAACAACCAAAGTGGAGTTTTCAATGCAGAGACTGCACGTTTGGACAGGGATATCGGGCGGTTTTGTAAATGAAACGACATCAGAGACGTAAAGGCCCCAAAGGGCTGTAGAATCTCTGATTGGTACGTCCTTTAGGCCCTTTTCATCCTTTCTTTTAGCGGACAATTCACAGATTACGATAGGACCTTTAGGAATGCCCGGTGACTATGCGGACTGTGGTGGCTGTTGTATACAGTATGATACGCTACAAGAAAAGAAAATATGGTGTGCAGAAGCGTCACGCGTTAACACTTATTTCCTGTTGAAAGACCATGTGACTTTTTATGTATCAAGGAAAGGTGGATTAAACAATGCGCAACTCCTATAAAGTTCTCTCAGTGTTTTGGATGATGCTGGTGCCGGTAATGCTTACCGCGTACAGCCAGGAAGACAACTGGGCCCCTGTGGACTACGATATCCAACTGGACACAATCCGCTCCGGCTTTGACAAGGAAACGTGCTGGGTTCATCCGCGTGCCGGCACGATTCCCGGCGAGACGCCGATTGTGGTCATGACCATGCAGAAACTGCTTCTGAGCGGGTCGGATGTGTTCTATGCCCTCAACGAAATGCGCACGGATGATCTCGGTAAAACCTGGAGCGGTCCCGTAGAACACGACACCCTCAGCCGGCGGCAGGAAGAAACGATGGTGGCGGTGATCTGTGATTTCACGCCGAAATGGCACGCGGCGACTGGCAAACTCCTCGGCACGGGCCACGTGGCGCGCTACCAGGGCGACAAACTGGCGGGGGAATATCCAAGACAGACCGCTTACTCCTGGTACGAGCCTGAAACACGCACCTGGGCGTCGTGGCGGACCGTGGAGATGCCCGATGACCCGAAGTTTTTCAGTTCCGGCGCGGGTAGCACGCAACGGGTGGACCTGCCGGACGGCGACATCCTGCTGCCCATCTATTTCAGGCCCAAAGGCACGAAAACGTCCGCCTCGACCGTAATGCGCTGCCGCTTCGACGGCGAGGCCCTCCGCTACATTGCGCACGGCGATGAGATGACGGTGCCCGAACCCCGGGGCCTGGGCGAGCCCTCTTTGACACTCTTCCAGAACCGCTTTTACCTGACGTTGCGTAATGATGTAAAAGGCTATGTGACCCGGGGAGATGATGGACTCCATTTCGAACCGCCCCGGCCCTGGACCTTTGATGACGGCAGCGAACTGGGCAGTTACAATACGCAACAGCATTGGGTTACGCGCAAGGACGCGCTCCTCCTCGTGTATACCCGGCGCGACCCGGAATATGACCATGTCTTCCGCCACCGCGCCCCACTGCGCATTGCGCGGGTGGACCCCGAACGGTTGTGTGTTATTCGGGACACGGAACGCATCCTCGTGCCGTCCCGGGGTGCGCGCTTGGGAAACTTCGCCGTAACGGAGGTGAACGACCAGGAAACGTGGGTTACCGTAGCCGAATGGATGCAGCCCAAAGGGTGTGAGCAATACGGTTCCGACAATGCCGTATATGCCGCGCGCATCCGCTGGCGGGACTGAACGCTGATACCGTTCCCGTTCTGTCACCCGAATGCGGCGAGCACCGGCAAATGATCGCTTAGCGCGTAAGAGGAAGGATCGTTCGGGTCCGGAATAAAGGGCGGCTTGTCCAGCACCTCGGCATGTCGTGCTTTTTCGGCCAACTCCGGCGTGGCCCAGATGTAATCGATGCGGCCTCTAGGTCGTATGCTGGGCGCGGTCGGTTGATCGCCGATACCCTGTCGGGCGCCGATATCTATGAGCCCTGCCTCGACCCATAACTTGTATTCGGGCGCGTCGGGACGATGGTTCAAATCCCCCTGCAACAGCACGGGTCCTGTTTCACGCAATTTGGTGATCAGTGCGATGATGGCCGCCGCCTCCAGCATCCGTATTTCCTGTTTCTGCGCGTGGAAATGGGCGCTCACAACATGCAACCTGCCAAAGGGCGTGCTGAGTTCCGCCCGTCCCAGGTGCCGCGTGAACAAGGTCTCATCATGCGCCTTTCCGGCCGATGGACGGTTCTCGCTGGACACAATATCGAAGCGCGTGACAATCGCCCCGGGGAAGCCGCCCGGATAGGTCTTGTCCCCTTTCCAACCGCCAGGGAAATAGGCATACCCCATGCCCAAGGATGCGGCAAAACGTGCCACCAGTTCTTCTGGGGGCGCTTCCTGCAGGGTTACGAGGTCCGGTGCGAAGGCCTTCAGGGCTTCCGCCGTCAATTCGGGGTGCGTGCCGCGTGAGGCTTCAAGCCGTGAACGTGTCACATCCGTTTCGGGAAAGCCGCGAAAGGCGAGCACGTTGTAGGAGACGGTTCGCAATATTTCTTTTTCTTCGCCGGCGATTGCCCTCGTCCCCAGTCCCAGCAACCCCGCTCCCGCAAGTTTCAGGAAAAGGCGTCGTTTTATCGTGTTCATTGTTTCGCTCCTCTAAAAAAACGGCCTCCAGTTATTACGTCGCCTCGCCCGTGGTCCGGTTTAGCGTGGACAGCCCCAGTCCCATTATAATAGGAAGGCTATGCGAAATCTAACGCATGTTATGAAACGTACTGGTGCTGTGTAACCGGGAAGTTGTTTTTTTTGTGTTTTTGTTGCGGCCCCGGGGTTGCGAACACTACAGGTCCGACAATGCCGCGTATGCCGCCCGCATCTGTCGGCGACACTGAAACAGGAGGTGTCATGCTGCTGCAACTTGCGCTTTTATTGCTGATGGGCGCGGACAGTTCCGCGCTGGATGTCACCGTCGTGAGGACGGTCACCGTCTATGAGGCGGAGGAACACCTGAATTTTCCCTGGGTGTTTCGGGGCCCCGACAGATTTCTGTCCCTGACGTGTTCAACAGGCCAACACACGGTTACCGAACGGTCCTTGGCCCTGGTGTCATCGGATGACGGGGAGACGTGGACAAAGCCGGAGCAACCGGCGCCCAACGGCATGGCAACCCTGCTGCGTGACGGGCACGCCGTCGCGTTAAACTGCTGGGGGCCGGAATCCTTGGAACCCGGAAAGGGCCTTTACCCGGCAACAACCTTCTTCCATGCAAACGGGGGACGGGGCGCCGTGAAAAAGGTGGCTGGCCGGATCCACCTGCCGTTCCTGATGAAACCCCACTTCCACCGGAGCCTCGTCGAAATGCCCGACGGTGCGCTGCTGGCCACCATCTACGGAACACAGGAGGGGCATGCGAAATACTCGTCTGTGCTTCTGCGCACCGAAGACGGCGGGCTGAACTGGCGGTTCCTTTCCATCATTGCCCACGCGGAAGATGTCGGCAACGAAGGGTTTTGCGAACCGACCCTGGTGCGGCTTGGAAACGGCGACCTGTACTGCGCCCTGCGCGTGGGCGGACCCCTTTACACCACCCGGTCCAGCGACAGCGGCGCCACTTGGAGCGCGCCGGCAGTTGTCGCCGATCATGGCGTCAACCCTCACCTGCTCCTCATGAAAAACGGCGTACTTGTGCTTAGTTTCGGCCGACCCAATTTGGACCTGCTCTTTTCGCCGGACGGCTCCGGCGAGGACTGGGCCTCCGGCCTGACCCTGTACCGGGGGCCCGGCTGCGCATACACCGCATTGGCCGAAGCCGATAACGGCGACCTGATGGTCTTTTTCTCGCAATCGGGATTCTGCGGCACCCCCGGCATCGGCCCCCTCAACATGATCCGGCTCGCGAGGCTGTCCGTCACCAAAGGACCAGACGCCGGTTCCCGCTGAAAGATGTTCGGATGGTTGTAGTTCCGCGGGAGAATGTCTTATCATCATTCCCATGAAACATTACACGCCTTCCCTGCACCTGATTGTCCCGGCCATGCTGCTGGCCTCTTTCGCAGCGTTCTCTGCGTCCGCCCCGCCGGACCCCGTCTACCCGAAGGTCAACCCGGGATACTGGTACGAAGTCGTGCCGGATTGGCCACAAAAACCTGCAGAAATCGAATGGGCCGCCGTGCCGGCCGTTACCCTAGACGGCGATGGCAATGTCTGGATGTTCAGCCGGAAAGCACCGTCCATACAGGTTTATGCGCCCGATGGCCGGTATCTCTTTGGTTGGGGGGATATGCCCGGCGCCCATGGACTCAAGATCGACCGCACGGGTTCTGTATGGATCACGGATGTTCACCGCCATGTGGTCGAGGAATACACGCGGGAGGGTGAGCTGCTGTTGCGGCTGGGCATTGAAAATGAGGCGGGTACGGACGAAAAACACTTCTTCAGGCCCACCGACATAGCCTTCGCCTCGAATGGCGACTTCTTTGTCACGGACGGCTACGGCAATGCGCGGGTGGTGTACTTTTCGAAAGAGGGCGCGTATCTTAACGCCTGGGGCAGCCTGGGCACGGAAAACGGCCAGTTCAGCATTCCCCACGCCATCGTCATCGATTCAAAGGACCGCCTGTACATCGCCGACCGCAACAACGCCCGTGTGCAGGTCTACAGCACCGACGGCACACTGCTCGATTCCTGGAAACACCTGATGGTGCCGTGGGTGCTCTGGATCACGGACAAGGATGAACTCTGGATTTGCGGTTCCACGCCCATGACCTGGCCGGGCAATCCCCTGGGATGTCCCCCGAAAGATCAGATCATCGCCAAGTTCAATACAGAGGGAAAAATGTTGGAACTGCATGGGTTCCCGAAGGGCGGCGACGGAGAGGAAAAGCCCGGTGAATTGAACTGGGTGCACGGCATGGCCGTGGACCCCAGGGGCAACCTGTATCTTGGCGACATCTACGGCAAGCGCCTGCAGAAATTCCTGCGCCGGCCCTGAGTTAAAGAGGCTGAGGAAGTCAGCCTTTGTCGGACACTGTCAGACCAAGTTGGACAACAAATAATGCACCACCATGCAAAAGGAAAACTTTAATGACACTTTTTAGCCTTCATTTCCTGCTCGCCGCATTAACGGCCAACCCGATGTTTGATGCTTCGGCCGATGCCGGGGCACTCCAATGTTTTGCCGTAGAAGGACTTAACACGCCCGCCTGCGGCACCGTCTATGGCGCGGGTGTGCTGGTGGAGGGCGGCATGCCGCTGGGCGGCATCGGCACGGGCTATGTCTGCTTCGACCCAGAGGGCCGGTTGGGGAAATGCTCTATCTTTAACCACTATCCCGCGCCCATGGTGTTGGGAAAGCCCTTTCTGTCTCTGACCACGGAAGAAAAGACCTATTCGGTCGCCACACCCCTGGACGGTGTCGGGGACGCCAAGGCGGTACATTATTTCGGCCATTTCCCTGTCGCGGAGGCACGCTATGAATTGGATGTGCCGCTGCGCGTGGAAGTCAGGGCCTACAGTCCTTTCCTCCCCGGCGACGCCGCGGAATCAAACACCCCTGCCGCGGTTTTTGAAGTATTCGTGACCAATCTGGCCGATGCCGCTCGTTCCGTCACGCTGTCCTTTTCACCGGAAGGGTTCCCCGGCGGGGAGGCGACCCCATTTGCCGAAGGCGTCTGGCAGGGCATACAGCTGACGCACGCGCCGTTACAGCGTCTGCCCGAATGGATCCGGCACACCTGGGCAGTCGCCGTTGAAGGCGGCGTGGTGGAAAACACGGAAACGGGCATTCGCGCTTCAGCCACGTTGGACATGGCGCCGGGGGAACGCAAAAGCGCGACATTCATTCTTGCTTGGCACCAGCCCTGGCTGCGGGAAAGCTCCGGGCGCGTGGAGAAACATTTCTATGCCGGCCGGTTTGAAGACGCGCGCGCTGTCGCTATGCGCGCGTCGGAACGCCGTGAGGACTGGCTGCGTCGTATCTTGTCCTATCAAAGCGCCTTGTATGGTGAAGACCTGCCGGACTGGATGAAAGAAACGCTCATTACCGCGCCTTACGCGCTGACTAAGAATTCTCTGTGGATCGCCCGCCAGCGTCCCGACGACTGGTGGGGCGACGAGGGGCTGTTCCTGGTAAACGAGAGTTTTTCGACCTGTTCCATCACCGAAACCATGCCATGCCGCTTTTTCGGCCACTGGCCCGCCTTGTTCTTTTTCCCTGAACTGGAATTGACGACCCTCAAGGCCATCCGCCACTTCCAACTGCGCGGCGGGGAACCGCCCTTCTGCCTGGGGCTTGCCTTCGGCATCCGCGACGCCCGCTATCACTGCCAGCACACCTGCGGCGCGGGCGAGTATGCCCAGATAATTTACCGCTATTACCTGCGCACGGGCGACAAGGCCTTCTTTGATGACTTCTATGATTCCGCGCGGGATTCCGTCAATTTTATGATGTCACTGGACAAAGACGGCGATGGCCTGGTGGAGGACCACGTCCATGCCATCCCGGGCGAAACCTTTCCGGCCAACAACCCCATGGATAACTGGCCCTGGTACGGCGCAAGCAGTTACACCGCCGGCAAGGGGCTGGGCGCCCTCGTGTGCGGCATTAAGATGGCCGATCTGGCCGGAGATGAAGCCCAGGCGGCGCAATGGCGGGACACGCTCACGCGCGGACAGCGGGCCTATGAGGACAAGTTGTGGACCGGTTCCTATTACCGCGTCTACAACGACCCTGCCACGGGTCGCGTCAACGACGCGTGTCCCGCGATGCAGCTGAGCGGTGTCTGGTCCACCCGTGTGCTCGGCCTGCCCGACGCGTTGCCCGAGGATCACATTCAAAAAGCCCTGGACACCATCCTGAAACTCAACGTACCCGCATCCCCCTATGGCATGGTGAACGGGGTGTATCCCGACGGGCGGCTCTGCGAGGAAGGGGGCGGCTCCGGCATTCCGGACACGATGTGGTCCCGGGACATTTTCATTCAATGCAACGCCACCGCCGCCATGGTCTACCTCTATTACGACCGCGCTGAAGATGGTTCCGCCGCCGCCCGGGGCATGGTCGACACTATCTTCCGTGGACCCCATGCCATGCCCTGGGCGCAGCCCTGCGGCCTCAGTTCAAAAACCGGCGGCACTTGCCACGGTCATGACTATTATGACCACATGGTGGTCTGGAGTTACCCGCTGGCCTTCGCCGGACAGGACATCGCCGGGGGGTGCGCCCCAGGTGGCGTCATCGACCGGCTGCTTAAGGCAGCGAGGTAAGTTTCCGGCAAGGCGTTTGTCGGACTCCGTCAGACAGGGTCGGACAAGGTCGGACGAGGTCGGACAGGGTCGGACGAAAAGCATGGGCGTGGCGGTAACAGTTACAGATGCACCATGTTGTTGTAGGATCTGTTATTTTTGGTTATACTGTGATTCATGGAGGGTTCATGACACGGGACGACACGCCTTTTATGCCCCATGGCGGGTACCGCAAGTTGCGGAGCTATACCGTGGCCCAGGCGGTATATGACGCAACGGTGGTGTTTTGCCGCCGCTTTTATGCCCATGACAAGCGGATGACAGACCAGATGGTTCAGGCGGCACGAAGTGGGGTGCGCAACATCAGCGAGGGCAGCGGCGCAGCGGCAACATCACGCAAGGCGGAAATGAAATTGACAAACGTGGCGCTGGCTAGCCTGAACGATGAACTGATCCCTGACTTTGAGAGTTATCTGCTGCAGCAGGGGTTACGCGTCTGGCCAAAAGAGTCCAGGGAGGCGCGTGTTGTCCGGGAGCGCCTGCAGCATGATCGCATCGAGAATCTGCCCCCGCCTCCGCGGGGCGGAGTGCGGCTGACGGGCTTGGCGGACCTGGCGGATTTCGTGGGCAAAGCCGACGCTGAAATTGCGGCCAATACCCTGCTCTGTGCCACGCATCAGGCCTGCTACCTGCTCCGTCGCCAAGTGAAAAGCCAAGGCCGTACCTTTGTGGAGGAGGGCGGTTTCTCGGAGAACCTGTATAAGAAACGGCTTCAGGCGCGCGGGCAGGGTCGGACGAAGTCGGACCACGTCGGACAGGGTCGGACAGCGTCAGACAGGGTCGGACAGCGTCAGACGAAATCGGACAAGAAGGATGACGTTCCCTGACCACGGACACCAGCGAATACGGCACAGAGAACCTGATCATCGCACCAATGAACGGGCCGCCACGGGATTCGTGGCGGCCCGCAGTCTTCTGCGCGAGGCGGCAGGACAATCGTCAGGACCGTTTGCGCCGCGCCAGCAATCCCAGTGCGCCTCCAGCCGCAGCCAGTACGATCAGGCCGAGCATACCCATAGCCGGGATTTCTTCCACCACCGTTACCTGCGCTTCAAACACCTGGACGGCCTTGGCGCCGTCATCATAGGTGCAGGAATACAGGCCGGAATCACTCGTTGTCAGCAGCGCGATCTGCAAGGTGCGCGCATTGGCGCCAATGATGCGGCCGCCGTTCGAGAGTGGGACGCCATCTTTTGTCCATGCATAGGTGGAACTGGCGGCAACAGGGCATGGCACGCACAGGCACAAATCGCTGCCGATCTCATAATCGCCGCCCAAGGGTCTCGGACAGCCTTCCGGATTTTCAATGCATGCTTCTTCGCCTTCAGTTGGCAGTTCGCCTTCGACGGGCAGTTCACCCTCACCTTCAACCGGCGGTTCGCCTTCGGCGGGGGGCTCGCCTTCGACGGGCGGTTCACCTTCGCCTTCGACAGGCGGTTCCCCCTCGCCTTCGATCGGCGGCTCACCCTCGCCTTCGACGGGCGGTTCGCCTTCACCTTCAATGGGCCCTTCATAAAGCGCTAGGTCTTCACCCGGTTCAGGCACGACGTCGGCGGGCACCACCGCCAGCGCGGCGTCCAGGGCGTTCAAGTTGTCATTCATGGCTTGCAGGCCCAGCGTGGCAGCAAAAATGAGCACATCCGCGACACCGTCCGGAGCTCCTTGCCACGGCACCATCCCATCCGGCACAAGTATGTCCGCGGGGTCGGCGGGGGGATTCCCAAAATTCGGGATAATCTGCGCCACGGAAAACAGGGGCAGGCCGCTCTTGTCCACAAAGAGCGCATCCAGATCGTTATCCGCGGGAATTCCCAGGAAGCCGCTGGATCCATTGACAAGTAGACCGTCGGAAGCCAACGCAACGCGGAAAAACCCGGTTCCGTCCGGGGTCAAAATATCCGCAGCCGTGGCGCCCGCCATGGCCAGGGAAGGGGACCCCTTGGCCAGCGAAAAGAACAAATCGCCAGGCTGCAAATATTGGCTTGGAAGTAGATTCAGCCTGTCAATCAAAGGCGCGCGAAGGTCAAGCCCGTTCAGGTCATCATTGGGCGCGAGCACCAGGAGTCCCAGTTCCGACTCATCGGCCGCCAGCGCATTGGAACCCATATTGCCGGAGGACGTGACGAAGATGTCGCCGAAGGCTTCCGGCAGTTGTGTTACCGGCTGCCCGCAGGTGGCCGTACCCACGGCAACCTCGTTACTGACGGCCGTGCCGGGCATTCCCTGTGTGGGCCAATCAACGGAGAAATGCCAGAAAATAGGACGCATCAGACTATCGTACAAGCCGTCTTCAATGATGGCTACGGCAATATCGCTGGTAGGATAGGAAAAGGCGTCAATGTCGTCCATCGACTGCAAACCGAGCAGCCGATGCCGCAGCCGCATCAGGTTGGTGCAGCCGCCCGCCTTGTAAACATCGTTACGCGGGTCGCTATCGCCGTCCAGGGGACTGTTGATATCCGTTCCCGGAAGGCCAATGCCGGTCATCTTTACCGAGAGGTTGATCCCCTGCTCTGTTTCTCCTTCAGGCTCGCCTTCACCCTCCGGTTCGCCCTCCGGTTCCCCTTCGATGGGAGGCTCGCCTTCTCCCTCTCCGGGGGTCTCGCCCTCCCATGGCTGTTCACCTTCACCCTCTACCGGCGGTTCTCCTTCGGGAAACTGGACATCCAGGCAAACGTGGCAGATGTCGCCTTCTATCACCACATTCGTGCCCATGACATCAATGGAGACCCATTCCGGGTTAAAGTCTATAATTTGAAACAGGACCGTTTGGGTTACGGGTTCCGTTAAATCCTGGCCCACGAAAATGGGTTCCCGGACAATCCAGTCTGCTTCGTCTTCCGGGGAAATCGGGGGAATCGGCGGTACCCCGGTGCCGGGAGGGTAGTCCGGTGAACTATAATTGATGGCCACGGTGGCATCGGCACCTACGTCCGTGGGCGTGATGTTGAAGGTTACCATGACGTTTTTTGCGCGCGTCAGGTCCAGTACCCCATCATAATACCATTCATTCCACCATTCCGTGTTCGGGTAGTAGTAAAAGGTGCCTCCATCATGGCCGGTGCCGCCGCCCTCGATCATCCAGCCTGTGGCATCAAAGGTGATGTTGAATACATCACAATGGTCCCAGCCGTCTTCTCCCTGGTGCGCCCTTACGGTGCCTGTAGTTACCCCTGAATACCCAGAAAGGGGGCTTCCGGGGGCGCCTGTAAATTCGATTCTATAGGTTATATCAAAAAAGCTGTCCACATTCCATCGGCCGTCAGGCAATTGCGTAAGTGTGGTGTGACCCGGAGAGGGCAAGCCGAATTCATTACCCGCGCTTAGCTCCAGTAAATCAAAATCGGGGTCGCCCATCAAGGTACCCGAAAGTTGCTGGAGTTCACACGGGAAAGATTGTATCTTTTCCCCGGGGATACGGGGCGCCAAGTTCATGACCAGGGAAACGGGAAACATAATGTCGCGCGAATATCCGGTCAAGGCGCCTGTACCCGTCATCTGAAGACGCATGTCGGCAGTACACGTAATGACCTCGCCGCCCAGGGGACCGCCGATTTCGACAAATACGTCGAAGAAACTTTCCACCCAGAAGTCGGATTCAAGGGTCGTGCCCGGCGGCAGGCCATCAATAATGTCCAGCGTGCCGCCTTCGTTCACATAAGGACAGTTCGCCGGCAGGCTCACGGTCCCTCCTCCATTGTCCGGCGCCACGCAGCGCTCGGCCCCCGCCATAGGCGCCAGGCAGAGGGCTGCTGCAATGAGTATGACTTTAACCTCTAGTGCTGCCTTCATTGTTCTACTCCTTCTTAATTTACCCTGTAAATTCATCGGTTTAAATGCCGTTCCCATCAAACTATTTTTTCTGCACAACACAGGCTTTTTTCGCACTGGTCTATGCTCCTTCTGGTGTGTATTGCTTCCCGCTGAAAGATATTCCTTCCCCCTTGAATCCTCACCTCCCGCGCCTGAAACGCGTATGCTCGCCGTCATGACAACTCCTCCGCCCGGTTCGCAGCCCTGAAATAGATTCTCTTTTGCCGGGCGATCTTCTTCTCTACGGCTTCCGGCTCTTCCCCTGCCCCGCATCACACCGAACCCATCAGACGACTATTGTCCCTTATATTTACGCATACTACGCATAATGAATTCATGTTCATCAAACTGCATGTTAACAGTGTATTTTAAATGTCTCATAAAGTCAAGATATTTCTTTTTATTTTTAGAATACAGGTTTTTTTTATTATAATTTATATAATATATTTACTTTATTTTCATTGCCTGAAATGCGTAAGTATTGGATGCCTACCATTAAGAACTGGAAGCCACCTGAATGCCGGAATTCTATCGGAGTACAAACTTCAGTTTGTAAGGTATGCGCACGACGCTGCAACCTGAAGGTTGAACTCCAAAACCTCTACCCTCAAAATACGCGGGGCCGGGATCATAGGACCCCGGCCCCGGTTTACATTCGTCGCTTATATGGTTAACGCTTGGAAAATCCGAGCACAACCAACAGGCTTATACTAATCAGTAACCAGTCGCCAAAGACGCGTTCGAGCATATCGACGGCCTTGTCATTGTTTTCACAGCTGCCACAGCCGCCACAGCAACCTTCGGGTTCACCTTCGGCAGGCGCTTCACCTTCACCTTCGACGGGCACTTCACCTTCGCCTTCGGTTTCACCTTCGGCAGGCGTTTCGCCTTCGATTTCGCCTTCAACCGGCACTTCACCTTCACCTTCGGCGGGCGCTTCGCCTTCGGGTTCACCTTCGACAGGCACTTCGCCCTCGCCTTCGACAGGCACTTCGCCTTCGCCTTCGACGGGAAGTTCGCCTTCACCTTCAATAGGCGCTTCGCCTTCGACCGGTACTTCACCTTCACCCTCGGCGGGCACTTCGCCTTCGATTTCGCCTTCAACCGGTA
>JAAYBJ010000125.1 GCA_012730105.1 Candidatus Hydrogenedentota bacterium
AACGGCCATACGACGAACTACAGCTACACGGCCCGTGACGAACTGGCAAGAATGACTTACATTACCTTTACATCCCCCGGTGCTGAAGCACCACCCCCCTCGAGGGGGGACCTTTCAGGGCGCTCATTAGGGGTGTGTAACGCAAGGACATTCCCCGCGAGAAAATCCAGGCGTGGAATAAGACGGTTCGTATCCGCATATTACCCAAGGCATACTCCGCAAAGTCCCCCCTCGAGGGGGGGGGCGCGGAGCGCCGGGGGATGTATCTTCCTGGAGCGATACCGGCATTTGTCTCTTTCATCGAATCAAAAAATAAACGACCGGCTGGCGGCCATGACTACGTCCGGCGTGACCTCGTCGTTCAGCTACGATCCGTGGGGACGCCTGGCCTCGCGCAGCGCCACAATCGGTGGGCAGAACTACACGGCCACTTACACCTATCGTTTCGGCGACAAACTGCAGCGTATAGACAGCAACTTCCCGGGCGAGACTCCCGTGGTGCTGTACAACTACGACGGGTTGGGCAAACGCTGTCTGAAAGCCATTGGCAACGACACGACCTACTGGCGCTGGGACGCGGGGTATTCCGTGCTGGCCCAGTACCAGGACACCACGCCGGATTGGGGCATCAGCGGCTTTGACCGCTTCTTTGTGCCCTTTGGCCATACCGCCCTGGCTGAAGCCGACCTGGACGCCACTGGCGTGCCCGCCAATGCGGCCTACACCTACCTCGCTCATGATCATCTGGGGACGAGTTACTATGGATTCAACCAGTCCAAAACAGTGGTGTCCCAGAACATCCACCTGCCCTTTGGACAGCGAAGCTATGTGTCCGGCAATTCTCCGTACCATGAGTTCACGGGCAAGCCGTGGGACGCTGAGTCGCAGATGTATTATTTCCCCTATCGGTACTATAGCCCGAATATGAATCGGTGGACTTCCCCGGATCCGTCAGAGTTGGTTGATGGGCCGAATGTGTATGCGTATGTGGGAGGGAATCCACTCTCTTTCATGGATAGTTTAGGACTTAGAAAAACGGGAGAGAGTTTTAACTGTTGTATGAATAGATGTGTTGGTGTTGCTGGTGATTGGCGAATCGTCACTGCTTGTACTGGCGTGTGCTTTGCGTGTTTAGTTTTCCCTTTCGCATGTCCTGCCTGTTTGCTTTGTACAGGAATGTCTGGTGGTGTAATAATAACATGTTTATGGGCATGTGCATGATGATACAACCTTATAAATTAGCGGCAATACTCACCATCCTAGCCATACTTTTCATGAAGATATTCCCTTGTTTTTGGTTAGTGTCAATTATCTTGATTATACTTGCATTTTTTCTGTGGTTTCTAGATGCATGGAAAAAAAGAACCTAAGCGCCTAATTCTAATTCGCGTTCAAGTTGGGCAATTCCGGGACAGTCCCGAATGGCACTTAATTAGCCTTTGCGTATTTACTTCGACTTGAGCCCCTTTTTTAGCGCCTTCTCGGAGGCGCTTGCTTCCCATAGAAGCGTACCCAGGCGCTGTGTGAGTTCTTCAAATTGATGGAACAAGTCTAAAAGACGCTTATGGTTGGCAATTTCCTCATATGCGTGTGCAACGGCCTGTTCCGAGGCCAAGCGTAAACTGACGATCTTGCCCTTTTTTTGCGGTTAATACCCAATAAGGACCGAGTAACCGCTCGGTGGGTTTGCCGTTCTTTCGAGCGCGCACGCATTGTCGATTGATAGTTCCTTTCCTTGTGCAAGTGATTTCCAGCATTTGCTGTACCAAAAGGCGTCTTTGCTTCTGCAGTTGGTCTACCGTATCCATGGGGTTTTCTTTCGTGGGATATAGTATTATATACGATATTATTCGGGGCAAAAATTCAACTCTTAAAAGAAACCCCGGTTTTTGACGCAGGCCCAAATGCAGGGAAATAATTGCACTTTAAACCGGGTTTTGCTATACTGCCGTTTGTTCCTCAGGGGTGTTTTCCACGCTTGCCCTGGATTTGGGATGACAGGGGAAGGCAAGCGGCAACCTGTGTTTACGATGTTTATTTTAACGGGGAACAGTAGGGTTTTATTGTTTCCAGCAGGATTTCCCTGCCGGGAAACCGCCTCTCGGGGCACTTCACTGCCGCCCCGGCGGGTCTATAGCAATCACGACAGGAGAAATACGAATGGAAAATGCGAAGCTGATCCTCAGTGGGAAAGAATATGAACTACCCATGTTCAGCGGTACGGAAGACGAGAGGGCAATAGACATACGCAAACTAAGGGACATGACCGGCGCCATCACCTACGACCCCGGATATGGCAATACAGGATCCTGCCGCAGCGCCATTACCTTTATCGACGGGGACAAGGGAATCCTTCGTTACCGGGGCTATCCCATAGAAGAATTGGCAGGAAGCATTCGCTATTCCGCGGCGGCTTACCTGATGGTTTACGGCCGGCTGCCTACGGAGCCGGAATTTTTGGACTGGCGGAAACAGCTGACTCTGAACAGTTTTGTGCATGCGAGCCAGGTGAACTTTTTTGATAATTTCAGCGCCCTGGCGCACCCAATGAATATTCTGGGGTCCATGATTTCTTCCATGTCCGCTTTTTATCCCCATGATGCCGAAGACGAAAGCGACATTGACCTTCACATACAGCGCCTGATAGGGCAAGTGAAAACCATTGCCGCCTTTTCCTATCGAAAATCCGTGGGGCTGCCCTATATTTATCCCCGCACGGACCACAGTTACGCCGCCAACTTTCTGCGGATGATGTTCGCGACGCCCGCGGAAGAGTACGTGGTGCCCAAGGTCATGGAAAACGCTCTGGACATGCTTCTGATTCTACACATGGACCATGAGCAGAACTGCAGCACGTCGACGGTACGCATGGTAGCCAGCAGCATGTCTAATATTTACGCGTCCGTCTCCGCCGGCATCAACGCGCTGTGGGGCCGGTTGCACGGCGGCGCCAATGAGGCGGTGCTTAACATGCTTAAGACCATCGCCGATGACGGCGGCAACGTCGCCAAGTATGTCGACCTGGCCAAACGCAAGGATAATCCCTTCAAACTGATGGGATTCGGCCACCGGGTATACAAGAACTTCGACCCCCGTTCCAAGATATTGAAAACGGCGGTTGACGACGTGCTCAACGAAATGGGAATTCATGACCCCTTGCTTGATGTCGCAAAAAGCCTGGAAGAAGTCGCGCTCAAGGATGATTTTTTCATCGCCCGCAAGTTGTATCCCAATGTCGACTTCTACAGCGGTATCCTGTACCGTGCCCTCGGCATTCCCACGGAGATGTTCACCGTGCTCTTCGCCATCGGCAGGATGCCAGGGTGGATCGCGCACTGGCTCGAAATGCGCGCCGATCCCGATTTGCGCATACAGCGTCCGCGACAGATTTACATTGGCGAAAAAATGCGCCATTTCGAGCAGATGAATCTGTACTGATGCTGACCTGGCAAAGGGCGGATCCTATCTACGCATACGATAAAACACCAAGGAATCATCGAACAAACATGGACAACCCCACCATACGCTGCCGCATCGCGCCGTCGCCCTCCGGGTTCCTGCATATTGGAACCGCCAAAACCGCCTTGTATAACTGGCTGTTCGCCCGCAGTCAGGGCGGCACCTTTATTTTGCGGCTTGAAGATACGGATGCGGAACGTTCGGACGAGCAGTATGTGCAAGCCATGTGCGAAGGCTTTAAATGGCTGGGCATCGACTGGGATGAAGGCCCAAAATTCGGTGACGAGCCCGAGAAAGGGGCATTCGGCCCCTATCGCCAGTCCAGCCGGGGCGACCTGTACCGCCGTGAAGCGGCACGCCTGCTTGCCGAGGGCAAAGCCTACAAATGTTTTTGCACCAAAGAAGAATTGGACGCCCAGCGGGAACTGGCCGCTCTTGAAAAACGGCCGCCCCGGTATTCGGGCAAATGCCGCAATTTAAGTCCGG
>JAAYBJ010000126.1 GCA_012730105.1 Candidatus Hydrogenedentota bacterium
GCAGTGAAGGCAAGGAGATTGTGGTTGTGATGGGTGTAGGTTTTGTCGGCGCCGTTATGGCCGCCATTGTTGCCGATACGGTAGATGCAGCGGGCAACCCTTCAAAATTTGTAATCGGTTGCCAGCGGCCAAGCCAGCGCAGTTACTGGAAGATTCCCATGCTCAACCGGGGCGAATCGCCGGTGAAGGCCGAAGATCCTGAAGTTGACCGAATCATCAGCCGATGTGTGAAGGACAGGAAAACCCTCACGGCATCTTTCAACAGCGATGTGCTGGAATTTGCCGATGTGGTTGTGGTGGATGTACAGTGCGACTTCTCGAAGCAGGACCTGGGATATATGAAATCGGGCGAAGCCGATATGGCGGCACTCGAGGCGACCCTCAAGACCATTGGCGAAAAGATTCCACCGCATTGTCTTACCCTGATTGAGACCACGGTGGCGCCCGGAACCACCGAATTTGTCGCCTGGCCGATATTGAAAAAGGCATTTGCCAAACGCGGAATTGAATCTGTACCCTTGTTGGCCCACAGCTTTGAGCGGGTTATGCCCGGCAGGGAATATGTATCGAGTATCCGCGATTTCTGGCGTGTGTGTTCGGGTTGCGAAGCGGAAGCCCGGAAACGGGTGGAGAAATTCCTGCACGAAGTGCTGAATACAAAAGATTTCCCCCTTACCGTGATGGATCGACCCATTGAATCTGAAACAACAAAAATTGTTGAAAATTCATACAGGGCAACCATCCTTGCCTATCTGAATGAATGGAGCCTTTTTGCCGAACGGAACGGGGTGGATCTGATCAAGGTGATCAATGCCATAAAGATGCGGCCAACACACAGCAACATCATTTTCCCGGGCCCCGGTGTAGGGGGGTATTGCCTGCCAAAGGACGGAGGCCTTGGCTATTGGGCATACCGGCATATTCTCGGATTTGAGGATGGTGACGAAGTTTTTAAAATAACCCCCACCGCCATCGACATCAACGATACCCGCTCGCTGCATGTAGCTGAGCTTACCCGTGACGCCCTGCGTAATATGGCCCGTTACATTGCCGGCGCTGAAGTGGTGCTTTGCGGAGCGAGCTACCGGCAGGATGTCGGGGATACCCGTTACAGCGGAAGTGAAATGGTGGTACGCAAACTCACAGAAATGGGGGTGGAGGTGCGCATCCATGATCCCTATGTTGAGCATTGGTACGAACTGGAGTCGCAGGATACCTATCCGGCCCCCGGACTATCGTGGAGCCGTTTCTTCCGCAATCAGGAACACCTGAAAGACGCAAGGGTTATTAAAGACCTTCCGGCCATCCTTAAGGGCGCCGAAGCCATGATTCTGGCAGTGCCGCACAAAGAATACCTGAACCTGAATCCTGATGACATCCTGAAGTGGGCGGGTCAGCCCCTTGCAATTATCGATTGTTTCGGTATTCTGAACGACGAGGTGATAAGGCGGTACTTTGAGTTGGGTTGCGAGGTTAAGGCACTTGGCCGTGGACACATACAGCGGATCAAGAATGAGGTGAGGAACATTCTCTGAATTAGGCCATATTGATTATTGAAGCTGAAATATGCCGGGTCGGGATTCCTCCTGCGCCGGAATGACGGCTTATCCGCCACCCACTGCCACCTTTTCCCTCTATAAAAGCGTCCTGTCATTTCGAATCCCGCGCATGCGGGATGAGAAATCTCCTAATAGTTAAACTACTTCATCATAAATATTAGCTGTTGCCCGGTTAAATTATGAAATTCTTCTTCTGCATGTTTGGGACAGTGAAGTGAAGAAATGACCAAAA
>JAAYBJ010000127.1 GCA_012730105.1 Candidatus Hydrogenedentota bacterium
AACCAAAAAGCAATTTGGAAAAGCAATATGTCGCGGTTCAACAACATATGTCAGACCTCTTTAAGACTCTGGGAATTGCCGCATGAACTCATAATTAATTGTCAGCGAAATGGCCTTAAGCGCCTAATGATGAAAGAACGCGAGTATTAATACAAAAAACACTATGGTTATGCCGCTTATTTCAGTACCGCGCCGGTATTGGCGCTGGTCACCAACCGCTGATATCGTTTGAGCCAGCCGGTGAGATGCCGGTCGGGCGGTGCAGGCCGGTCTTTCGCGCGGGCCGCGAGCGCGTCATCACTGAGTTTAACGTTCAGGGTGCGTTTGGGAATGTCGATTTCGATGGTATCCCCGTTTTTCAGGAGCCCGATGGGCCCGCCCGCGGCGGCTTCCGGGCTGACATGGCCGATGCAGGCGCCGCGCGTGCCGCCGGAGAAACGGCCGTCGGTGATGAGGCTTACGCTGGTTCCCAGGCCCGCGCCCATCACGGCGGAGGTCGGCGCCAGCATTTCCCGCATACCCGGCCCGCCCTGGGGCCCTTCGTAACGGATGACGATCACGTCACCGGCTTTGACCTCTCCCTCGAGCACCGCGCGCATGGCGTCCTCTTCGCTCTCATAAATGACGGCGGGGCCGGTATGCTTCAGGATAGCCGGGTCCACGCCGGCCTCCTTGACCACGGCGCCCTCGGGCGCGAGGTTGCCGAAAAGGACCGCCAGCCCGCCGGTTGGACTGTAGGGCGCGTCAACCGTCTTGATGACGTCCAGGTCGGAAGAGCGCGCATCGCCGACGTTCTCCGCGATGGATTTTAGGGTGACCGTCTTGCAGCCGGGATGCACAATGCCGGGACGACGCATCAGTTCGCCCAAAATGGCCATGATGCCGCCGGCGCGGCCCACATCCTCGATGTGCCATTTGTAGGAAGGCGACACCTTGCAGATATTGGGCACCCGGGCGCTCACCTCGTTGAGCCGTTCCAGCGGGTAGGACACGCCCGCTTCATTGGCAATGGCCAGCGTGTGCAGGACGGTATTGGTGGAGCCGCCCATGGCCATGTCCAGGGCGAAGGCATTGTCTATGGATTCCGGGGTGACGATGTCGCGGGGGCACAGGCCCGCTTCCAGAACGCGCAACACTTGTTTCGCCGCCGTACGCACCAGGTCACGACGCTCCGCCGAATCGGCGAGCAAGGTGCCGTTGCCCGGCAGCGCGATGCCGAGCGCCTCGCACAGACAGTTCATGGAATTGGCCGTGAACATGCCCGAGCAGGAGCCGCAGCCCGGGCAGGCTTTCCGCTCCAGTTCCTCCAGTTCCGCGTCGCTCATCTGGCCGCGCGTGTGCTTGCCCACACCCTCGAACACGGTGATCAGGTCCGCCGCATTGCCGTTGTCCAGTTTCCCGGCGCGCATGGGGCCGCCGGACACGAACACGGTGGGGATGTTGCAGCGCATGACGCCCATGAGCATACCCGGCGTAATCTTGTCGCAATTCGGAATGCACAACACGGCGTCGAACTGGTGCGCGCGGATCATGGATTCCACGCAGTCCGCGATCAGTTCCCGCGAGGGCAGGCTGTACTTCATGCCGGTGTGGCCCATGGCAACGCCGTCGCAAATACCGATGGTATTAAACTCGAAGGCGATACCGCCCGCTTCTTCGATGGCCGCCTTGGCGACCCGGCCCAATTCCGCCAGGTGCACATGGCCCGGTATAATCTCCACGAAGCTGTTGCAGATGCCGATAAAGGGCTTTTTAAAGTCAGCCGGACATTTAACCTGGCCGGTGGCGTACAAAAGCGAGCGGTGTCCCGCGCGTTCAAATCCTTCTTTTACGATGCTGCTGCCCATGCCTATATCTCCCATAGTGGTTGAAAGGTTAAATACGGGGTGAGAGCGCCTTGCAGGCGCCGTACGGCTGTAAAGTATACGACCAGACGCGGTGTCATTCAAAACGCGTCGGTCGCTTCACAGCCATTGCCGCTCGATTTCCTCCAAGGTCTTGCCCTCCGTGCGCGGCACGAAACGCCACACGAAGAAGAAACAGATGACGCACATGGCCGCGTAAAGGAAGAAACTGTTGCCGGAAAAAGTTTCCAGCAGCCAGGGGAAGGTCTGGGACACGGCGTAGCAGGAAATCCAGAGGCAGACCGTGGCGATGGACATGGCGGTGCCGCGCACGCGGGTGGGGAAGATTTCGGAGAGGACGACCCAGACAACCGGGCCCATGGCCACGGCGAAGGAGGCCACGTAGGCCAGCACGAGGAACAGGACCAGCGGCCCTTCAAAACGCTGGAAGCGGAAGGCCATGCCCAGGGCGCCCAGCGAGAGGCCCATGCCCGCCGACGCAGCAAGCAGCAGCGGTTTCCGGCCAACCCGGTCCACCACCCAGATGGCGACCAGGGTAAAGGTAACATTGACGACGCCGACAATGACCGTCTGGTAGATGGCGGTGTCCGCGGCGCGGCCAACGCTCTTGAATATTTCCGGCGCGTAATACAGCACCACGTTGATGCCAGTCACCTGCTGCAGGATCGCCAGGGCAACGCCCACAAGCAGGGCTACACGCAGGCCGGGCTGGAACAACTGCAGTACCGAGGTGTCCTCCTGCGCTATCGTTTCCGCAATCTCGTCCGCCTCCGCCTCGGCACGGGCGGCACCGTTCACGCGGGCAAGGGTGGCAAGCGCCTCTCCCGCGCGTTTATTTTTGATCAGCCAGCGGGGGCTTTCCGGCACGAACAGAAGGAACACAAAAAACAACAGGGCAGGCAGGGTTTCTGAAACGAACATCCAGCGCCACCCGTAATCGACATTCCAGGCTTCGCCGCCGAAGGACATGCCGAAACGGGCAATGAGGGCGTTCACGAAATAGACCACCAGCATGCCGCCGACGATGGTCAACTGGTTCAGCGACACCAATCGTCCCCGAATGGAGGCGGGGGCCACCTCGGCAATATACAGCGGTGACAGCATGGACGCTGCGCCCACGCCCAGCCCGCCGATGATGCGCGCGATCGCAAACTGTGTCAGGTTCTGCGGCACCCCGGACAGAATGGCGGACACGGTGAAGAGCACGGCGGACAGAATCAGCACCTTTTTGCGGCCGAGCCAATCGCTCAGCACCCCGGCAAAGCAGGCGCCGACGATGCAGCCGACCAGGGCGCTGGAGGCCGCCCAACCGCGCATGGGCGCGTCCAGCCCAAAATGATCGCTGAGATAGCCGATCGCCCCGGAAATAACGGCCGTGTCGTAGCCGAACAACAGGCCACCCAGAGCCGCCACGGAGGCCAGCACGAATACATAGCCCGAACTTCCGCCATCCTGATTTGTCGCCATAGTGTACCTTTCAATGCCCTGGGAGTATTTAAACGCATGTGTTCCCCGAAATGCAACGCGGTGGACAGGGCCTTGGGCATAGGCGTGTCGGACAGGTCTGACTGGTCCGACAGGTCTGACTCATCCCCGTGTTTATGTATAATAACTTCATGAAGACAGTATCACTAACCCCATCTGGCGAATCCAGTATAGCCAGACTCTTCAGCCGTGACGCGGCGCCGTACTGGGCCGTATTTTTTTTCGCCCTGGCCATCCGCATCGTCCACCAGATTCTTGTAAGCCGGGCCGATCCCATGTACGGTTTTCTGCTGCAGGGGGGCGACAACTACACGTATGACCGCTGGGCCAATGAGATCGCCCAGCAGTTCTGGCTCGGCTGGGACCGCATCCCCTTTTTCCACGGGCCCCTGTATCCCTATTTTCTCAGCCTGATCTATTTGCGGTTCGGACATAAGCACGATCCGGCGGCCTGGACACAACGCCTTGTCGGCGCCCTGACCGTGGTCCTGATTTTTTATCTCGCCCGCCGGCTCTTCGGTAAGAAAGCGGGCTGGTTCGCGGGAATCGGCGCGGCGGCCTGCCCGGTGTCGCTTTTCTATGAAGGCGAACTCCTGGTGGAGACGCTGATACTTTTCCTGCACACCGCCACGCTGTGCGTGCTGGTGGAGGCGGCGCGGAAGAAGACCCTGAAATGGTGGCTGTTCTGTGGCATCGCTGTGGGCCTGTGCTGCGTCTGCAGACCGAACGCCATGCTCCTGGTCCCCTTTGCCGCCTGCTGGATCGCCATAATCGCCACCGGATCCTGGAAACGCCGGGCGCTGTCGGCGCTGGTCTTCCTGGCAACGGTCGCGGCGCTCATCGCGCCGGTGACCCTGGCCACTGTGCTTGTGGGGAAGCGATTTTTCCTCGTTACCTACAGCGGCAGTTACAACCTGTATATCGGCAACGCGCCGGATGCCATCGGCGTGTTTTTTACGCCGCCCTCCATGAAGTCGATCCGGGAAGCCGAAGGGAAGGAAGATATTGACATCAACTGGCGCGGGTATCTACTCGAGGCATGGCGCAAGGATCCGCTTCTTCTGCCCCGCAAACTCTGGCTGAAAACAAAATTGTTTTGGCAAAGCGGTGAACTTCCCTGTGATGTGAACTTTTACTTGCGCCGGGAGTTTTCGCCCCTGTACGCATTGCCGTTCCGGTGGGCGGTAGTGGCGCCCCTCGGGCTTGTCGGCCTGGTTCTGGCCTTTTTGAAAAAACCGTTTCCGGGATTGACGGACGGACGAACGATACTCGCGGCCTACCTGGCGATCTACGCCTGCAGCGCGATTCTGGTCTTTGTGCCCGGCCGGCTGCGCATGCCGGCACTGGCCATACTCTTCATGTTCGCGGGATATGCGCTGGCAACAGTTGCGGAAGGCGCATGGCGGGGTATAAAATCCAAGTCGGCGCGCTCATTCTTCTATCCCGGCGTTGTGGCGCTGATTCTGTGGACCGCGCTGGGCTTGGCGCTGCGCAGCCCGAATGACACCATGTTGATCCGGTGGAATGATTACTTCAACATGGGCAGTGCGTGCGAGATAGCGGGTAACTTTGAAGAGGCGTTGACCTATTATGAAAAAGCAAGCGAACGCGCCCCGGAATTGGAGTCGCTTCGAGAGGTCTGCAACAGTCTACGGGAACGCATGGAGAAAGGGAAGGGCCGCCCGCAAGCGGACTCCGATGTTGATGTTTCTGTCACGTGACATTTGATACTGTTGGGAATGGGGCAGCACAGTATGAACATAGCAGTAGAAAATGCATCACAAGGCGGTATAGTGGCCTCCACAGTAACCGGCCGCGCCATCGCCCACTTGTTTTCCAGGGCTGCGCTTCCATATTGGGGGATATTTCTGATCGCTTTCGCCGTACGCGCGGCGGACCAATATTTTATAAGCACCAGCTCGCCCTTTTACGGGAGTGCGATAGGCTGGCCGGACAGCACCATCTACGATCAATGGGCCCGGGAAATATCACAGACCTTTTGGTTCAACAAGGACCGCACCCCTTTTTCCCATACGCCCCTTTACCCCTATTTCCTGGGCATACTTTACTTGCGGTTCGGTGCAAGCGTGGCCGTTGCCGCATGGAGCCAGCGCATAATCGGCTCACTAACCGTGGTGCTGCTTTTCTGGCTGGGACGGTATATTTTCGGGAAACGGGCCGGCTGGATCACCGGCATTGGCGCGGCAGCCTGCCCCCTGTTTCTACTGTATGAAAGCGAAATCCTCGCCGAAACCCTGATCTTGTTTCTGCATGTTCTTTTCCTGGTTGCGGTTATACAGGCCTCCGAACGCCGGACGCCGCTTTGGTGGTGTCTGTCCGGGATCACCCTGGGCTTGTGCTGCCTGGGCAGGCCCAATTCGCTGCTGCTTGTTCCCCCACTTGCCCTGTGGGCGTTTTTCATAACGCCGGGCAATGTCCTGAAACGGGCGGTGCCGGCAGCGTTATTGTGTGTGTGCGCCACGCTGGCCATTACGCCTACCGCCTTGCTCAATCATTTTGTAGGCGGCCATTTCAGCCTGGTGACCTCAAGCGGTTCCTGCAACCTCTACATTGGCAATGCGCCCGATTCCAATGGAACATTCATGTCCTCCCCCCTCACTAATGCCATACGCCAACGGGAAAACAAGAGCGATCTGGATATCGACTGGCACGGGCATTTGCTGGCGTACATGCGCGCGGAGCCTTTGTCATTTATGCGCGGGTTATGGCACAAGACTCTGCTGTTCTGGCAAAGCGGCGAGGTTCCCAGCGGACCAAATTATTATATCTATCGTTCCTTTTCGCCCCTGTTGCGCCTTCCTTTCCGCTGGGCTGTTGTGGCGCCGGCGGGCCTGCTGGGAATCGTGTTGAGTTTTATAAAGAAAAAGCCCGCGGGCATCCAGGACGCGCGGGTATTCCTGGTCGGCTACCTGTTCTTCTTTTCGATAAGCATCATCCTTATTTTCGTCATGGGACGCTTACGCTTACCGGCCCTTGCGATTCTATTTCTTTTTGCCGGATATGCTGTTTCCGAGATCGGCTTTTCTCTACAGAGGGTCTTCGTTGACACGGCACGCCGTGCGGCGCTCGGCCGGGCAATTTTGCTGCTTTTCTTGTGGTTCGCGATCGGGGCTGGCCTGCGCAGCCGGGACAACACCGTGCTTATCGGCTGGAATGACTATTTCAACCTGGGCACGGCTTACGAATTGTCCGACCGTTTTGAAGAGGCTCTGGAGCAATACGAAAAAGCCCGGCTGATGGCGCCCCCAAACAACTCGCTGTCCGAACTTTGCGCGTCCGTTCAGAAACGCATGGATGCATTACAGATGCTCAACAACAGGGAGAGAGATTGAGCATGGAGAAGAAAAAAGGCTTGTCTTTGCCTGCCGCTGTATTTACGCCCCTTTCCCGTCTGACGGGCTTGCTGGAAGGGCGTATGCCGGTCATCCTATTCCTGTCTTCGGTTTTTTTTGCGGTTTCTTACAATCTCATCGTGGCCCGGGACTGGATGCTGGATGACGCGTTCATATCCTTTCGCTATGCACTGCATTGGGCACAGGGCCTGGGGCCGGTGTATAACCCCGGCGAGGCGCCTGTGGAGGGGTACACCAATTTTCTGTGGGTCGCCCTGCTGGCCCTTGGCGCGCGGCTGGGCGGCGATATCGTGGTTTTGTCCCGTTTGCTTGGCGGGGTTGCGGGCCTGCTTACACTGGCACTGGTATTCAATTCCCGCCGGTTCATACGCACGCTGGACAGGGAGGTTCCCATTCTCGCGACCCTGTTTCTGGCAACGTTCTGCATTTTCCTGCCCTGGCCCACCAGCGGCATGGAAACCACCCTGTTCGGGTTCTTGCTGACGTTTTCCCTGCTACTTCACTTTTCCACGCTCGGGGAAGCGCCTTCGCGCCTCAAACTGTTGGGGCTTGGCGTTACACTGGCACTTACCGTGATGACCCGCCCCGAAGGCCTGCTGGTGGCCGGGCTGGTGCTCGCGGATCAAGCCTTGGAAAGCCTGCTCAAACGACGGTTCCAGGTGATTGTCGTGCTGGCGGCGTTCCTGGCGCTGTTCGTGCCCTGGTTTCTCTGGCGCTGGTACTATTACAGCGCGCTGCTGCCCAACACTTTTTACGCGAAAGTGGGCGCAACGGACGCGCAGGTGCGGCGCGGATGGAAATATTTCTGGAGTATGTATGCGCCGGCCCGCCCCCTGATTTACCCCGCCGCGCTTGCCGTGCTGGCGCCCTGGGCCTGGCTGCGGCGATACGAGCGCTATTACCTGCTTCCCCTGCTCCTGGTTTTGTACACGGCCTATATTATCCTTGTGGGCGGTGACGGTCTTCCGGCTTTCCGCTTTTTCGCGCCGCTTACCGCACCGTTGTGTCTGCTTGCCGCCATCGGTGTACGCCGGGTCGTGCCGGTACGCCCACTGATACTGGCGTTGGCACTGCTTATTCTGGGTCTGAACCTCCGCCAGGCCTGTACGAGTCTTGAATGCTACCAGCTCGTGGCCACGGGCGATTACGTGCAGAAAAAAGGGACCTTGGTGGGCCAATGGCTCTTGGACCGCGCTCCTGAGGGCACGGTCATCGCGACCAACACCGCGGGAACCATCCCGTACTATTCCAAATTAAAAACCATCGATATGCTGGGGCTGAACGACCGCCACATCGCGCACCGGGACATGCCGTTCATGGGACACGGCTACGCCGGGCATGAGAAGGGCGACGGCGCCTATGTGCTGGGGCTTAAACCGGACATTATCCAGTTCTCTTCTTCCAGCGGCAGCGAGCGTCCCAGCGTGGAATTCATCGGGGACAACGAAATATTCAAGACCGCGTCATTCCAGGAAGAATACAGCCTGAGAGACTATTCGATGGCCGACGGCAGTCCGCTTTTCCTGTATGTGCGCAAGGATTCCCCTTTTGGTCAGGAAGAGGCGGACGTGGTTTTTGATGACTTTGAGTCGGGGTCCTACACAGGCTGGACGCTGGAGGGCGACTGTTTCGGCGACGCACCCGCGGCGGGAACACTACCAGGCCAGCGCATGGTGCAAGGCTATGAGGGCAGGTATCTGATCAATGCCATGCATGGCGGGAAGGAAGCAATCTGCCGTGCGGTTTCACGCCCCTTTGTCATCCGTCATAATTATATCCAGTTCCTGCTCGGGGGAAGCTATCATCCCGGAGAAGCGGGTATCAGCCTGCTCGTGAAAGGCAGCCCCGTAGTCACCCAGGAACCAGGCAAGGGGTACTGTCTTTTGCCCTACCAGTGGGACGTTAGCGCCTATCACGGCAAGAAGGCGCAAATTGAGATCACGAACATAACGAAAGCCTCAGTGGGCCTGCTGCGTGTAGACCATATTGTGTTCAGCAATACGAACCGATCTGTGCAGCACTATACCCGCCGCCATATGCATCCCCGCTTCGGCCTGCTGCCCTGGCTGCTTGGGGGAGCAGGACTTTGGTGCCTGTACGCAGCGTGCCGATGGACGCCGCTTTCTCTGGGGGAAAAGTTGTTGCCATGGGTGTTATTGATCTTGTTCATCGTGTTGTACCGCACCGCATGGGTATGTGATGACGCCTGCATCACCATGCGGACAGTGGATAATTTTGCCCGTGGCCTGGGACTTACCTGGAACAACGGGGAACGTGTTCAGGCCTACACCCATCCCTTGTGGATGCTTCTGCTGTCCGCGGTCTATTATTTTTCACACGACGTATACCTGACCCTGATTGTGGTTTCCATCGTCGTGTCCATGGCCGCCGTCTGTATCGCAGTTTTTGGGGTAGCCGGTTCTCCCGCCACCGCCCTCGCCGGTGTGTTCGTTCTGATGTTTTCCCGGGCTTTTATCGATTTTTCCACCTCGGGGCTTGAAAATCCGCTTACGTACCTGTTGCTGGCCGTGTTTATGGTGGTTTACCTACGCCAACAGTGGACCCCGAGCGTACTGTTTCTACTCACGCTTTGCGCTTCGTTTATCATGCTGAACCGTATGGACCTGGCGCTGCTTGCGGCGCCCCCCGTCATCTGGATGTGGCAGAGCATGCGCAACGTGAAAGCGACATGGGCCCTGGTGCTTGGCGGCGTTCCCTTCTTCGCCTGGCTGTTGTTCTCGTTAATATACTACGGCGCCCCCTTTCCCAATACCGCCTATGCGAAACTGGGTGCCGGCATCGCGCCTGCCATACTGCTTGAGCAGGCCGTCCATTATTATAAGCATACCCTGTCGGCCGACCCGATAACGCTTCCGGTGATTGCCCTGGCTGTTGTATGGCCGTTCTGGGTGCGGCACGGAAAATACGGCGCCCTCTCCGTTGGAATCCTCCTGTACCTGCTGTATATTTACCGCATCGGTGGAGACTTCATGGAACACCGTTTTTTCGCCCCGCCGTCTTTTATGGCCATACTGGTACTAATGCGGATGGCGGGGCGGGTCAAGCTGTCCAAGTTGATTCCCGCCACAGCCATACTGCTGCTTGTCGGTTGTTGCGCATCCCATGTGCCCCTGCTGTCCAGTGCCGGGTTGGGAAGCAAATGGGAAAGCCCGGTTAACCGGTACGGCATCTGCAATGAGCGTCAATATTATTATCATGCCACCGGCATGCTGCATTGGCGGCCGGGAAAATTGATGCCGGGTAACGGGTGGGCCGAGGGGATCGTCCGGCATGCCATGCTGGATCAACCTCTTGTCTTGGTATATGGCATGATGGGCTTTCAGGGGTATTTTTGTGGCCCCAAGGTGTTCCTGATCGACCAGCTGGCGCTGAGTGATCCGTTGCTGGCAAGGCTGCCAGCCATAAAGGCGCAAACCTTCCGTACTGGGCATCATGAACGCCATATCCCGGAGGGGTATCTTGAAACGGCGCTCACTGGCAGGAATGTGTTGAAAGACCCGAATCTTGCATTATTTTATGACAAAATCCGCCTGATCACGCGCGGGCCGTTATTCACCAGGGAACGCTGGAAGGCGATTCTGGACATGAATCTTGGCCGCTATGACCACCTAATCGATTGGGAATATTATAAAAACAAGACTCCGGAGAAGAGTGTGCTTTTATGAAGGGGACAGGGGGCAGGGTATAGGGTATAGGGTATAGGGTATAGGGATACCCGCTCCCCGCCTCGCACCCAACGGGCACTCGTGCTCGTGTGTCGTAATCGTAATCGAAAGAGACAGCAAGAATACGCCGCAGAATTACGGTATATGATCACGAGAAACGATTACGAGATACGATTTTATCTCTGGTTACCAAACTCCTGTTTTGTAACCCACGCTCTCTTGAAATTCTATTTCTCCCCGACTGGGGTAATTCTAATCCCGCTCCCCGCCTCGCACCCAACGGGCACTCGTGCTCGTGTGTCGTAATCGTAATCGAAAGAGACAGCAAGAATACGCCGCAGGATTACGGTATATAATCACGTGAAACGATTACGAGCACGATTACGAGATACGATTTTATCTCTGGTTACCAAACTCCTGTTTTGTAACCCGCGCGCTCTTGAAATTCTATTTCTCCACGACTGGGGTAATTCTGATCCCGCTCCCCGCCTCGCGCCCAACGGGCACTCATGCTCGTTTGTGGTAATCGTAATCGAAAGAGACAGTAAGAGTACGCCACTCGATCACGAGTACGATTACAAGCACGAGCACGAGCACAAACACGAGTAACAATTTTTCTCTGGTTACCAAGCTCCTGCTCTGTGTTCTCTGCGCCTCTGTGGTGAAAACGGGCGATTTCCTTTTGTCTGCGCGGGACTCAGGATGCGCCGGGAAGTGCCGCATCGGATGAAGGCGGCGCGTCGGGCGGGGCTGCGAGGGCGCGGAGGAACTGCTGCGTTTTCTGTCCGTCCCACGCGGCAAAGCCGGAATGGGTAAAGGCAACACGCCCGTCGGGCGCCAGAAGAAAAGTGGTCGGCAGGCCGTTGGGTGTAAACGCGGATGGCAGTTTCTCCCGGGGTATGGTGTATATGGGGAACGTGTATTCCTGCTTCGCGGCCCATTCGCGGACGATTTCAGGCTCCTCCGGCGACAACAGGATAAACGCGACCCCAGGTTCCTCCTTCAGGGCATCGTACAGCCGTTGAATGTTCGGAAACTCCAGGGTGCAAAACCCGCACCAGGTAGCCCAGAAATTCATGAACACGGCTTTGTTCTTGAATTGTGAGAAAGAAATCTCATTCCCCTGCAGGTCATAAACACTCCAGGCATAGGGATCCTGATCCTGCAAGGGCAATTCCGGGTATTGCAGATCCTCATCCGAAGGGGGGCTTATGGTCTCGGAACCCTGTCCCAACTTCCTGACCGCCTCCCCCCAATCCGTGTTTCTTATAGCCGTCCACGGGGCCGCAAAAATCAAATAAAGGGCCAAGAAAAGGGTCGCCTGAAAGGTACAGAATCCGCAGAGCGCCGAAAGGCCGGGCCGCGCCTGTTCTTTTGACCTTCGGGATAAGGCGCGATACAGGCAAAACAGGGCGGCAGGCGCCATTACGAGGGTAAAGACAACCAATATCTCCGTGTCAAAATAGATAGCCCCGATCCGCAGCATCCGCGAAAAACCGGAGCCTTTCCCGAAAATGAATAATGCCGCCCAAAACAAGGGGAACAGGCCGGCGATCAACAGGGCAAGAAACATGCTGTAGGCATTGAACACGCGTTTCATAGTGAACCTCCCAGAGTACTTTGTGGTTGCGTGGCCGCAGCCGGCCGTTTATTTTGATCAGGCGCCGATGGTGCTGCTGAGCGTGAGCATGGGCAGAAGCATGGCTATAACGAGAAATCCGATGACAATACCCATGATGACGATCAGCAGGGGTTCAAAAAGCGCGGTCAGGGCTTTCACGGCCCGGTCGACCTCGAGATCGTAGGCATCGGCGATACGCTTGGCAACGGAGCCGATACGGCCGCTCTCCTCGCCGATGGCGAACATGCTGATGACCATGGGCGGGAAAAAGCGCGCATCGCGCATGGTCTCGCTGAGACTTTCCCCTTCGGTAACCCCCGTGTGCAGTTCGCTTACGCTGTCGCGTATCAGCCGGTTGCCCATGGTTTCCGCGGTGATTTTGAGCGAGGTGAGCACGGGCACGCCGTTGTCGAGCAGGGTGCCCAGAGTGCGGGTGAACTTGGCCATTTCATATTTGACGACCAGGGTGCGCACTGCGGGCACGCGCAGGAAGAAGGCGTCGAAGCGGCGCTTTCCGGGTTCGCTTCGGTAATAGCGGAACAGCAGCACCAGCGCGGCGATGAGCCCAATCAGCACAGCCCACCACCAGGTGCCCATGAAATCGCAGACCGCCATGACCATTTTGGTGGGCAGGGGCAGTTCGGCATTGAAATCCTCGAAAATTTTCACGAATTTCGGGAACACAAAGGAGACGAGGATAAAGATAGCGCTGGTGCCGATGACCAGTAGAAAGGCGGGATAAATCATCGCGGAGACGGCCTTGCCGCGGAGTTCCTCCTCCTGCTCGCCGAAGGTGCAGATACGCCAGAGCACCTCTTCGAGCATGCCGCCGGTTTCGCCCGCGCGCACGAGGCTGCAGTACATGGCCGGGAACACCACGGGATGTTTTTCCATGGCATCGGCGAGGCTGGCGCCCTTCTGCACGTCATCGCGGAGCTGATCCACGATCTTGGCCAGTTTCGGGTTTTCGGTCTGTTCCACCAGCGTGCGCAGGGCGCGGGTGATCATCATGCCCGACTCGCAGAGGTTGGCCAGCTGGCGCAGGAACACGTTGCGGTCCTTGATCCGGATACGGACCAGGGCGTCGCGTAGGGTATCCCCGGAAGACTGTTCGACATATTCCTCAACGCGTATGGGGAAAAAGCCCATGTCACGCAAGCGGGCCACCGCGGCGCGCTGGTTTTCCGCCTCGATCAGCCCCTTGGTGGAGGGCCCGGGCCCTTTTTTCACTTCGTACTCAAACTGCGGCATCGGGGATCTCGCTTTCAAGCGACAAGGTATCGGCGTCGGCCGTCAGGCGCAGCACCTCTTCCGGGGTGGTCTGCCCGTTGCACACGCGCTGCCATCCTGACTGGCGCAGGGTCTGCATGCCCTGACGCAACGCTTCCTGTTTTATCTCCACCGCCGTAGCGCGGTCCACGGTCATCTGCTTGATGCGGTCGGTGAAGGTCATCATCTCGTAGATGGCGATACGGCCGCGATAACCGGTATGCCGGCAGGCTTCGCAGCCCCTGCCGCGCTGAAAGTTCACTTTACCGACCTCGGCCTCGGTCAGGCCGAATTCGGCGGCCACCAGTTTGAGGTCGGGTTGGCAGGGTTCCGCGCATTGCCGGCAAAGGCGGCGCACGAGGCGCTGCGCGACCGAGGCGATCATGGTGCTGGAAATCAGGAAGGGCTCCACGCCCATGTCGATGAGACGGGTGACCGCGCCCGCGCTGTCGTTGGTGTGGAGGGTGCTCAACACCAGGTGGCCGGTGAGGCTGGAGCGTATGGCCATTTCGGCGGTTTCATAGTCGCGGATTTCGCCGACAAGCATAATGTCAGGGTCATGGCGGAGCATGGATCGCAGGCCCATGGAGAAATCAAAGCCGATTTTCGGCTGGACCTGCATCTGGGAAATGCCGGAGAGCTGGTATTCGATGGGATCCTCGATGGTAAGGATCTTCCGGTCGATGCTGTTCAGTTTGGCGAGGGCGGCATAGAGGGTGGTCGTTTTTCCGCTGCCGGTGGGGCCGGTCACCAGGATGATGCCGTGGGGCCGGGAAATGTAGGTGTTGAACACGCGCATATCTTCGGGCAGGAAGCCCAGCTGGTCCATGGTCAGCGCCATGGAGGAGCGGCTCAGGATGCGGATGTTCACCGTTTCGCCATGAGGCGTGGGCAGAATGGACACGCGCAGGTCATAGCGGCTTTCGCCGAAGGTGGCCATGATCTTGCCGTCCTGAGGCAGGCGCTTTTCGGCAATGTTCAGGTTGGCCATGATCTTGATGCGCGACACGATGGCGGCGTGGAAACCGCGGATGGACGGCGGCGTCGGCGCCTGATGCAGGATGCCGTCGATGCGGTAGCGCACGCGCAGGCTTTCCTCAAAGGGCTCGATATGGATGTCGGTCGTGTCCGACTGGATCGCTTCAAGAATCAGCTCGTTGACGAACTTGATGATGGAGGCGTCAATGGTGTCGTCGCCCAGATCAGCGCCGATGGGCGTGCCTTCGAGGGTAAGCACGGGGCCTTCGGCCTCGGCCTCGATGAGAATGCGCTCCATGGTGTCCGCACCCACGCCGTAGAGTTCCTTGGTGGCGCGCACGATTTCGGCGGGTGTGGTCACGGCCGGTTCAACCCGTCGCTTAAGCACCATGCGGATGTCGTCTAGCAGCTGGGGGTTCAGCGGATCGCTGATGGCCACCACCAGCGTGCCGTTGCGCTCATAAAGGGGAACAAAGCCGTAGTGGGTGGCGAAACGGGCGGGCGCCTTGGACGCGATTTCCTTGTCGATGTTTTCCCGGGAAGGCATGACAAAGGGCATTTCACAGAACTCGGCCAGAGCCTCGTAGACGCGTTCTTGCGCGGCCAGGCCCAGTTGGGGAATCACTTCGACCAGGGGCAGCCGGTTTTTAGCGGCCTCGCCCCGGGCGCGCTCGAGTTTTGATTCGTCCAGAATGCCGCGATGGAGCAGTAATTGTTGAAAGGCCTTGGGCTCACGCACGCCGATTTCTCTCCTTGGTTTGCGCCCGAATACCGGGGGCTGAGAGTAAGATACCACAATAAAGGCGGCTCGTGGAAAGTGCGCCACGGTCCGTCGGCGCCGTTAGCCCCACGGGTCCGGTCAGTCGAGGCGGGCCAGCGCCTCGCGCGCCCGCGCGGCCACGCCCATGTGGCGGCTCTCGGCGGCCTGAATGTAATGGTTACGCGCCCGTTCTAGGTCGTCCAGGGAGTCGCAATAATAATTGCCGAGTTCCAGGTCCACCCGGTCGCGGGCCACGGGATGCGCGCACATGTCACGCACCTGCTCCAGCACCCGGACGGTGTTGGTGATATCGAGGTCGTTGGCACGGGCAAGCATCCGGCCCATCTGGCTCATGGCCTCGTCCGCCCAGGGGGTGTCCGGATATTCCACCAGTATGTTTTCGTAACCGATCATCGGATTTTCGGAGTGACCGGCCGCCTCCAGCTCGCGCAGGGGCGCGAAGCCGTCCGGCAGCGCGGCCGACAGGAGCCGCACCCGCTTGTCATGGTACCAGTTGCGATTGAAGACATCGCGGTGCTCCTGCTCGAGACGCTTATACACATCATAAGCGCGATCATAGCGCTGAAGGTAGGCATACTCAATGTCCGCCAGGGTCAACAGCGCTTCCGCGTGCTGGGCGTCACCGGGATGGGTGTCGATGGCGCGTTCGAGCAGTTCCGACGCCCGCTCCGTTTCGCCTTGGGCGACCAGCTCGCAGGCCTGCTGCTGGAACTGGGCCAGACTCGTCTCCCCTTTCGGGGCGATCTCCGATGCCTGCGGCATCGTGGTAGTGCCATTCTCGCCGGACAGCATGAACAGGCTGTACAGCCCAACGGTGAACACCACCAGAATCGAAGCGGCGAGGACATACGCGCGCGCCCGGGACGGCCGTCGGACCGCTTCCTCCGCGTCCAGTTTCGCACGGATACGCACCCGCAGGTCCCACGGCAGTTCCTCTTCAGGCAACTGCACCATGGCAACCGTACGCCGCAGGGATTCGCGTTCTTCCGCCAGTTCCGGGAAGTCTTTCAACAGCGTCTGCAATTGGGTGGCTTCTTCCGGGGCAAGGGATTCGTAAAGTTCCTGGGCGATCAGCGCTTCCGCTTCACGCAAGGCGCGGCCATACCGCGCGCGTTGCCATAGGTCTGAAAGGATTTTCAACATGACCCTGAAAACTCCCGGCTTGACGCCTTAACGCGGGTTTTGCTCACAACCCGTATTCGCAAAGATGGGACAGACACCCCAAAAACAGTGTTGTCATTAATCATGATACGACCTGGCTGCGTTTTTGGGGAGTCAGTCCCTTCTTTGCTTCAGTATATACTACGATTTGCGACATGCATATGCCTTAAGTTAGTGCCATTCAACCATGACCACGGAATTCAAACAAATTCACATGCATCATTCTTCTTTCCGTCAGGGAACCGCGAAACACGTCCGCGTCCCTGGCCCTATCTGTACTCCCGGCATACACCAGCGCCGGGGGATGTTACTGACATCCTTTTATTCTCCACGCACTACAATCTTACAAATCCGGTCTCAGTTCACGCAATCCTTCGCGAACCTTCTTGACCGCGCGAAACAAATGGACTTTCACGCTGCCCACCGTACACTGAAGTTCCTCGGCGATATCCGCCAAGGGAAAGCCTTCAAAATGGCGCATGACAAACACCTTACGCTGCATGGGCGACAATGCCACCAGCGTGTCCCGGATCCGGTCTTCTATTTCCCGGGCGCGCACCTCGGCGCCCGTGTCGAACGCGGCCGGCTCCACCGGCGCGCCTTCGCTCTCATTGAGCACATTCTCTTCCAGTTGTTCCTGGTGCCGGCGTTTCTTCCGGCGCAGGTGGTCAAAGGCCTGATTGGTCGCAATACGCAACACCCAGGACAAAAAGCCGCCGGTAGGCTGCCATAAGTCTATTTTTTTATAGACCTTGATCAACGCATCCTGGGCTACATCCAGCGCGTCTTCCCGGTTCCCGGTTACCCGGTACGCCGCAGCATAGACACGGCCCTGAAAACGCCGCACAATCTCATCAAACGCCCCGTCATTGCCGCCTTTCAGCAGCATGGCGAGTTCCTTATCCTCCATGGAGGCAAGTTCTTTAGCTTCGATGTTGGGCACTTTGAGAAACGCTCTCCCGGGGAAAAAGGTTTACAGAGGCCGGTTCCCCTACCGGTCGCGAATAGGATACCACACGCACAAGGTGAACACTAACGATTGCTGTATATATACCCCACGGGAAGACTTTGTTTCACCAAATAGCAAGATAAAATGAATCTTATTATGCTTAAAATCTGGAACGATACTTTGTTACGCTTAAAATAAAAATTGACTTGACATTAAGAAAGTAGGTATATAATATTTTACAGAGCACAAGAGGGTGGGCCGATAATGAGTCTTCATGATGAATATTATGCACATTCCAAGGAAGGGTGTACTCCAGAATCAGGGTGGCAACCGCTGCAGGAACATCT
>JAAYBJ010000128.1 GCA_012730105.1 Candidatus Hydrogenedentota bacterium
CGCCTCGTCCAAATCCAGTACGACACCGGAATCATTGACTACCTCAACGTCATCAACGCCGAACAGACTCTGCTGAATAACGAGCTCTCCGAAGTACAGGCCCTCAATGAACGAAGAATTGCCACCGTCCTGCTCATCAAGGCGCTCGGCGGCGGCTGGGACTGTCAGATTCCTTCCGACCCGGCCGCTCGAAGACGGTAGCGGCTGGTCTGGACTGCAAATTTTCTCTGGTTCCCAAATTCCCATTTGGGAACCCACTCTCTCTTGAAATTCCATTTCTTTCTCTCGTCCCCTTTTTCCTGTTCCCGTGCTGTTACTTGTATTGACCATGTGCAAAGGAGGTTCCAAAATAGGAATTTGGGAACCAGAGGGAAACACAGAAGTCTTCGAATCTCACTAAGGTTGCGGTCGGGCTTGGGGCATATCTTATTGACAGTTTTATCAAAAACAGATAAACTATCGCTGTTGGCGATGGGATTAAACATTTGTATAGAACAAGGAAGTGTGCCATGAATAAAGAACCCATATATCTTTTATTGGCAGTCTTGCTCGCATTCGGATTGACCGCTTGTAACAAAGACGTTGTAATCCTGGCCAACAATGACCTGGGCATGCATTGCATGGATGAGGACTTTTCTTCGTTTATGATTTTACCCCCTTACAATACGGTGCAGGCTCAGGTTATCCAGAGGGGGTTAGCGCCTGTAATCCTTAGCTCAGGCCTGGAAATCAGTTATGAAATACCGGGGAATACCATTTCCTCCACTAAAACCAATTTCTGGGAGTATGCCAACGCGTTGATGGGTGTTTCTCTGGCGCCGGACACGGGTCTTACCGGGAACGGTTTGACGGGCATAATGGCGCCGCCATCGGGTGAGGAATCCAGGTGGATTGTAACAGGCATTCCCATTACACCCATTATGGATGACGGTACAGAGAATCCTTATCCTCTTGGATTGTTTACGGCAAAGAAGGACGGCGAAGCAGTCGGCAGCACTCAGGCAGTAGTACCCGTTTCCTGGGAGATTAGTTGTGCCGTCTGTCATGGGGGAGAGGATGATAAAGCGCGGTCCGAAGGTAAAGAAGTCCTGTCAACGGCATTGGACATTTTGACCAAACATGACGAAGAACACGATACGGATCTTGTAAACAGTCAACCGGTGATGTGCGGCAGCTGTCACGCGCAGGCGCCGTTAGGCACCATTGGTGAAGAAGGGGTGTCCTCCCTGTCCCGGGCGATGCATCACTCCCACTCGGGGCGTATGGACGCGGATGTGTTACAGGCTGCGGGCATCGGGGTCAGCTGTTACGCTTGTCATCCCGGTGTGCGCACGCAATGCCTGCGCGATCTGCATGTGTCAAAAGGCCTGGGCTGCATGAGTTGCCACGGCGACATGTCTGCAGTCGCATCGGAAAACCGCCATCCCTGGGTTGATGAACCGCGTTGTGATGATTGTCACGAGCGGGATGGATTTGAATTCGAGCAGGAAGGAACCCTGTTCAGAAATGCAAGGGGCCACCACGGAGTCGCCTGCGCCGCATGTCACGGCAGTCCCCATGCCATGGGCCCATCCCTTAATGATGCCGACAACGTTCAAGCTATCCAGTACCAGGGCGAGCCAGGTCCCATCGGACGGAAATGTTCCGTATGCCACGGTATTAACCTGCCGAAATTCGTATTCGATCACAAGTTCAGCTAATCCACAGAAACTTTTTGTGTCGTGACACTTTTATATTGCTGACGATGCGCATATCTTACGCATGATTCCAAATGACGGCGAGTAACATTTGCGCATATAAGTGACGGGTTCATGCCCGTTACGCCTTTGATCCTCCCTTTTTCCCCGAATATTTCTCCGCTTCCAAAATGGGAATTCTTGTCCTAACCCACAAGCACGGGGTGAGAAATTGCCTATCGCCTCATGAAGTTTGTGTTGGAATCCTGAAGGGATTCTGTCGTATAGCCCAGGGTTGCGGTACTCCGCTAACCTGGGTCAGATAATGCCCAACACTGTGTTTACCCCAAAGGGGTTATGTCAAAAAGGATGAGTGACGTAACCCTTCCAGGGTAAACATGACTTGGGTTGGTAACACTCTCCCAGGGTAGCGGGGTACCGCAACCCTGGGCTAGCGTGCACAGCCCCTTCGGGGCATTTCCAGGTCACTGCGCCTTTCGGAATTGCATGTGTATTACGCAAAATAAAGGCGAAAGTAGTGGGTAATGACGTGAAAGGGAACTTGGGAACCAGAAGATTCAAAGGGAATTGATTTGTGGGGTTAATGCTCTGCACGGTTTAGTTTGGCATGCGGCTTGCTTTTATGAATTCAGGAGCCGCGTAGTGAAGGTTCCAAAACCAATGTCGCCAACGTTTCAAGAAAGGAGAGTCACTTATGAAAACGAAAGCCTTTGTGATAAGTTGCCTTGTGGTTTCGGCAATGGTAATTGCTGCCGGCAGCCTGTGGGCGCAGGTTGCGCCCGGGGATACCCCTCCCCCGCCGCCGCCCCCGGGCGGTGACGGCCTTATGGGGCCGCCGCCGGGCGGGCCCGAAGGTGGACCCGGACCGATGGGACCCGACCCCGCGAAGTTTGACGCTGACAGGGACGGCCGGGTTACCGTTCCGGAATTCTCGGATGGCTTTGGCAAGGCCTTGGAACACCGTTTTCGGGAACTGGATACCAATGCCGACGGCAGTCTGAGCTTGGAAGAATTCGAGAAAGCCCCCAGGCCGGGCCGTGGCCCGCGCGGTAGGATACAAGGCCCCGGCGGAGACTTTGCCGGGCCGCCGCCTCCGCCCCTCGGTGGAGAACCGAAGGGCCAATACCCGCCCGACGGCATGCCCAAAGGGCAGCGTCCCCCCAGGCGTCCTCCCTTCCCGATGCCCGGTGAATGTGACGCCAATAAGGACGGCGTGATCAGCGAGGCGGAATTTCTTATCGCCCATCAACAGGCCGCCCTGGAGCGTTTCAAAGAATTGGATGTGGACGGCGACGGCAATGTGACCCTGGAACAATTGGAGTCCGCGAGGGGCCCCATGGGTGGTCCACGCGGCCCGCAGGGCGCTCCGGACGGTTCACGCGGTCCTCGAGGCCCCAGGGGCGGTCCTGATGGTCCGCGTGGCCCACGCGGCGAATTCGGCCAAGGCGGCCCGCGCCCATAGTGAGTTTCCCCTACCCCCTCCCTTCGTTGCGGCGGCATATCATCCCGTTCCGATATGCCGCCCTCCCCTTTTACTTGAGACACATAGATTTATGAATTCCAGATCCGCAAGAATCGGTGAAAGAGCAGCGGAGACTTCAGTACTCCGAAAAGGAGGTCCGTTTGCGGATTGTCGGATATGCCGGGAATACTCTATAATCGGTGGGGCAGGATGTGCGATACCCATGCACGGGAATTACTTTGGCCATGCGTAAAAACCTGATATATGTATTCCTCGCGCTTATAGGCCTGTCTGTGGCGGGCTGGCAGACCTATGAACATCAACGCGTACAGGAACTTGCCCGGAGAAACCTGGCCGGTCGCGCCCATGATTTTTCGGCCGCATTGAGTGTGGTTATCCGTTCCCAGGGCCGGATGGCGTTCATCCCCAGGCCCCGCATCGAAGCCGCCCTGAACGAGTTGGTGAATTCCACGGAACTGGAATCCGTGGTCTTGCTCAATGCGTCGGGGGACGCGGTGGCTGCCGCCGGGAAGCCGCTGCCGGTGGA
>JAAYBJ010000129.1 GCA_012730105.1 Candidatus Hydrogenedentota bacterium
CCCCTTCGATACACGCCCTTTTTACACCGCGAAAAACCGGAATGACGCGTTGTTTTTGGATTCTTGAACTGAACCGGAACATACCGCTCCTCTCGGCAACAAACGAAACTCATAATTAATTGTCAGCGAAATGGCCTTACGCGCCTAAAGTGTGAACAACATACACTGAATATTTTCTTTTGGGGATTGCTGGCAAAGTCTACGTTAAAACAGGCCGCCTAAATGATGCTCTTCCAATTTAACTTTTTCAGTATCCCCTTCCTGAATAAACACCTTCGTGCCGGACGGCAACGTCCAGGAAACATAGGCCGTGTAGGTCCTGTCGTTCATGGTGAAGGGCATTTCCAGGTCGGCGGAACCCGAAACGCCCACCAGCCCGCCAAGATTCAACGACCGGGTAAGTTTGTAGTCCCACACCGCCCCGGTAGGCTGGACATACCTGCCGTAAATCACTATGGTATGGGCATCCGCCTGGGCACTTCCCACAAAAGAGCAGCCGTCCGCGAACGTGACGGTCGTTTGAGGCAAGGCCGTATCCCCGGGATTCGCCAGAAAATGTTCCTCCACATGATGGGGATACTGAAAATAGAAATCCATCGTTTTATCCCCCCATTTGTTGGAATGAAGTTGCACAATCCGTTCCACCTCGGTATAGTAAATGCGCTCCCTGGTCAGGTACTTGAAGACCGGGGGCGCTGCCACCAGGATGACAATGCCGATAATGATATACGTAATCAAGCGGTTCATTGCGGACGTTCCTTTTTGTTGTCGGACGTTTCGGATTATGGCGCGCTCGTCGTTGGCGGGATCGGCACCTCCGATGGCATACATCATCCTTTCTTCACAAAATAATATACCTAATGGCGCAGGCCAAACCACCTGAAAACTTGTAAACAACGCCAGGCAAAGGAGGACCTTCCATGCTATGTGCGATCACGTTGACCTTCATGCTGTGTGCCGAACCCATTGACATTGGCTCCCGTCGCGAACTGTTCACTGACAGGCTGCTCATCGAATCAACACACAATGTAGAATTGCGCCTCCATGAACCTGTTCCCCGGGAAATCGCCCTGATGTTCGACGCCCCGTGGGAGGGCAACTCATGCGGCTATGTCACGGTGTTTCAGGATGGCGATCTCTACCGGATGTACTACCGGGGTGGTGAACAAGCCTTCCAGGGCGACCCTCCCGCCCATGAACACACCACCTGTTACGCGGAAAGTACCGACGGCATCCACTGGTCCAAGCCGGATCTGTTCTTGACAGAATTCAACGGCTCGAAGAAGAATAATATCATCTGGACCGGCGAGGCATCCCATAACTTCACCCCGTTCAAAGATGACACTCCAGCCTGCGATCCCGGCGCCCGATACAAAGCCGTTGCGTTGGAAGGAAGCGGGTTGTGGGCGTTCCAATCCGCCGACGCCCTGCAGTGGACAAAAACGGGTAATGCACCGATTATTACCCAGGGCGCCTTCGACAGTCAGAACCTGGTGTTTCGGGATCCGGTGCGGGGGGAGTATCGGGCCTATTGGCGCGATTTCCGGGACGGGCGGCGCGATATCAAAGCGGCCGTGTCCAAGGACTTCCTGAGCTGGAGCGAGCCGGTCTGGCTGTCTTACCCCGGCGCGCCGGAGGAAGAACTTTATACGAACCAGATTCTTCCCTATTTCCGCGCACCCCATATGCTGCTGGGTTTCCCAACCCGGTACCTTGACCGGGGATGGTCCCCGTCCATGCGGGCGCTGCCGGAATTGGATCATCGTCTGAAACGGGCAAAAGATTCCCCGCGCGAAGGCACGGCGCTGACCGACGGCCTTTTCATGAGCAGCCGGGACGGCGCGACTTTCCTCCGGTGGGACCGCGTCTTCATCCGGCCCGGGCTGCGCACCGCAGACAATTGGGTCTATGGCGACAACTACCAGGCCTGGGGAATTATCGAAACCAAATCAGCCATCGAAAACGCGCAAAACGAACTCTCGATCTTCGCTACGGAAAGTTACTGGACCGGTTCGAGCAGCCAACTGCGCCGCTTTACCCTGCGTATAGACGGTTTCGTGTCAGCCTCGGCCTCAAACACGGGCGGCACGCTCGTTACGAAACCCCTCATCTTCAACGGTGACAAACTCGCCCTCAACTTTTCCACCTCCGCAGCGGGTTCGATCCGCATTGAAATTCAGGAGACCGATGGAACCCCCCTCCCCGGCTTCACCCTCGCGGACGCACCGGAAATCTTTGGCGATGCGTTGGATCAAGTGGTCCCATGGAAAGAGGAACGAACCCTGGAGGAACTTTCTGGGAAACCTGTGCGTCTGCGCTTTGAAATCAAGGACGCGGATCTCTATGCCTTCCGCTTCTTTGAGTAAGCCAGGCCGACTGCGGCTATAATTTGAGACGCACAATCGCAAGTCTTTTTCTGAATCAGCGCATCGACATCCATGGTGTTACCAGACTCTTGGGACACGCAAATATGGAGGTTACGTACATCACTGATTTTCACATGCTGCCGGATAGGTTTAAGAATGTGGCCCTGACGAACAATGGAAAGAAATGAGGGGTGCGGGTTTTGGTAGATATCGGGGGGGAGTAAATCGGGACATTTACGGTGTATTGAATAGGCGAAACGGAGGTTATTCGGGAGCCAGCCTTTTTGAAAACGTTTTCCTAGGGGTTTGTACTGTTACTGTTTTCCACGTGTTGCTTGCTGAGCGTTAGCAATAGCATTTTGGATTTCTTTTGCAGGGTAACCGAAAATCTGTCGCATTCTTCCTGACGGTTCGACAACAATAAACGTATCGCCATCAAAACTGTATTTGGCCTGCCATTCAACCGCACTTGTAGAATCCGTTTCCAGAATACGGAAGTTCTGCCGGTCTCCATCTATAGCAAGACATAAAGCGAAAGCATCTTCGGGATCGAGCATCCATGCGTCGCCTGTTAAAGTTGAAAAGTAGCATAATGCTCCTCGGGTCACGACACAGGATATTTGTTCTTGTGCTTTACGGATAATATATTCGGCTTCTTCAAGCGCATTTGTCCCTTGAACATGGCGCGACTTCTTTTTCCTCACGTCGATGGTCCTCCAAAAGTTGTATTAGAAAAAGGGCTGCTTCAGTGTTTGAAACAGCCCTGAAATTCGCTGAATAATGCCTGTATCTATTTTTGTGTGCCGGTCACAGCAACCAGTGCGAGTAGACTCAGGCCAATTAGCAACCAGTCGCCCAAACTACGGTCAAGCATTTCCTTGAAGGTCTGTATCTTTTCATCCTGCCTGCAACAGCCACAGGCTTCTTCTTCTTCATCTTCACCCTCACCTTCAGGCAAGATTTCACCTTCACCCTCGGGTAGGACTTCACCCTCGCCCTCGGCAGCTACTTCACCTTCACCTTCTGGCAGGACCTCGCCTTCACCTTCGACGGGTGCTTCGCCTTCACCTTCGACGGGTGCTTCGCCTTCGCCTTCGGG
>JAAYBJ010000130.1 GCA_012730105.1 Candidatus Hydrogenedentota bacterium
CCGGTGGAGATGGCCGTCATGAGCACCGGCACCACCCGTTCCACCGCGCCCCGCCATACCGCCTCGCCGAATGCGGTGACGCCCTCTTCAGACTGCAGGTGGCGGATATGGTTGATCAGCATAATGCCGTTGCGCGCGGCCACGCCGAACACGCTGATAAATCCGATGATGGAGGCGATGGAAAGCACGCCGCCTGTGAGGAATACGGAGGCCACGCCGCCAATCAGCGCGAGCGGCAGGCTGGCCATGACGAAGACGGCGTCGCGGGCGTTTCGGAAGTTCATGTACAGCAGGCCGAATATGCCCAGCAGGACGAGCACGCCCGAGGCGAGCAGTCGTTTTGAGGCGGCCTCCGCGCTTTCAAACTGACCGCCGTAATGGACCGCGTACCCGGGCTTGTCTTCCAGAAGCGGGTCTACGGCGCCTCGAATGTCGGCCAGCACGGACGCTACGTCCCGCCCTGCGGGGTTACAGGTCACGAATATCTTGCGCTGTACCTGGTCGCGGGAAATAATGTTGGGACCGCTTTCCCGCGCCACGGTCGACACGGCGCCCAGCGGCGCCAGGGCGCCCGTGTCAGTGCGCAGCGGCAACTGCTCCAGCGTGGCAACGGAATTCGACGAGGCGCCCTGCACGCGCAGTACGAGATCATAGGCGTTGCGGCCTTCGTAAACACGGCTTACCGGGGCCCCGTAGAGGGCCGCCCGGAGGGTCAGGCCCGCCTCGGCGAAGGATACGCCGTTGCGCGCCAGCCGTTCCCGGTCCAGGCGAACGTGAATCTCAGGCACTTCGGATTGCGACTCCACGGCCACGTCCGTCACGCCGGGAATGCCGGCAATGCGTGTTTCGGCCTCCTCCGCCAGCGCGCGCAGGGCGCGCAGGTCATCCCCGGAAAACTTGATGGCAATGCCCGCCCGCGCCCCGGAAAGCATGTGGTCAATCCGGTGGGCAATGGGGCCGCCGATGCCGAAATTGATGCCCGCCACGCCGCCCAGGCGGCCGCGGATGTCCCGCAGCATCTCCTCTTTGCTTCGTTCATCCAGGACATAGGTGGCCTCCAACTCGGAGCCCTCGATGCCCTGGGCGTGTTCGTCCAGTTCGCCGCGGCCTGTCTTTCGGGCGACCGAAGTAATTTCCGGCGTGTCGAGCAGAATCCGTTCCACCGTTCCGCCGATCCGGTCCGACTCCGCGAGGGAAGTGCCCGGCAGGGTGTTGACGACCACGTTCAGCGCCCCTTCATTGAAATCCGGCAGGAATGCGCGGCCCATCATGGAAAACGAAACAACCGAGGCGATAAAGGCCGCCAGTACCGGCAGGGAAATCAGCCACGGATGCCGCAGCACCGGGCGCAGCAGAGCGCCGTATGCCCGGCGCACCCAAGCCGCGATGCCGGGTTCCCGGGCCGACAGGATCGCCCGGCTGCCGGGCAGCAGCAGCGCCTCCAGCGCCGGGGTGACCGTCAGCGCCACCAGCAGGGAGGCGAAAATGGAAACGATATAGGCGGTACCCAGCGGGCGGAGCAGCCGTCCCTCCACATTGGTCAGCGTATAGAGCGGGAGGAAGACCACGGTAATGATTACCGTGGCGGACACGATGGCGGACCGCACCTCGGAGCTGGCCTCGTAGCAGATGCGCAGCGGGTTGCGGCGTACGCCTTCGGGCAGGGTTGCGTTCTGGCGCAGGCGGCGCACCGTGTTTTCAACGTCGATGACCGCGTCATCCATAAGCGAGCCGATGGCGATGGCAAGGCCGCCGAGCGTCATGGTGTTGATGGTGCCGCCGAACAGGTAGATGACCAGCACCGCGGCGACAATCGAAACGGGCAGGGCGGTAAGGCTGATCGCCATGGCCCGGCCGCTGAGCAGGAAGAGTGCCATGATGAAGATCATAAGCACCGCGCCGTCGCGAATGGCCTTGGCCACGTTGTTTACGGATGTGCGGATAAAGTCCGCCTGCCGCATCAGGTGCGTGTCGAGGGCCATGCCCCGGGGCAGGCGTGCGGATTCCTGCGCGAGCGCCTCTTCGAGCAACCGGTCCAGTTCAAGGGTGTTGGCCTGGGGTTGTCGCTGTATGAAGAGCAGTACCGCCGCCTTGCCGTTGGCGGAACCGGTACCCCGGGCAAAAGACTCCCCGACGCGCGCCTCGGCCACATCGCCCAGCTTAATGGCCGTGCCGTCCCGGACCGAGATTACCACGGATTCCATGTCCGCCGGGGAATGCAGCCTGCCCAGCCCGGTGACCAGGTATTCCGTGCCGCCCTCGGCGATTACCCCCGCGGGAATGTTGGCGTTGGCATCGCGCAGCGCTTCCGCCACGTCCGACACCGTGATGCCATGGGCGGCCAACCGTTCCGGTTTCAGCCACACCTGGTATTGGCGGTCCCCGCCGCCGACAAGGGTCACCTGTGCGATGCCGGGCACGGCCAGCAGGCGCCGGCGCATCACCGTTTCCGCGTAATTCCGCACTTCGGGCAGGGGCAGGGTGTCCGACTGGAGGGCGGCCAGCTGGATCTCGCCCATCAGGGAGGTCGGCGGCGCCAGAACGGGCGGCGTCACGCCTTCGGGCATGTCCGCCGTGGCCAGCGCGACCCGTTCCGTCACAATCTGGCGGGCGGTATTCATCTCCTCATCCCATTCGAATTCCGTCCAGACCACCGAAAAACCGGGCATGGAGGAAGAACGCACCCGGCGCACGCCCGGCGCGCCGTTCAAGGCCGTTTCCAGCGGGAAGGTCACGAGGTTTTCCACGTCCGAAGGGGAGAACCCCGGCGCCTCTGTCAGTACCACCACCGTGGGCGCGGTCAGGTCGGGAAAGACGTCTACGGGAACGGTGGTGCAGACATAGATACCGAATACGGAGAATAAAAGCGCCATGCCGACAACCAGATAACGGTTGTTTACGGACCAGAGAATTAGTTTGTCCATCATGGTATGTTCTCCTTAATGGACATGGGCGGAGCCGAGCCCGCCCGAAGCTGTTCCCGCTAGGCGGACCGCGTAGACGCCGCCGGAAACGACGCGCTCGCCCGCCTTCATGCCGTCAAGCACTTCAATCCAGGCGCCGTCGCTCATCCCCGTGCGCACCGGTCGTTTTTGGAAGCATTCACCGTCAAGCATGACGTAAACCGTCGAAACGCCGTTCTCATCGAGCACCGCGGAGCGGGGAATCTTCAACGCCTGCGCGGAGCCCCGGGTGTCCGCCCAGAGGGTGAGGGTCATGCCCAGGCGCAACAGTCCGTCCGGATTCCGCGCGGGAAACTGCAGCGGTATGGTGCGTTTTTCCGCGTCCACATAGGGCAGCATCCAGGGGGCCGGCCCGCCTTCAATTGGGACGATGGGGTGCAGTTCGCCGGGAGTTCCCGGAAGTTCGAACATGCCCGAAGGCGGCTGGGCGAATTCCGGGGCCAGCACTTCGGGCGCCTGGGCCTCGATGATGACCTTTTCCGTATTTACCACTTCAAAGACCGTCTGGCCGGCCTCAACATGCGCCCCGGCCCCCAAGTAAATCGCCGTGATGCGGCCCGCGATGGGCGCGGTGATCATGATTGTTCCGGTAACCGTTTCGGATGTGTCCTCCCCCGAAAGTTCCCTCAGCGCCTGTCGCGCCAGAGCGGCGCGTTCCTCCGCCGCGGTCACCGCCGCGCGGGCCTCGGCTAGGGCGCTCCGCGCCTCTTCCACGTCGCGTTTTGCCCCGGCCTTGACATCATACAACCGTTCCGCACGGTCCAACGCTGATGTCAGCTGCGCGGCACGGGCTCGTGCTCCGGCGGCGTCTCCTGCGGCCTGCGCCGCCTGGGCGGCAAGTTCCGCCCGGACTGCCTGCAGGTTCTGCCGGTTGGATTCATGGGCGAGTGACTCGCCGCTCATGGCGGTAGGGGTGACCTTGGCCAGCGTGTGCTTTGTGTCCACCGTATCCCCGATTTTCGGAAATATACCCGAAGGCGGCGCGTCCAGTATGCCGCCCACGGGCGCGGCGACCGTGCTCTTGGACTCCGGGGTAATCAACACAATCGCCTGCAGCGGATGGCGTTCTACCAGGGCGTCTGCCACAACTTCCGCAGTGATGACGGGAACCACCCATTGTTGTTCCTTGGTGAAAACGATTTCGTTGGTGTGTTCGTCTTCCTCATGACCTTGGGCATGGTCATGCACCTCCTCTGCGCCGTGGACATCGAGGTCTTCCAAGGTTACTGTTCCGGCGGAAGTTGTCAGTTGAAGATGCCACTCACCGCCTGCGGGGAATGCCGGCTCGATGATAAAGATACCCGGTCGTTCCATGCGCCCCGTCCCTTCGATGCCGGCGCCGCCGCCTGCCGGTTCCGCGCGGTAGCTCACCTCGCCCTCGCTTAGCGGGAGGCCAGTGTTTACATGGGTCAAGTGAAGCAAAAAGCGTTGCGGGGTACCCGCCTGCAGCAGCGGGAACTCGGTAAACAGTTCCAGCGACTCCGTCCAGAGCGTAACGGACACCTGTGCTTCTTCTGAATCATGCTCATGTCCGTGCGCGTCCTCGGATTCCGCGTGAACATGGTCGTCTTCATCGTGAATTGCCGTGCCGGACACGGAACAACCCGCATGAAACCAGGACAAGGCCGGTATTAGCAGGAACAGGCACAGCACGCGTCTGCCGAAAAATAAAATGCGATACATGGGGATTCCTTTCCCGCCCGCATGGCGCGGGCTTAGACACACTTCGTACAGGGGAAGTTTGGCAGGGGAAGGAAGATCAGATCAGCAGGGGGAGGGTTTGACTGGACAGGAGAGGCACGCCGGGGCGCATGCCGTGACGACAGTCGGTATCTTCCCGTACGGGACACTTATCCGGAAAAGACAAATCAACGGCAAGATGCAGGGGCGTTGCGGAGTTCAGACCGGGTGTATCCGGACGGATTTCCTTGTTCTGTCCCGGGATCAGCGCATGAACCGTCTCATGCAGATGGAAAGAGTTGTCATGGTGTTGATGGCCGCAGGAGGTCGTTTCGGCAGGCACACCTGTGTCGGGGTGATGTCCGGGACATTCGCAACAGTGGTTGAGGGGTTGGTTTGAAACCAGGATTTCATGATGATGATCGATAAAGCACAGCCCGAAGGAATACATACAGACCGCCGCCGACAGGCTGACAAGGGACAAAGCCTTGAATGCCCACGGCATAAATGTCTGTTTTTTGCTACTCTTGAACATAGGGTACCCATAAAACGGTTTAGTTAATAATAACAATTCTATCACATATTTTATTCGTTTTGAAATATTCCCAGTGATTTAAGCAACCGTAAAACACTGTCAAGGGCCACTTTGAAAAAGCCCCCTCCTATATGTCCTACGCGTCCTACCAAAGCCTGGAGTAGGCCCCGTAGGACGGATAGGACCGGTAGGACGCATAGGACGGAATGCAGGCACAATGCTTTAATTCGGAGGATTTAAATCTACTCGCCCGGCTTCGCTGCCGCGTTCGGATTGGGCGTGGGGAAGCGCGCACCCACTTCCCGTTGCCAGGCATGGAGCATGTCAATCATGGGTTCCGCGTAATTGGGTGCTTCGTTGATCAGGTTACACTGTTCACCCGGATCGTCCCGCAGGTTATACAGTTCAAGATGGCCGTCCTCAAAGAACTCGATCAATTTGTAGGCGCCCAGCCGCACGGCTGCGCCCGGAAAGGCCCCCTGGTTGCCGTAATGGGGATAGTGCCAGAAGAGGGGCCGGTCCTTGGGCAGGGTTTCGTCGCGCAGGAGCGGCGCGAAGCTGACGGCGTCCCTATGTTGTTCCGGCCGGGGGGGCAGCCCGGCTAGTTCCAATAGGGTTGGGTAAAAATCCGTGCTGGTCACGGGATGACGGCATTCGCTGCCCGGCGCCGTGACGCCCGGACATTTGACAATCAGGGGTTCTCGTATGCCGCCCTCGTACAACCAGCCCTTGCCCGCGCGCAGCGGCACGTTGCTGGTGGGCGCGCCTTCGGCCGTGGACAGGCCGCCGTTGTCCGACATGAAAATTACGGTCGTAGTGTTCGCGAGCCCCAGCCGGGCGAGGCCGTCCAGAACCGTGCCCACCGCCGCGTCCATGGCCTCCACCATGGCGGCGTATACGGCGTGGTTCTGCACCTGCCGCGCCTGGTGTTCGCCTTCGGGGATAAATTCCGGACCCTCGTGCGTTACCTGTTTCGCTTTCGCCTCGTACTTTTCAATCAGGTCTTTGCGGCCTTGCAGGGGGGTGTGCACCGAGTAAAATGACAGGAACAGCAGGAAGGGGTGGTTCCCGTTGTCCTCGAGAAATTGGACCGATTCCCGGGCGAGCCGGTCCGGCAGATGTTCGCCCTCCGGGCCGTCTTTCAACTTAGGGTTGTTATAGGGGCTGAAATAGGACTTGGGACTTCCCTTTTCAAAGCCGCCCCGGTTGTGTTCAAAACCCTGGTCCTCGGGATAATGGTCCTTGCCGCCCAGGTGCCATTTCCCGGTGAAAAACGTGTTGTACCCCGACATTTTCAATGCCTCGGCGATGGTGATTTCATCGCGCGGCAACTGGTCCACATAAGGTGCAGGCAGCAGCGGCTTGGTGCCGGTCTTGTGCTGGTGGGCCGTTTCCGGCTGGGGCGCGCCGAACCAGTCCGTGGTGGCCATCCGCGCCGGGTACTTGCCGGTCATGATGCTGGCGCGGGTCGGGCTGCATACGGGACAGGCCGCGTAGGCGTCCGTGAAGCGCATGCCCTCCCGGGCGAGCCGGTCGATATGGGGCGTTTCATAAAAGCTGCTGCCGAAACAGCCCAGGTCGCGCCAGCCCAGGTCGTCCACCAGGATGAACAGGAAGTTCTGCTTCGGTTTCCGTATCTTGGCCGTCGGCGGTGGCGTCAGGCCCGCGCAGGACGTCAGCAGCGCGCCCATGGCCGCCGCCCCCAGAAAATTGCGTCTGTTCATAAGGCCTCCTGCCCTGAAAATTTTATTAACTCATTGCAAATAAACATGTTGTAATCAATGAATGTAGAAGCGGCTTCCCAGCCGCTTTTATAACGCGGCGGGGACGCCGCGTCTACATTTCTTCTTCCCGCTTTCGGGTCATGCTTTAACTTACGAGCCGCAGCCCGGTTTGAATTCCGGGGACATGTTCCCAATTACACGTTTCTACTTGGGAGTAACACCGATGATTTTGAAGGTAATTGGGAAACGTGTCCCCGGAATTCAAATGAACTTCTTGCCTTTGGCGATAGAAAAATTTCATCCCTACCGGCCGA
>JAAYBJ010000131.1 GCA_012730105.1 Candidatus Hydrogenedentota bacterium
AAACAGCCGAATAACTTGCCACCCGCGGCCATGGCCAGGGACAATTGCATCAAGGCGCAACTTTTCCCGGCCTTGGACTGTCCGGCCAAACACATCACACCCCCACGAATCAATAAATCATGTATCAGGATGCGGTCCGGTTTCGGTGGAGATGCCAGCATATCAGTGGCCTTGATGGATGCTAGATCGTCGCCCATACCCTCATGCTCCAGGGCAAGCAGATCGGCCAGGGCGGCTTCCCGTGCGCCTGCGTCCCGGGTCCGTAGTGCACAACCGAATTTAGCGGATAGATCATAGCGCCGTCGCTCCAACGTATAGACTTTGATCGCATCCCGGTAGGGCTCATGGTCACGAATTTGGCGGGCTGTGATGACATCTTTGGCCAAGGCCACACGGCATTCATAGGGCAATTGCATAATGGATGTGGCGCCGCCGCGGATCGCCTCAAGGGCGGTGTCCAGAACATCATGCTCCATGCTCATGGGCGCATCTTTCAGCAGGTCGTAACTCTGGCCTGTCTGGAAAACGACAGCATCCACGACGAGGGCCAAGGTGGCTTCACAGGCTTTGAGATGGGCGTCTTCGATAACATCATGCAGGGTGCCAGTAGAGCTTGGTGTACGCGCTTTGCCGGTCCTTTGGCCCCGTTGTAGTGAGGCACCTTCCGTTGCCATCAGTGTGGCCCTCCCCCCTTACTGATGGCGACCAGGCGTCCCGGACGGCCACGGTCTGTTCGTGCACTTCGCTGGTTGCAAAAAGCACGATGGATATCCGCCGTGATTTCTGCTATACTGAATTTCGAATTGAAGGTTCTGTTTTTGCGCGTCTGACGGTTGCCGCCGCGGGCGCGCTCTTTTTTCTTATTCATCCAGGGGGTCCTCCGGCGTAGTCATGTAACCGGCCGCCTGCAAACGTTTCTCAGCGGCTTCTATGGCTTCGGCGCGTTGTGCGGTTGAGCGATGTGTTTTTGGTTTGCGAGGCGGGGGCGTTGCCTTGACAGGGGCTCGCTCATACGTCCGGGCCAGCGCCTCCGCGAATTCGAGCAGGTCACCGTACCGGATGCAAATCCGCCGCCCAAAACGCAAGCTGGGCAGCGTCACGCCGCGCACACCGCGCGTCCACCGATAAAGGGTCATCGTGGATGGCGGTTTGTTGCCTGCGGTCGGAATCAAGTGTGATGCCTCCGCAAGGCTGAGAATTTGATCTCGATCGGGAATTTCCTTCATGCGTTGCTCCTTATCGCTGGTTGTTTCGCCACTACGTTGACTAACCTTGGTTGTCTCCTTGGTATTCGCATTAAGCCAGAAAAAACGCCTAATTTCAACGGTTTTTTTTATGCCGATTTTTTTATATAAATACTGTTAAAATATGCGTTTTCGTAAGATAGAAAACCTTTCATAACAGAGTTAAAAGACTTAAAGTTTCATAAGAGAGTTAATATTTTTCGGCCTCTTTCTCCTGAAAATCCGACATCGCGAGTAACTTTTTGAAAATGTGGATAAAAACAGCATGCTGAACCGTATTTGAGATGACGAAAGGGCAATAGAAAAAGCCTCTCCCAATATCGGACCCTTTTGAATTTCCACGCCGTCGGGGCCCTGTGCTACCATGTCTGAACTGTTCATTATCTTTTAGCGCATGGACACATGAAAGGTGAGGGGAACGCCGATGGCAAAAACACAAAAGCGAAACGGACAGGTGGAACTGTCGGCCGCGAACGGCAAGACGGACCTGGGCGCGCTGGAGGGTTGGCTCTGGGAGGCGGCGTGCGTGATCCGGGGGCCCGTGGATGCGCCGAAATTCAAGGACTATATTCTGCCCCTTGTGTTTCTGAAGCGCCTGTCCGATGTATTCGACGATGAGATTGCCCGCATGGCAGGGGACTTCGGCGGCGAGAAGAACGCCCTGAAACTGGTGGAGCAGGACCATAAACTGGTCCGGTTCTTTATCCCGAAACAGGCGCGCTGGGCGGAGATCGCGCGGAAAACCACCGGCATGGGCGAATTCCTGACCGATGCCGTCCGGGCCATCGCCCGGGAAAATCCCCGGCTCGCCGGCGTGATTGACGTGACGGATTTCAACGCGACCCAGGCCGGGCAGCGCATCCTCGACGATGACCGCCTGGCGAAGTTGGTCCAGGTGTTGAACGACCCGGCGCACCGGCTGGGCCTGGACGATGTGGAACCGGATTACCTGGGCCGCGCCTATGAGTACCTGCTGCGCAAGTTCGCGGAAGGGCAGGGTTCCTCGGCGGGCGAATTCTACACGCCCCGCGAAGTGGGCGTCATGATGGCCCGCGTGCTCGACCCGGAGCCGGGACAAACCGTGTACGACCCCTGCCCGGGGTCCGCGGGACTGCTCATCAAGATGCACCTGCGCCTCATCGAGAAGTACGGCGAGAAATCCAACGGCGCCGTGCGGCTGCCGTCTTCCGTGGCGCCGCTGCGCCTCTTCGGCCAGGAAATCAACCACAGCACTTTCGCCATGGCGCGGATGAACGCCTTCATTCACGACATGGAAGCCGAGATTGCCCTGGGCGATACCATGCACCATCCCGCCTTTACCGCGCCGGACGGCTCCCTGCGCCGGTTCCACCTCATTGTCGCCAATCCCATGTGGAACCAGAAGTTCGCCCCGGCCACCTACGAGAACGACGCCTATGGCCGCTTCGCCCGGGGTGTGCCGCCCTCGTCCAGCGCCGATTGGGGCTGGGTGCAGCACATGTGCGCCTCCCTGGAACCGGACGGCAGGATGGCCGTGGTCCTCGACACGGGCGCCGTCAGCCGCGGCAGCGGCAACCAGGGCTCGAACAAGGAGCGGGACATCCGCAAGGCCTTCGTGGACGCCGACCTGGTCGAGGCGGTGTTCCTCCTGCCGGAAAACCTGTTCTACAATACCCCCGCCCCCGGCATTATCCTCGTCATCAACCGCAGGAAACGGAAGAAGGGACATATCCTGCTGGTCAACGGGACCAAACAGTTCCTGAAAGGGCGGCCCAAGAATTACCTGGACGACGCCAATGTGGATGCCCTCGCAAACGCTTATGCCAAATGGAAAGCCGTCGAGGGACTGTCCGCCGTCATCACGGTCCAGGACGCCGTCAAGAACGACTACAACCTCTCTCCAAGCCGCTATGTGTCCACAGGCGAACAGGACGACGTGCTGCCGCTGGATGAGGCCGTGGTGCTGTTGCGCGAAGCGGAAGAGGAACGGGCGGAAGCGGATCAAGCCCTCAACAAAGTCCTAAAAACACTTGGATTCAGGGTATAAAAAGTGGGGAACGAACTTAACATACCTGATACGTGGACCTCGATATTATTGAAAGATCTTTGTGAGCAGCGGACTGATACTTTACTGCCAGCAGAAAATGAACACTTACCCTATGTGGGTCTTGAACACATTGACTCTGGAAACCCCGTGCTCTCCAGACATGGCTATTTCTCCGAAGTAAGAAGCACTAAAACTTGTTTTCAAAAGAATGAAATCCTTTATGGAAAGCTCAGGCCTTATTTAGATAAAGCCGTACTTGCTGATATTGATGGCGTATGCTCAACGGACATCCTTGTTTTCCGTGCAAATCTAAACCATGTTATACCTGAGTTTCTCATTCACTTGTTTCATATCCCTGAATTCTTGACTCATGCCATAAACACGACTTCAGGTGTCAACCATCCAAGAACATCTTGGTCATCATTGAATAAACTTGAAGTGCCCCTCCCTCCCCTTCCCGAACAAAAGGCGATAGCCGAAGTCTTGCGGACGGTGCAGCGGGCGAAGGAGGCGACGGAGAAGGTGATCGCGGCCACCCGTCAACTCAAAGCCAGCCTCATGAAACACCTGTTCACCTACGGCCCTGTACCCTTCGACCAGGCCGACAAGGTGCCGTTGAAGGAAACGGAAGCCGGGTGGATACCGGAGCATTGGGAAGTTACCACGCTTGGATCTATTGCCGCTGAAGGTGGAGGTTCCATTCAGACAGGTCCATTTGGTAGCCTCTTGAAGGCATCCAGCTATGTTGCATATGGCATACCTTTTGTAATGCCGAAGAATCTCACGGCAAACGCCAAAATTGATAGACATGGCATAGCAGAAATAAGTGAGAAGGATAGTAAGCGGCTCGAACGTTATCGTCTAAAAACTGGGGATTTACTTGTCGGGCGCAGAGGTGAATTGGGCCGACGCGGACTTGTAACTGATGTTGAAGATGGGTGGGTTTGTGGAAGTGGTTGTTTACGTGTTCGGTGCGGCACTCTCCTTGATGTTTTGTTTTTATCCTATTCCTTCGAAGAAAAGTTCATTCGGGAATGGCTTTCGCTTAATGCTATTGGCACCACAATGGCTAACTTAAGTACGGAGATATTAAGTAGACTTCCACTTAAGGTTCCGCCTGTAGCCGAACAAAGCCAGATTGCAGATATTCTCCAAAATATCGACTGCAAACAAACGGCAGAAGAAAGAAAAGCAAAATCTCAGACCATTCTTTTTAATTCTTTGCTTTCTAGATTAATGACTGGCCAACTACGTGTAGGGGACAACGTATGCCATTAGGCGGTGAAACATCCTCTGTCCAACGTCCCTTCGCCCACTATGCGGAAGGGACGGGTGGTTTATTAACTCTTGAGAACGGCTTCATGAGGGTCGCGATCTCCCCGGTAAACGATGAAATTTTTGTATGTTGTTCACGCTTTCAGCGTGCAGAATATCGGAATGCACTTGAACAACCCGGCACGCTGAAGCGTGAACAACATACGCATTGCAAAGCGATATCGCTATAATGAATCTATACAGGAATATTGTCAGGAATAAGATTGATGACCCACGGTGAACTGGAAACGCTGCTAAAGGAACTCATGGCCCTCCCCGCTGAAACGGAGTGGCTTGAATGTATATTCCATCTATTTGACCGATGGGTGGTGTCTTAGGATACCCATTCCGATTTACACGGAAGTCTCTGTCTAATTCAATAAAATAAAAAATATTTTAGACAGAGATTTAGTAATAGATTTGAGCAAACTCACTTTCATCTTATTGAAAAATAAGATGTTGCTTATGTCTAAAGCCTTGTTACTTTTTTACGTTTAGACAGACAAAGGCTTATCTTGAAGGGAATTTTATCGGACATGCCGTTGAAATGACGGGTAAGGACGCCGTAGAAAAACGATGACCCTCGGTTCCGAGCAATCATCCGTCCAACAGTCCTTCATCCGCACGTGGTTGAAGGGATCTGGACCTATGCAAGAAAGTAGAAGATGTTTATAAATAACTACTTGCGCTGAAAGGGATAAGTAGTGTTGCAACAATATGATGATACCGGTCATTTTAACTGTTTCCAGATTCGAGTAAATCCTCCGCTGAACACGGAAAGTCTCGGTCCAGAGCCATTAGGTAGTAAACGAAAATTCTGGGTTTTATTACAGGGGGAGACCCAGCCATGGCTTTTTAAGTATGCTCGTCTGGGATCTGGTGAACATTGGGCGGAAAAATTGGGTTCTGAACTGGCTGGTCTGCTGGAATTGCCAGCGGCGCGCGTCGAGATGGCCATGCAGGAGGAGCACCTCGGGGTGTTGGTGGAGTCCATTGTTCCTCATATACGGAATAGACGGCTGAATCAGGTCGTGAAGGCAGGCGAACTCATCCATGGCAACGAGGTGTTGGCCGGGCATATCAAAGAGTATGACCTGAAAAAACAGCGCGGCCATAGACAACACTCCTATGCCAATATCGTGGAGGCCTTGCGGGTTGCCGTGCCGGAGAGTCGGTATGAGGAAGTGATGACTAACTTTGCGGGGTTGCTGGTGTTGGACGCATTGATTGGCAATACGGACCGGCATCACGAAAACTGGGCGCTGTTGCGCCTGTCGGAAGGCGACGGCAGCATCGGCCTGGCACCTTCCTATGACCATGCCTCTTCCCTGGGCCGGGAATTACAGGATGAACGACGCGCCGCTCTTCTTGATTCCGGAATTGGAACCTACATAGAAAAAGGGCGCGGCGCTATTTTCGGGCAGTCCACGGGCGATCATCCGGATAATCCGCTGGAACTGGTGCGTTGGGCGAAGGGACACAATCCGGAGTGGTTTCATTCCTGGCTGGAACGGGCGCAAAGGATTACAACAAAGCAGGTGGATGAATTGCTTGCAAGAATGCCGGAAACAGTAATGAGTCACACTGCCCGGCAATTTTGCAGGGCTTTTTTGTGTTATACTCTTGATGCATTAAAAGGAGTGTAACTCATGACAACGCTGTTTTTAGCCTGGCAAGACCCCAAGGAAAGCCGGGCGTGGTATCCCATTGGACGGTTGGATGCGGATGCATCCAAGGGGCTATTTCGTTTCCGTTATGTACGCGGTGCGCAAAGGGCACAACGTGAAGCGGGTATGACCCCGCTGATTTCTTTTCCCGACATCAAGAAACGTTACGAGTCTACGGAATTGTTCCCGTTGTTCAAGAACCGGATTTTGTCGCCTGATCGCGAGGAATTTGAAGACTATCTGCGCGAACTGGATCTTACACCTGATAAGGCGGACCCGTTGGAGATTCTGGCCCTTTCCGAGGGACGGCGTCAGACCGATACACTCGAGGTTTTTCCCAAAATCAACGTGAGCGAGAACGGCGCATTTCGTTGCCGTTTCTTTCTGCATGGATGGCGCCATGTTTGTGAGCCATCCCAAGAACGCATTAACACCCTTATGCCTGGTGAAGAATTACGTGTCGCCCTTGAAATGAATAACCCCGCCACGGGTCTCGCCGTGCAGGTGCAGACCGGCGACTATCAGATGGTGGGCTGGACACCCCGTTATCTTGTGTTGGACTTGGCCAGGGCAATCGGGGAGTCTTTCAAAAATATTCGAGCTGCTGTGGTTAAAGTTAATCCGTCTCCTGCTCCATCGCAGCAACGAGTGCTGATTGAGATGACCGGAAGCTGGCCGAAACGGTATGAACCGATGTCCGATGAAGATTTGGCGGATATCAGCGCGTAGACGTAATGTTATACGTTTGCAGGAGTTGGATGCGCCGGGAAAGGGAGGGGTGACATGACCTTGGGTTCCGAGCAATCATCCGTCCAACGCCCCTTCCTCCGCTATGCGGTGGAGGCGGGCTGGACCTATCTGCCCCCGGACGAAGCGTTGCGGCTGCGCCACGGCGGCATCACCAGCCCGGTGCTGGATACGGTGCTCGTGGATCAGTTGCAACGCCTGAACCCGGGTAGGGTGACGCCCGCCCGGGCGGAGGATACGGTGAAGCGGCTGGTCCGGGTGCGCCCGTGCATCGAGGGCAACCTGGACGCCTGGGAATACCTCAAGGGCTTAAAAACCGTCTTCATCGAGGAAGAAAAGCGGGAACGGAATATCCGGCTGCTGGCGGACGACGACCTGGACGCGAACCGGTTTCACGTGACGGACGAATTCGCCTTCAGCAACGGCACGCCGCCTGATGTGCGGGCGGATATTATCTTTTTCATAAATGGTATTCCCGTATTGCTGGTGGAAACCAAGAAGGCCACCGACCCGGACGGCATTGACCGGGCCCTGGGCGACATCCGCTATTACCATCAGAAGGCCCCGGAACTGCTGGTACAGGCGCAGCTGTACGCGCTGACCCACCTGGTCGCGTTTCATTACGGGGCGACGTGGAACCTGTCGCGCAAGGGCGTGTTCAACTGGCGCGAGGAAGCGGTCCCGGACGGTAATTTTGAGGCGTTGTGCAAAGCCTTTGTCGCGCCGGAACGCCTGCTGCGCGCCCTGACGGACTGCATCCTGTTCACGCGCAAGGATGAGGAACTGTCGAAGGTGGTGCTGCGTCCCCACCAGATGCGGGCCGTGGAACGGTGCGTGGCGCGCGCCCGGGACAAGAATAAGCGCCGGGGGCTGGTGTGGCACACCCAGGGGTCCGGCAAGACCTACACCATGATCGTGACGGCGCTGCGGCTGATGGAAGACCCGGCCTTTCAGAATCCCACGGTGCTGATGATTGTGGACCGGAACGAACTCGAAGCCCAGCTCTTCGCCAACCTGGAAGGGCTGGGCGTGGGGCAGGTCTACGTGGCGCGGACCCGGGACCATCTCCGGCGGCTGCTGGCCCGGGACCGGCGCGGCCTGATCGTGTCCATGATCCACAAGTTCGACAAGATACCCGAATGCCTGTCGCCACGCCCGAACATCATCGTGCTGGTGGACGAGGCGCACCGCACCACGGGCGGCGACCTGGGCAATTACCTCATGGGCGCGCTGCCGAACGCCACCTATCTCGGGTTCACCGGCACGCCCATTGACCGGACGGTATACGGCAAGGGCACCTTCAAAGTGTTCGGCACAGACGACGCGCGGGGCTACCTGGACAAGTACAGCATCCGGGAGTCGGTGCTGGACAAAACCACGGTGCCGCTGCACTATGCCCTGGCGCCGAACGAACTCAGGGTGGACCGGGACATCCTGGAACGGGAATTCCTCGCCCTGGCCGAACTGGAAGGCGTCAGCGACATCGAGGTGCTGAACAAGGTGCTGGAACGGGCTGTCACGCTCAAGAACATGCTTAAAAATCGCGATCGCATCCTCAAGGTGGCCGAATACGTGGCGAAGCATTACCGGGAAACCGTGGAGCCCATGGGCTACAAGGCCTTTCTGGTGGCGGTGGACCGGGAAGCCTGCTGCCGGTACAAGGAGGCCCTCGACGAGTTCCTGCCGCCGGAATACTCGCAGGTGGTCATCAGCCACGGGGGCAAGAAGGATTCCGCGTACCTGCGCCGCTTCCACTTGTCGGAGGACAACGAGAAAGCCGTGCGCAAGGCCTTCCGCAACCCCGGCAAGGATCCCAACATCCTGATTGTCACGGAGAAGCTGCTGACCGGCTACGACGCGCCCATCCTGTACTGCATGTACCTGGACAAGCCCATGCGCGACCATGTGCTGTTGCAGGCCATCGCCCGGGTGAACCGCCCCTACGAGGACGACGAGGGCCGCAAGAAAACGGCGGGCTTCGTGCTGGACTTCGTCGGCATCTTCGACAACCTGGAACGGGCGCTGGCTTTTGATTCCCAGGATGTGAAAGGCGTTATCGAGGGGCTGGACGTGCTGCGCGACCTGTTCGCGGCACAGATGCGGCGAGGGCGCACCGATTATCTGCCCATCCTGGAAGGAAGCTCCGGCGACAAGCAGGTCGAAGCGGTGCTGGAACATTTCCGGGACAAGGAACGACGCGACACCTTCTACAAGTTCTTCCGCGAATTACAGGACGTGTACGAGATCCTGTCGCCCGACGCGTTCCTCCGCCCCTTCATGGCGGACTACGAAGACCTGACGCGCATCTTCCACCTGTTGCTGTCCTATTACGAGCGGGGGAAACTGGTGGACCGGGAACTGTTGCGCAAGACCGCCCTGCTGGTCCAGGAACACACGGAGACCGGCGACATCGAGGAACCGGGAAAATTCCATGCCCTGTCGGGGGATGCCCTCGAAGCCATCGCCTCCGGCAACAAGCCGGACACGGTAAAGATATTCAACCTCTTGAAAGCGATTCATGACCTAGTGCTGACCGGGGCCGGGGAAGCGCCTTACCTCCTCTCCATCGGGGAACAGGCGGAAAAGGTCGCCCAGGCCTTTGAACAACGCCAGACGACCACACAACAGGCCCTGGATCTGCTGGAAAAGCTGATCGCGAAACTGAGAAACGCCGAACAGGAACGCAAGGCCACCGGCCTGATGCCCGAAGCCTTCGCGGTGTACTACTTCCTGCAATCCGAAGAGGTACCCAATGCCATGACCGTGGCGCGGGAAGCGGAACAGGCCTTCAAGCAATATCCCCATTGGCAGACCAGCGCCCACCAGGAACAGGACCTGCGCCGCGCCCTGTATAAAGCCCTGATAGACGGCGGCGTGGAGACGGTGGTGGAAATGGCCACGAAACTGATGACCCTCCTGCGAAGGGCCCAGCCATGAGACTCAGCCCCGACACGCCGCCCCTGAAGAAACCCATCCCCCGGGACGCCTTCAAAGCCGAAGTGGCCGCCTGGGCCCAAAAGATACAAGTCACCCCCCGCGAAGTCCATGTCCGGCCCATGGTCCATAAATGGGGCAGCGCCTCCACCACCGGCCGCGTCAGCTTCAGCACCGACCTCCTCCGCCAACACCCCGACTTCCGCAACCGCGTCATCGTGGAAGAACTTCTCCACCTCAAAGTCCCCAGCCACGGGAAACTGTTCAAGTCACTGCTGAAGGCATACCTGGGGTAATATCATTTCCCAGCCTCTCAAAAACAGAATATCCGTTAACCCTTCATCTTAGAATTCAAAGCTGCAAGCGCCAATAACGCAAGCCCAACTATTAACCAATCGCCAATCAAGGCTTTAGCAGAAGACGAATTACAGCAACCGTAGTATTCGTCTTCTCCTTCGACGGACTCGCCCTCAACGGATTCACCTTCTTCTATTTCACCCTCCTGGGGCTCACCTTCATTCTCGGCAAGTTCACCCTCATCTTCGGCTGGTGTCTCACCCTCGCCTTCCACGGGCGGTTCACCTTCGTTGGTTAATTCGCCTTCAGCGGGTAGTTCACCTTCAACAGATTCCCCTTCGCCTTCGGTTGAAACCTCTCCTTCGCCCTCAAGCAAGGGCTCTTCCATTTTTCTGGCACGTATTCGCCAATAATAGACATTGCCGTCTTGTGGCAACGGTTCATACGTCCATTCTGTGCCGTAGATGCTATCTTCATTGGCAAGCAATTGGATAAAAGCGGGATCATTCGCTACTTGTATCTGGCACCACTGACCACTTTCAAGTGGTTGCCATTTGATTCTTAATTGTGTTCCTTGAATTAAAGCGGTATCTTTAGGCTCAAGAACAATTGGCGCCGGAAGGCTATCTGCTGTGATCGATGTATTGGCGATTAACAATACAACATAGACAAACCAAGTCTTTAATTGGATTTTTTTCATCTGAATCAACTTGCATAGAAATAGGCAACGTTTTCCAGATTTACCCATGCGTCTGGTATATTATATCTCTCAATAAATACCCAATTTTCTTTTTGTTCCAGGATTTTACCTGAACAAGCCACCTGAGAATGGAATTGGAAAGAATATTTTGTTCCTACCTCCAAAACAGGATATGCATTTACCACCTCCTCCGCGCTTGTAAAGGACCGCGTTACCCAATCACTGTTGATTACCTGCCCATAGCCTCCTGTCAACGCGATGAACAGTGCCAGCATAAGCGCAAATACAAACATTTTCTTCATGATTTTCCCTTTCAAAGACGACACGCGTTAACGCCACAACACAACAAACCGATAAAGAGTCATTTTAGTACGCCTCAGGATTAAGATGCAAAACTATTCGGCATTGGGGATAGCAGGAGTTTCGTCAGTTTTGTTAGAAATTTAGGGGGCATAAAATTTTCAAAATTTTTTCTGTGTCCGTTTTGCGGGGGCGATGGGGGACAGTGAACAAATGCGTTTCCCCCCCCTGCCCCCCCCCTCTTCCCGCACCATCTCATAGCGTACGAAATAATATGAACCTATATGTGACCAAAATACCTTAATCATTTATTTGACATGATTTATGTTACTATTTTAAAATCCAGTCTTTAGTAGTCCCAACCGTTATAAGGAGATTGTTATGGGAACGACGACAACAGTATCGCTAGGTCCATGGGGAATCGTAACACTTGTTGTGCTTTTACTTTCTATGATAGGTGGTGTAGTTTCACTATTTGTCAAGTAAAAACGGAAAAAGCCCTGCGTCATAATTGACGCAGGGCAACCCTTAAAGTTATGCTCATTTTCCCCTCATAATTCTTTTACAATCTACACATCTGTCTCTACGTACACCTCAGCCCCTACTATATGCATATAGGTAATCTTTACCTATTGTTGCTTTAACACCATATTTTTAGGGGGCAACTACTGTATCTTTAGCCTATCTCTCCCATAATCTTCAATGCCACCTGTTCATCCGCCTCCGCGTAGACCTCTGTAGTCTTCAGGCTGGAATGTCCAAGTATCGCCCGGGCCGCCTCTGTCCCGTACAACGCCCTCAGTTCGGTGGCCGCCAGGTGACGCAACTGATGGGGGAACCAGGCGGTAACGCCTGCCCCTTCGCAGGCGCGCCGAATGCAGCGGCCATACGCGGCGCTGTCGTAGTGATCGCCCACAACATGGTCTGTCTTGCGCGGATTAGGTTTCTGGTTCGGCCGGCGCCCTTTGCCGGGCCGGGTTGCCGCCTTGCGTTCCTCGAAGTGGTCTTTTGGGCTGAAGAGATATTCGTCCGCCTTTCGCTTCAGGAGAAACGGTTTCAGGATAGTCTGTGCTTTGGGTCCGAAACACAGCAGCCTGGTCTTCCCGTGAATAGCGGTCTTGTGTTGTTCCAGTCGGGCAACCCAGACATCGCCGGTCCGGTCGATGTCACGGGCTTTCAGATTTAATATTTCCGAGGACCGCGCACCGGTCAGGCGCTGCACTTGCACCGCGGCACGGACAGATGGCGTCAGGAACGGCAGGGTCGCTTCCACATCCTTCACAGGGACGGGATGCACCACACGCGGCGGTTTGCACCTGGACTTGCCTCGCTGCAACGGTTTGACTGCCTGGACCCGATGAAATACTTCTCCCGGGATTAGTTCATTTTCGGCGCCATAGCCAAACATGCCCTTGATGGTGGCAATACGCGCGTTCACGCTGGTAAGAGAAAGCCGCGCGTCGATCATGGTTTCCCGCACCGCCTTCAGACTCACGGGACCGAATTCACGAACGGGCAGGCGGGAATAAAGATCATTTAGCGGTTTGACTGCGAGGCGGACACGGTCACGGACACTTTTACTGTCGTGATACTCTCGTTCGATGTGGGCGGTATAAATGACTGCCAGTTCGCCCACGGTGATGTCACCATCATCTATGGGCAACACACGCCCCCGGGCCAGCCAGGCGGCTGTTTCCCGGTTATACCGCTCCTGTGCCTCGGGTGTGCCATATTCACCCAGATAGACGCGCACACCACTCAAGGTGACGTATGCGGTGTGATTTCCTGAGGGGCGTTTTTGGCAACGCATCTTCGGAAGCGAACATTCCCGTGCAACTTTTTTACCGGCCATGGCAACCATCCTTTCCTTAAATTCGTAACAATGTTACGATTTCGGTTAAGGTTATGTTGCACGGAATACTCCGGTAAACATCGGTTTCGACCAATGTTTTCAACGGTTTTCAAATGGTGGGCGATGCGGGGCTCGAACCTGCGACCTCTGCCGTGTGAAGACAGCGCTCTAACCAGCTGAGCTAATCGCCCGTAGTGAGAAAATCATAGCATACCCCCCGGAATGGGTTCAAATTACGGGAGAATATCAACCGCAGAACACATGGAACAACACGGAAGAAAAGGTGGTTTGTTGCGAGACATTTCGCTGTCCCATAAGCGATACCGATACCGATAGCGATAGCGATAGCTATACCGACGCCGACAGAGATAGCGATACCGATACCGATGACGTTACAGACACGGGGTAATCGTGCGGGGCGTAGCTTCGGTAATTTCCTCTTTGCGGGCAAAAACTGGATAATACCCCTTTTTCTGGAGATCTTGTCGGAATGCAAGGAAGATCTGTCTTGCCTTAACCCCTTAACAAGGAGAATGTAATGATGACTGCTTCGGCACAGCAGCCCGATACGTATCAAGAGGCATCACGCCCGTCACGGTTGACCTTCGTTTTGTTTCCCGCCATCGCCGTGATGCTGGGCTGGGGCTGGCGCGGCTACATCGGCGGCGGGCCCTTCGCGGCCATGATTCCAGGGGCCTTTGTCGCCCTGAGTCTAAGCCTGCTGCTGGGACATGACCGGCGGACCGCCGCGATGGCGGCCCTGTTCGGTGCAGTGGGCATCGGTTACGGCGGCGAGATGACCTACGGCCAGACGCTGGGTCTTGCCTGCAACCCGGAAACGATGGGCTGGGGCCTGCTGGGCGTCACGATAAAGGGCGCGGTATGGGGGCTGCTGGGCGGCGCGGTGTTGGGTGCGGGCCTCATCTGCGCGCAATATACCAAACGCACCCTACTTGTCGGGTTGCTGCTTACGGTCGTGTTTCTGTTCCTGGGCTGGAAACTGGTTAATGAACCCCGTCTGATGTATTTCTCCGACCCGGTCAACAAACCACGGGAAGAACTGTGGGCGGGCCTGCTCTTCGCCGCCCTGGCCTTCCTGGCATGGATCCACGGGAAGGGCAAAGGCGCCGGGGCGCGCGTTCCCCTCTATTTCGCCTTGTGGGGCGCCTTGGGCGGCGGCATCGGTTTCGGCGCCGGCACCCTGTTCCTCGTGTACGGACCCAGCCTGCCCGTGCCGCAGGAATGGTTCGGCTGGTGGAAGGCGATGGAATTCTTCTTTGGATTCATGCTGGGCGCGGCCTTCGGATTCGCCGCCTGGCTATACCGGGACCTTCTCGGGAACACGAACGCTGATGATGCGGCGCCATCCGGCAGCCTTATTCACCTGGCCGGATTGGCCGCCCTGGTCGTAGTGTATTTCCTGGTGTTCCCCTACGTGGAAGCGTTCCTGGAGGCGCCTCAGGACCTGCCTGCGATCGTGGCGTTTAACGCGTTCCGGCCGGTCTATACGTTTGTGTTTTTCGGCGCGGTATGCATCATTCTCGGCTTGTACTCGCTGCCGGCCGCCTGGCATGTCGCCATCACGGTCACCTTCCTGCACACGATTATCGATCTGAACCGGGACATGCCCGGGATGCTGGACATGGAGGTGCCCTTTGGAGTTCAGGCAGCAGTGCTTGTCCTTGCCGTGGGCGCGGTTGCCCTTGCCGTTCAGGCACTGCGGAACCGCTCCGGCGCTGTGCCCGGTCTGTACCTGCTGTTAATGTGGGCTTGTTTTGTGGTGTCCACCGTGGTCTCTTTTATGCGGCGGGAATATATCGATGCCGACGGCGGCCTGTCGGTATTGTGGAAGATGCACCCGTCAACGCTGACCATGTACGCCGTGTATGTCGTCGCTTCGCTTATTACCACGTGGTATATCTGGCGGCTTGCTACGAGCAAACGTGGGGTGTAGGATGCAGGGGACAGGGGTCAGGAAACAGGGAAATGTTTTAAGCCCGGGTATATGGGCTGAGAAGTCCCGTGGGGACGATTGACGGTAGCCCGCCAGTTCTCTGGCGGCGGTGGACGCAATCTCTCGTGAGGTTGTACTTCGCATCCGCTAATTCAATTTTTGGTCGCGGCATAGCCGCAACCAAAAATTTTTGTGACTTATGTGCTTTTTGTGGCAAGCATCTTCTTTAAAGATTCACCACATAAGGCACAGAAAGCACATAAAATAAGTGATAGGCTCGTCAAGCAATCTATATCGTTTTAGCAAGTTAAAATCACCGAAGTGTTAACTTCTTCGAAATAATGCTGAAAGTTGACGGGTAGTAGTACGGAACTCACAAAAGATGCGTTGGTTTCGTTTGCACCACACGGTAACAATCTCGTTGATTAAGACGGCTTCAGTCAACGCACGGGGCCCTTCAAAACCACCCGACACCCACAGGCAGCGCGGCCGGCCCGGCACGACGGGGTCCGCGCGTGTCGAGAAAATGGGCCATCAAGGCGCACCGGTCCGCGTCGATGATATGGTCGTCGCCTTTGTCATACACAATGTTTCCCTGGCTGTTGACGGTGTAGGTGTGGGCGGCATACTGTGTTTCCCGGTCGGGATCCGGGGGCAGAACCAGGGTCCGCTCCGACAGGCGGCGTTGCAGCAGCTGGGTCATGAATTCCTTGGCCCGCCGGCGCGCCGGCCGGCCGTCGGGCATAACATCCACATCGAGCATGGCGCCGAATTCGATGGCGTGAACCCGCGCGCACCAGTCCCGGCCCGCCGCCATCAGCATATGCGCGACGGCGCGGCCGTTATTGCCCGCATCGATGCCGATGGCGCGGAACCGGAACGCACGGTCGAGCGTTCGGATGATCTCCGCCTGGCGCGCGTAATTCACGCCTTCGAGGCGCACCCGAAGCGCCAGAATCAAATGGGGCGGCGCGTCCCGATACACCACGAATTCCGACGGGTCCCGGGCGTAGCCCAGGTCGCAACCCAGATAGTAAGACCCCGGCAAGAGGTCCGCGGGCGCCTCAAAGGAATCCTCTTCTTTCAACACATGCAGGGACAGGGGCATGCCCGTTTCCACACAGGCCAGGTAGTCCTCCAGCGAGAAGACGGCATGACAAGGCTCTCCGTGCTGTCCCAGCACGCGGTGCACATACCCCGGCGAGGTGCGGCCCCCGTACAACCGGGCCAGTTCCGCGTCCTTTTCCGGCGTAAAGTCCGGGTTCAGGCTGCTCGGCCAGTTGTACTGTTCCGCGTCGGACATCTGTGTCATGCGGTAAAAGGAGTTCCGCAGGCCGTTCGGTACGCCGTAGACCCAGCGCCGTCCCCCGCCGTTTAAGGCCTGGTACAGCTCACCCCAGGCGGTTTCCGTCATTTCCTGCGCCTCGTCCACGATCTGCCAGTCCGCATGCATGCCCTGGAAGTTGACGCCACGCAGCCCGGCAATGCGTCCCCACAACACAAAATTATTGGAGAAGCGGAAATGCCACGATGGGGAACGGCGCATTTCGACCAGGGACGGCGCGAAAGCGGGGTTCAACTGGAAACGACGGGCCAGGCGGTTCATCAGCGGGAACAGGTGGTTCTCGCACTGGGTAGCCACCAGCATTTCTGTGTCCGGGCAGGCGACCATGGCCCAGCAGGCCATAATTTCGATTTCCGCCGTCTTGCCCACATCCCGTCCGTCGCAATGAACCTTGCGCAGGGCGCGAGATTCAAGCGAGTCCCGCTGATAAGGACGCGCCTGCCACGGCCGGCCGTCCCGGCCGGTGATAAAGTCGCGGGCAAAGCATTCCCTGCGCGCGAGCCCCAGCCAGCGCGCACATGCCTCCTTGTCCAGGCCGCGTTTTTCAAGAAGCGCCTGCACGCCGTCCGGCGGAATAACTGTTTGGGACATGGATACCTCCTAAATATTACGACTTCACGAGCCCGGTTTATCGGACGGATCCGACACATCCGACGAATCTGACCGTCCGTAACCTGCGCCGCCAACTTTGTGCGTTTATGGTCCCGTTTCGTTTACTATGATTCCGGCTCGACTATAAAACGCAGGTTAAGAAGGGAACACATCTCATGAAAAACCTGGAGTACAAAACCCCTCCCGCCGGGCCGTTCGCGCGGTGGCTGGCCGGCGGCGGACTTGCGGCGGCATCCTTTGTTTTCCTGTTAATGCAGGGTTGCTTTTCCGGGCAATGTCCCGAAGGCTTGGTATGCGAGAAAGACATCTCGTACGGGATGAGTTATGTCGCCGGAGAGGGTGATGCTCCCACGCTGCAGTCCATGCTAATGGATGTCATTCAGCCTGAGGACGAAGAATCAGTGTTGCGTCCTGCAGTAATCCTGATTCACGGGGGCGGCTTTGAATCCGGGTCCAAGGAGGACGAACATCACCGGGAAACGGCCATTTACCTAGCCCAGCGGGGGTACGTCTGCTTTCTGATCAATTACCGGCTGATGGGCGATACTCCGCCCGCCCCGGAAAACTACACGGACGAGATGTCGCGGGCGGTCCATGCCGCCGTGGTGGACGCGAAAACCGCGTTGCGGTACGTCCATGCCAACGCCCAAGACTACCGGGTGGATATCCGAAAAATCGCTTTCCTGGGCGACAGTGCCGGAGCCATCACCGCACTGGCTGCGGGACTATCCGGCGATGACCGTTTTGGCAATGACGGGCCGGACTACCCTGTTCCCCCCGAAAACAACCCGGGTGTCGCGGCGCGCGCTGCGGCTATCGTCAACCTCTGGGGCAGCGCGGATTTCTTTCCGGAACTGTTCGCTCCGGGGGCGCCGCCCATCATGACCGTGCACGGGGGCCGGGATTTCACCGTGGGCGTATCGCTTTTGCCAGCGCTTAATATCGACCAATGGTGCGAAGAAAACGGCATCACCCACGTGTTCTACCCGCTTCCTGAGGCGGGACATGGGGCTTGGGACGCTGACATCGAGGGCAAATCGCTTTCCGAAGTGATCGCGCAGTTCCTGAACACCCACATGAACGTTCCGGGCAAAACCTTCGCCTCCTTGGGATGGGGGTGCCTGTCCGTTTTAAAAGGATGCCGCTGGCTGGAGGTCTTTTAGCCCGCGGGCCAGACCCGGACCCGCAGTTGCCGGCGGCCCCATTGAAGCGCTTTCTTCCGGCTTTTGAAAAACACGTCCAGCCGGTCCGGCCCCTTGATGGCGCTGCCCCGGTCCTCCACCCGCCCGTATCCGTAGCCAGGGACATAGATGACTGTTCCAAAGGGATAATACTTCGTGTCCGCCGCGATCGTGCCGGGCCGTGCCCTGGTGCCGCTGGCGGTAATCCCCACCTTTTTGCGCTGCCCCTTGTTCGGGCCGCTTGCTACAACCGGCTGCAACAGCCAGTTGCGCTTCCAGTTGCAGGATTTTTTCCCCGCGTCATAGGCTGTTACTTCCATGTCGCGGTTGTAGGCCTTGACGCCCCGGGGCGGCTTGTGGGTGGTGGCGCAACCGGCCGACAGGACAAGCGCCAGTATTGTTAACAGAAATACACCCCGGCCTATCCAGTTCATATCCATCATCTCCAACTGTTTGCAACCGCTTATTGCGTTCTGTCTCTATTATAGGGTTCAGTTCGCGTGGAAACCAAAACGAGGTCAAGGGGAAGTTAAGGAATCCATACGCTCATCATCCCCATCCTCCGCAGGCGGGGCGGTATGGTGCAGCAAGTCCGAAGTCTGACGAACCAAGGGGAGCATTTGACCGGCGATTCCAGTATCCACCGGACTTCCCAGGCGCGCGCAGGCCTCTTCCAGTTCCTTGATCGCTTTTCTGAGTCGTTCCCGGCCCTTGCCGATCTGATCCGCCAGGGCGCCGCTGAGTTCCGGGGTACCATCGCATTTTTCCTCGGGGATCAATGCCCGTTCCTGGCGGCGCGACAGCAACAGGTGTACAGCCACGTCGACCACCCGTAGCGCCAACAAGGGGGAATCTTTCACACCGCTTGAAAGAAAGAGCTGGTGAACGGCGCCAAGAAACTTTCGGATATAAACGCGTTCTTCCGGAGTAAGCCATGGCGCTCCGATCAAGACCTTCTCGATTTTCATAGACCGTCTCCTTGTAAAAACATTTATAATGGGACATGTTACTTATAAATAATGCGTCTATTTGCAGCGCGGGCAAGGTGTTTCTTGAAGCGGAGACGTCGTGTAATTCCGGTAGTTGGGCAAGATGAGCGGTGTTCCTGGACTATAATCTAGTATACGACTTGGTTTACTTGTGGTATTTGATGCAAAAAAAACTGGAAACTATGGACCCGTGTATCGGCAAGAAATAAATTCCTTAAGAACCGCACGTTCTATTCGCAAGAAGCAGAAAGACGTCACCCAAATGTATATGCGAACTACCTAAACCATGCTTATCTGCCTGTAACAGAAGACCCGCCCGATTTGTATACTTACCGGTCGATCGAAAATCTTGAGTCTACACCGACGGCGTTTTGACGCGGGCATCGCGTCTGCGCCATTTCTCCTATTTGAACAGCAGGCACGATGTCGTTATCAAACAGTGAAATAAGGCTGATACCTAAAAAACTTTGGGGGAACGCGTTCGGGGGGCGGAGCCTTGTTTCCGTAGAGACACCGGCTTTATTAAATAAATTATTGACTTGAAGTTTGTACTATGGTACACTTTTCTTGCAATCCGCTTGACAAAGGCGTTTTTTGTTTTTTTGGTGTCAAAATAGGTATGGGATTATTGTGTCTTTCCCGCAAACGCTTATTTCGGGAAGGGAACATGTTGTTTACGAGACCCTGTGAAAAGGAGAACAAGGAAAATGAAGATTAACAGGCGTAAGAGTAGTGGAATGGGGTTGGGATTCGCAGCACCGTTGATTGTAGCGTTGCTGTGCGCGGTCGGCGCGGTTTCCGCGTCCGCACAGGACAGTCTTGTAGGCTGCCCGGAAGATTCTCTTATTTCACAAGGTATGGCACCCGTACTTGTCTTTTACCTGAGTGATGACCTTGTATGGAATGAGCAACCGTTACCGTTGGACAATTTTACCTATGGCCAAAATGGCACGGTGTGCGGCGTTACCTGGTGGGGCGTTGAGGTAAACTCCGCCGGGCTTTCCTGTGAACTTCAGGAAAACAGCTTTGCCATCCTGGTGGCGGCTGATGAGCTCAGTGAGTACTATGTAACCCCCGAGAAGCAAGCGGTTAGCGAGACGCCTGTCGCCGTGTGGAGCTATGACTTGAACACGGGCGTGCTGACGACCCTGTATCGCTACGACGCTGATCTGGGCACGGAGTGTTTTGAAATCAATGGCAGCGTTGAAGAATATCTCATCAACATACGCAGCCTGCATCCGGAAGTAGAGCCGGATGGTTGTGCTTTTGGCTGGGTGAATTCAGGTGGTGGTGACAGTTTGTTGTTGGGGGTCGGTATTGAGAGTGACCCCGAGCCCTTGACGACTGATGACGCGGCCTTCTGCCTCAGCGGCACCATCGCGTTGTGTTCCGCACCATCCCCCTATGACGATGATGACCCATGTTACGTCTCTATCATAGAGAATGATCCTTACTGCTGCGACAATGAATGGGATTCTTTCTGTGAGCAGACGTATAACGACTACTGCTTCCCTGCCGAGGGTGAAGGCGAAATCCCGCTAGAAGGTGAAGGCGAACCGCCCATCGAAGGTGAAGGCGAAGTCGTTGTAGAAGGCGAATTGCCCGTCGAAGGTGAAGGTGAAGAGCCCGTCGAAGGCGAAGGCGAAGAGCCCGTCGAAGGTGAAGGCGAAGAGCCCGTCGAAGGTGAAGGCGAAGAGCCCGTCGAAGGTGAAGGCGAAGTAGTCGTCGAAGGTGAAGGCGAAGTCGTCGTCGAAGGTGAAGGCGAAGTCGTCGTCGAAGGCGAAGGTGAAGTAGTCGTCGAAGGCGAAGGCGAAGTAGTCGTCGAAGGTGAGGGCGAAGTCGTCGTCGAAGGTGAAGGCGAAGTCGTCGTCGAAGGTGAAGGCGAAGTCGTCGTCGAAGGTGAAGGCGAAGAGCCCGTCGAAGGCGAAGGTGAAGTGCCCGTCGAAGGTGAAGGTGAAGTCGTCGTCGAAGGTGAGGGCGAAGTCGTCGTCGAAGGTGAGGGCGAAGTCGTCGTCGAAGGTGAGGGCGAAGTCGTCGTCGAAGGCGAAGGCGAAGTAGTCGTCGAAGGCGAAGGTGAAGTAGTCGTCGAAGG
>JAAYBJ010000132.1 GCA_012730105.1 Candidatus Hydrogenedentota bacterium
AAAGACCGCGAAAAAACCGGAATGACGGTGCTTAAGGTTGTTTATAATGAAATGAAAAATGCGTTGATACGGGTGTAATTCATGTGTTTCTTTTTGACTGAGATACTGCGTTTCGGTTGCGCCGAAGGCGTCCCTTCTTCCGGGCGAAGTCCCGGACAAAGCGTAGAGTGGTACCAAGATTAAAATGGCATTTGGAAAAGGTATATTCAATCAATCTATCTCCATGGGTAGCGCTTCCGCAAATATACCTCCACTCTTATGATCTTACACAGAACATAAATTTATTTGATCTCTCACTTTCTATAGGATATGGCCCAAGTGCATTTCGCTTTGCGGGTCGATTGTCGTCTGACAGCCTTTCGGTGATGCGTTATCTTCAAAAATAATGCTTGCAATTCTGTCGCGGGTGTGCTATAGTATGTGCATTCGTTCCTTTATTCACGAATAAACGGGATGTCTTGTTTATACCTACCGGTAGGTATGGCATATTTAACTTTTGTTAGGCGTGCTAAACTTTCAAAAGCAAGTCACGCGCGCCGCCAACTCGCTGAAGTGCTGTTCACCTTATGACGACCTCTAAAACATCAGGCATGATGAAAAATATTTCCGAGCGTACCGTGGAACGCCTGAGTGTTTACCGGCGGGTTTTGCTTCAGTTGCGCGAGGCCGATGATGCTGTTGTATTTTCACATCAGTTGTCCGAATCCGCCGGAGTGACCGCCGCGCAGGTGCGCCGGGATATCATGCACCTGGGATGTTCCGGTGTTCCGAATTCCGGTTACCGCATGGGCGAACTGCTTAACGCGATCAACGCGCTGCTTGACGCGCCCCAAAGCCAGCGCGCAGTCCTGGTCGGGGTGGGTCACCTTGGCCTTGCCCTGCTGTCGCATTTCTCCGGCCGTTGGCGTTGGCTTCATATTCACGCCGCATTTGACGCCGATCCCGCCAAATGCAACAGCCTGTATCGGGGCGCGCGATGCTATCCATTAACTGAGATTGGGCGCATTGTCCGGGAATGGCGCATTGACGTGGGAATTATCACGGTGCCGAAGGATGCGGCGCAGGACGTGGCGGACCGGCTTTGCGCGGCGAACGTGCGGGGCTTGCTTAATTTTGCGCCGATACGGCTTCGCGTACCGGAAACCGTTTTTGTGGAAAACGTGGACCTGACAAGTTCCTTCGAGAAGGTGGCGTTTTTTGCGCGCCACGCGACGAAGGTTGTGGATACCAAGGAAGCGCGCGACCCGGCGGGAATGGCAAGTACCGTTGCGGGCACGCGAACATAGTGGTGGTTGCGCCATCCGGTGCAGGGTGCGCCGGAGGCATACCCTCAAGGAGACATAGGTATGGTTGACAAAGAGCAATGTTGCTGCTGCACGGAAGAGGCGAGTGAGGAAGAATTGCTGTCCCGCCTCGACGAGGTCATCGTGGAATACAAGGACAAGCCGGGCGCGCTGATTCCGGTGCTGCAAATGGCGCAGGCGATCTTCGGCTATCTGCCGGAGTGCGCCCTGCGCAAGATCAGCCTGGGGCTGGACAAGTCCTACAGTGAAGTGGCGGGTGTGGTCGGGTTCTATTCCTTCTTCTCCACCCAGCCGCGCGGAAAACATATGGTCCGCGTGTGTCTGGGCACCGCGTGCTATGTACGCGGCGGGAAACAGGTGCTGGAAGAGTTGAAGAACCGTCTGGGCGTGGACGTGGGCGAAACCACGGCTGACCGTGTCTTCTCGCTGGATGTGGCCCGTTGTTTCGGCGCCTGCGGCCTTGCGCCGGCGATTATGATAGACGATGAAGTGCATCAGCGCGTCAAATCGGCGCGCCTGGGGCAGATTTTGGACAAATACATGGACCAGGACCAGGCTGCCGCCTCGGCCAAGGCATAACCGGCGCTTGCCGTTGAAAAGGAGACCAGGAAACATGACCAGCAAGATAACATCCCCGAAAGACTTGGCGGCGCTCCGGGAAAAAGCCCGGGCGGCCATCGCGCTGCGCTCAGGCCCCAAGGAAATTACCATGACGGTGCATATGGGCACCTGCGGCATTGCCGCCGGCGCGCGGGAAGTGCTTTCAACGCTCACCCAGTGCCTTGACCAGGAAGGGGTTTCCAATGTCACAGTGCGGCAGTCCGGCTGCATCGGCCTGTGCGACCGGGAACCCATGCTCACCATGGTTGACAATTCGGGCAAGGAATACCGGTATGGCAAGTTGAACGGTGAACGGATTCGCACCATCGTGCAGAAGCATGTTATGGGCGGCAGTCCCGTTATGGAATATCTCATCGGCCAGTAACCCGGCTGGAGAGCAAACAAAACAATCGAGGAGAATCTTAAGAATATGAATACCGTACATTCTCATGTGTTGGTTTGCGCCGGTGCGGGATGCGTGGCTTCCGGCGCGCATGCCGTCATCGAGGCGCTTGAGGAATCCATGCGCAAGCACGGGCTGAACAAGGAAATCAACCTGGTGCGGACCGGCTGCCTGGGTCCCTGCGCAATAGGTCCGGTGGCCGTGATCTATCCTGACGGCGTGTTTTACCAGGGCCTGAAACCCGAAGACGCCGAGGAAATCGTTTCCGAGCACCTGCTCAAGGGCCGCCCGGTCAACCGCCTGAACTTCAAGGTGGCCGCCACCGCCCAGATCATCCCGGCGCTGCAGGAAATCAGCTTTTTCCAGCAACAGCAGAAGATCGTGCTGCGCAACTGCGGCGTCATCGATCCGACGAATATTGAAGAATACATTGCCCGTGACGGGTACCAGGCGCTGGCCAAGGCGCTCACCGAAATGACGCCGGAAGAGGTGACGGATACGGTCAAAAAGTCCGGCCTGCGCGGCCGCGGCGGCGCGGGGTTCCTTACCGGGCTCAAATGGGAGTTTACCCGCAAGGCGCCGGGCGACAAGAAGTATGTCCTCTGCAATGCGGATGAAGGCGACCCGGGCGCGTTCATGGACCGCAGCGTGCTGGAAGGCGATCCCCACAGCGTGATCGAGGCCATGATTATCGCCGGTTACGCCGTTGGTTCGGACCAGGGCTATGTCTATGTCCGCGCCGAGTATCCCCTCGCGGTGGAACGCCTCGAAAACGCCCTGAAACAGGCCCGGGAACTGGGCCTGCTCGGCAAGAATATCATGGGCACGGAATTCAGTTTCGACCTTGAAATCCGTATGGGCTCCGGCGCGTTCGTATGCGGCGAGGAAACCGCGCTCATGCGCTCCATCGAAGGCAAACGCGGCGAACCGCGGCCCCGCCCACCCTTCCCCGCCTTGCAGGGACTATGGGAAAAACCGAGCCTGCTCAACAACGTTGAAACCTACGCGAACATTGCGGTCATCATCAATAATGGCGCCGAATGGTTTGCCGGTATCGGAACGGAAAAGAGCAAGGGCACGAAGGTCTTCGCACTGGCCGGCGCCGTCAACAACACCGGCCTGGTGGAAGTGCCCGTCGGCACACCGCTCGGCCAGATCATTTATGATATCGG
>JAAYBJ010000133.1 GCA_012730105.1 Candidatus Hydrogenedentota bacterium
CAGTGGGGCACCATTTTCAAACTGTACGCGGACGAACAGAAAGACTGGTGGCCGCCCGTTCAGGGCACCAACCCGACGGATGATGGATGGCCGGACGGTTCGGTCATCAGCCGCCTGGTCATGGCGTCTGCCCCGATGGTTGCGGCCTGGTATCCCAATTATAACAGCGATCCTTCCATCTGCATGTGCCCTTCGGATCCAGAAGACGATGTTGACGTCATGAAGGATGCAAACGGCGATTGGGATTTCTGGCGCACGCCGAGAGAGGCGGGGCTAAGTTACATCTACGTCGGCTGGATGTTCGATTTGCTCCAGCGGCCGTATGTCCCTCCCAGGGAAGTCACAACCTTCAGCAACCTCGCCGCCGTATCTTCCACCTTTGGCTGGGCGGTGCCGGACGAGGGCATGGTCGCCGCCCAGTTCGCGGAATGCCTGAACGCCGTCTTTGGTATCATTCTGAGCCGCATCGGTGAAACACCCGGCGGCATCGTGCTTCGCGAGGTGACGGACGCTGATCTTGATGTGGAACCAGGCCTTGGCAATGGTGGCGGTGATACTATCTATCGCCTGAAGGAAGGGAACGAGCGGTTCATGATCACGGACGTCAACAACCCGCAGACTTCCGCCATGGCGCAAAGTTCCCTGTTCGCCATGATGGACCAGTTCGGCAACACGGGCGCCATCAACTTTTTCAATCACGTGCCCGGCGGCTGCAACGTGCTGTTCATGGACGGTCATGTGGACTGGGTCCCCTATGTGGCCCCGGTCCCGGGACAGAACAACACCGTAAGCATGGATCTGGGCGCCACGCAACCCGTCCTCCCGAGCATTGCCGGTATCATCGGATTGTTCAACGGGCTCTACCAATAAGTTGAGTACTTTTGCGGCAACAAGCGTTTACAGGCATCCCTCAACGAACTCCACCTCCGGAAGTTTTCCGGCTCTGATACCCAAGACATATTTGCCGTCGGTATCAAATACCATCCGGTATTGCTGGTCCTCAGCGTCCTGGGGCACAAAGGTCAGGTAAAATCCCTCTTCAATATAGGTATGACGCGTTTTCTTCAATTTTCCCTTGTACATTGCCATAAGTTGCTCTTGGGTCTGTCCGACCCGGGTCCCGCTTAACGACGCATAGGCGGACGAGAAGATATCGATACGTGAAATGCGGCCTTCCGTAACCATATAGGAAATCCCTTTCGGCATGTCGGTCGGTGTCACGTAAAAACAGGCATCACCATCGATATACTCTGATTTCAGTGGACCGGAAGTCGCTGCCCGCGCCTCGGCAAGGGTCATACCGATCTTGATGGGGCCAAGCCCCCGCAGGGTCAGCCGGGGCAGGGAATCCTTCTTTACGGAGGCGGCAGCGCCTCCCGCGTTTCGGGTATGCCGCACAGCTTCGCCGGAATCTTCTTGCTTTTTCCCAGTCGCGGGAACAGTATTTACGCCGCTTTCTTTCGCGGCCTCCGTCTCCGTTATCTCCGGCGCTTCGGCGCGCCTGGGCCGGTTGATTTTCACCTCCTCAAGGGAAACGGACTGCGCCCGGGCGGAAATTTGTCCCATTAGGATCCAGGCAAGCACCACCAAAGACAAACAACAGAATCGCCATAAAGTCCTACTGCATCCGCCAACTCTTGTTTTTTTCATTCCTTCCCCTTTCGTTTCCGTGATTTCCTGCCGATGCGTATTCTCTACAGATCAGGGCGTTGCGGCACCGAATTTCTCTTGATAATATTTCACCAGGTCCTTGCCATTTTGGGCAGCGTCGTTGTCCCCATGGTCCGCCACCGTTTTCCAGTAAGGGAGAAAGGTCCGGGCCAGAAAATCCCGGTATTCCCCGGTTACTTCTTTCATTTCGGAACCGTCCCAGTGATAGATATCATGCCAATATTCGCTCCGGGCGTTGGTTATATTCCTGTAGCATCGGGTTGGAATCAGTATTTCATATTTCCCGTCGGAATCCATGTCAAGAACACTTGCGAACGGCAAGGCGTTATATTCCACCTCAAAGAGCTGCGCCTTGCCGTCGATAAACTCCAATACAGCAGAGGTACCCCTGTTTGAACTGCCCCCCCCGCTTTGAAATATAAGCACTTCCGCCGCTTTGTCGCCGTCAATGTCGCCCGCATAGGCCAACTCGGTCCGCAAGGCAGTGCGTCCCTGCTGGATGGCGGTTATTTCGCCGTTCAGTTCCTTTGCGATCACAAAACAGAACCGCTTGTCGCCCGACAATTTGCTTCGTGCGGAAAATACATATTCCGTAACGCCGTCCCCGTCGAAATCGCCGGCGAACGCATTCCCGTCTTTCATGGTTTCATAGGCGTCGGCCCCGGGATGAATTTGCGCCAGTAGCCCGCCGCTGAGACGCTGAATTCCGGGAGTCAACGCCGGCCACGAACGGATAACGTTGAAAAGTTTCTTTCTTTCCACGGCCTGCACATCAGTGGCTTTTACCGGCGGCAGGCTAATAATACCCGTGCCGGTAAGTTCACCGGCTTTGATTTCAATTTTTCTGAGCGCCGGAATAACCGGTTCTTCCACCGCACCCGGGACGTCCCGGAGTTCAAGTTTTCTGAGGCCTGGTTCAATGCCCGAAATCAGCAGCGGCGTCTTTCCCAATATATTGGAATCCACCCGAATTTCTTTCCCCGCAGGATTGCTGTCCACAAACAGCGCGCCCGCCCCGGGCCTGAGGACAATCGTCCCCAAGTCGCTCGTCTCCTCCGGGTTAATCACCGCTTCGCCGAAACCGAAACCAACCTCCGGGTGCCGGAGAACGACCAGGTGGCGTTTGGGTGGCAGACCATCCAATTGAAGGGGGGTAGTGCCTTTTGACTGGCCGTCCACCAGAACTTCAGCGCCTGACGGCGTGGAATCCACCTTCATCGATCCCGTCAGATTCACGGTGCCCATATCGGCCTCGTCGCCGGGATTCACTTTTTTGCTTATCTCCAGCCAGTCACATCCGCGCGGCCTGATTTTTATGACCACGGGATCCTGCACTGCGAGAACATGCCGCAGGCTGCACGGGGTTATGGCAGACAGGGCATTGCCCTTGTTTTCAATAACCACCTCCGCGCCGGAGGGAAGGGTATCCAGCCGGATGGACGCAAAACGCGGCGCCAGTTCCATCTCCACGATGTTCTTTTTCCTCCCCCAGCGCGGCTTAAGTGTTTCAGGCCCTTTGGTCAGGACATAACCGTCCTTAACTACGGTAAGATTATGGGTACCCAGGTAAAGCGGTCCCGTTTTATAGAGAACATTCCCTGAGTTACTGTCCGTTTCACTTGTTAGTGGGCGTTCCGGATACAAGAATTCATCCAGGACTACCCTGTCCGGCGGACAGTTCACCAGGATTTCATATTCTTCCCACCCATAAAGGTACCCGATCACCGCAATCGTGAGAACCACCAGCATCATACAAGCGGCGCCGCCAAGAAACGCGTATCTGAACACAATCTTTTTGCCCATGCGGGTAAAGCCGTCACGTGCCTCCGTGTTTAACGGGAACAAGTCCAGGGCTTCCTTGTATAAATCACGCGCCCCAGTCAGTTTTCCCCGCGCGGCCAGTTCATCGGCCATCAGGACATCCAGCGCGGCGGCTTCCCGGTTCAGGAGTTCGGATTGGCTGTACCTGAGAGCGACCCGATGGCAATTTTTTGCCCGGGCATAATCCTGGTTCTTTCGGAATTTATCCGCCAGCAACCGCCAGCATACAGAATACAAATCGGCGCCAGCTTCCTGGAGTTCGGAGTAATGAATCTGTGACAGCGCTTCCTCCACGCCTTCCGTCAACCCGCCGCGCAGGGAAGCACAGCACCAATAGAGTTGCGCTTCTGTGCGTTCCATGGCGGTAAGCTCATCATAATCATGCCGGGCCAGATCCAGTCGCCGGCGGATTTCGTTCCAGTCCACACCGTCCTCCGAGGTGGCCGCATCACAGGCGCCGGCGGCGGTGCGCAGATTGGCGCGGGCGTTGTTCGGATAGGCATCGTGTAAATCGGCAAAGGCCTTGCCCGCCCGTTCGACATGGCCGAGCATAAGCAGGTTTCTGCCCAGCATATCCAGCGCGGTTTTACTCCGCGGCTCCTGCCGCAGCGCGATCTGACACATTTCAACCGCCTCGCGGGCATAAGACGATGCCTGTGGATGGGTATCGAGCGTCTTGAGCACACGATATAAAAGGTTTAGGTCGGCGCCCGCCTTTCGGCAGGCGGCAAGCAGCGCATTCACCCCTTCCGAAATCTGCCTGGCATCCAGGCAGGCTGTTCCGGCTTCCTCCCACAACGCCGCATTATCAGGGGACTCCCGGGCAAGATCCAGCAGTTCCCGTGCCGCGCGGTCGTATTCTCCCGACCTTCTGAAGGTAGCCGCCAAAGCCCGCCGCGCATCGGTATTGCCCGGGTCGAGTTGAAGCACGGTGTAAAAGCGCACCTGGGCCTCATCATACAGTTCAATTGAGGCGAGAAAGGCTCCATACTCCAGCAACAAGCCCAAATCATTGGGCGATTCCGCCAGACGGGTATCCAGCAATTGCCTTTTCGCGATGACTTCAGGCGCCAACGTGTTTTCGGGCGCCAGTTTAGCCCCATCGAGAGGACAATATTTTTTGCCCGCGTCATACCGGGCCTTGCATATGGGACAAGCCAAATGCCTGGGAACGGTGTCACGGGAATTCTCAGGGGGCGTCACGGGAACCGTGCCAACGGGAATGACGGGCAACAACGGCGCCGGTCGCTTTTCAAGCGTGATTTCCTGTCGGGGCAGAGCCGGAGGCGCCGGGGTACTCCCCTCGAGGTAAGGCCCCACCGCGACTTCCCGGGGTGGAGGCGGTGCGGCAATCCCCAAGCGGCGGTCCATGTCGCCGGAGACTTTCCGGCGCACCGCTTCTTTTGCAAGATCCTTGGAGACAATCCGCTTGCCCAGGGGGGCAAAAGCGACCCCGGCAATCTTCATGTGGGCTATGCCGGCGAAAACCGGGAAAACGAGCCAGAATCCCAAAAAACAATAAAGTCCGCAAAGGGCGTGGGATAGGGCAAGCCAGAATCCAGCAAGAATCACCCACAAAAAATTGGCGAATCCTGTTCCAGCGATGCGTTTCTCGCCAATGATCTGCGCATCAACCAACTCCCTGCCGAAGGGAAAGGCGACATAGCCCGCAATCCTGAACGCGGCAATGGCGAAGGGTATGCCGATAATGGTAACCGCGAACAGGCACCCCATAAGGCACCAGATGACTGCCATAATCAGGCCGCCGCCAAAGATAAACCACAACAGATTCCCCGCGAGTACCATCGGTCAATCCTTTCTTCCCGGACCGCCTTCCCGAAAAGGAAATAGCGGCTCCCATTACGTTTCCAAGCTCCACGAAAAACGGTAACCCGATCGGCAATATTAATTGGGCAAAGGGAGCTTGGTGCCGCACTCCTCACAGAATTGAATCGAACTGTCCGCAGTATAGGTCTTCCCGCAATTGCGACAGGTCCGCGGGATTGGCTTATTTCCTGAAACGATAACAGACGGGCGGTTTGAAACCGTAGCGCCTTTATCCAGCAGTTCTCCCAAGCCGTCCAACACGGAGGCAACACCAAAGCTGATGGCCGAAACCGCGCAACCAAGCACGCCAACAACGACTCCGGCAAGCATGAGACCGCCCGCGAAATCCTTGCCGAACATGCTGTTGCCTGCTTCCGCGGCCTTAGCGAAACACATCAGGGCCGCCAAAATTGTCAGCAACAATACCCCGACACCGGTCAGATACAGGAAACCTTTCATACCCTCATAACGCATACCCAACTCCTTCTCGTATCACTTAACCTCCATCCATGCTTTGACGACCAAGGTCACTCCTGTACCCCGCTCCCGCGGGACCGGCTCGCAAGCACCGTTCCAATACCAATCAGGAAAAGGGCCACACCCCCCGCCATGGCTGCGTATCCAGTAGTCTTGTCTGTTTTAAAGTCATCGAGCGATTCTCCGGACAACTGCTCGAGCACACCCATCGCACTATCCGTTGCGGTGGGCTGCGTTTTTTGATATCCGAAAACACACAACCCCACCCCTACAAGAATCAACACCACGCCCACAATAGCCACTTCTGGTTTCATGCCTATTCTCCCCGTTGAATCCATTTACGTTAACATACCCAACGTAAATATTTCATTTTACACAAGCGGCACGTTTCATCACAAAGAACCGAGCGAAGCCCATTCCCGTTTTTCTTTTGCGGCAAATGGCGCAGGGCATTCCCGCAATTACACAAGATGCCCCCGTCAGCCATTAAATAACGCCCTTCTTCGTAGCATTCCCCGAACAGCGTCATTCCGGAAATTCAAAAGGCATCAGGCTTTTGATGGTAACAGGTACAATCACGTTATCCTTGCCCTTTACCACCACTTCATATTCCACGCCGGGAAAGACGGAGAAGGGCACGGTGATTTGCTGCTTTCCCAGGAGTTCCTCGTGATAGCGCAATTCCGTTCCCTGGTAAATCTGGAACTGCAATGCCGGGTCGGGGAATTCGGGGCGCACAACGATTTCCACCATGGAAATGGGCGTATCGAGCCACTCCGATCCGGTGGATTTCCACCTGACCTTCTGTTGGATAGGGGTAATGCCTTTGGGCAGGCGGGTCGGCACGGCATCCGGCAAGGCTCCGGGACCGCTCAAGGCGGCGCTGAACGCGGCAATTTCCCGGAAGGGATTGATCATTTTTCCATATCTGCGCGATTCGGCGATCCAGAACGCCAGGGCGCCAATGCACCCTATGAGCACGATATGTGTCAGCCAGACGGCAAAGGCGGGGCCGGTAGATATTCTCAGCGCGACAATGATTATTCCCAGGGAAAGCACCAGAGAGACCAGCACCGCCAGGAAGGGGAAAGGCATCGGCATGAGGATAAACAACAAGGTCAATGCGCCCAGCAACAGGCCGGAAATGTAAACAAGCACTCCCGGCGGGGAGGGTTTGACGCGAAACACGCGCAACGCCAACAAGAGCGCGAAAGGCCAGCACAACAGCATTACGATGCCCGAGGCCAGGCGTGCCGGCGCCAGAATAATCCTGCCCACATCCTCCATTGAAAAGAGAAGTGGCGTCTCTTCGGCCCTGTATTCCATAATCAACCACGCCCCCAAGATGGCCGATGCCGCCAGCAGGAGCACCGTGACCACAAGAACCAGGGACGTCGCCGTCTCCGGCCGGAGCAGATAGGGACCGTGCACCTCGATGGGCGGCGTGTTCAGAAACGACGGCGTCTGCATCCGCAGGCTGGCGTTGCACTGCCAGCAGGTCTCAAATTCGTCGCTGTTCTGGGCGCCGCAACGGGGACAAATCATCCCGGTGACCATCAGGTCTTCTTTTTCTTCGTCAGTCAAATCCGCGGGGAACAGCCCGGAAACGGGCGCCACTTTTTCCCGATCCTCTTTTTCAAGCGCTGACTCGAGTTTCTTGATCGCCTTTTCGGCAAGGGCATGGTCCGGCTGGATCTGAACAACCTTTTTCCATGTCCGCAGCGCCTCTTCAAGTTTGCCGTCCACGTTATACACGTGGGCCAGCTGTTCACAGGGCCCCACCTCGTCGGGCCACTGTTTGATGGTCTTTTCCAGGTGTTCCTCGGCCTCGGTGTAGCGCCCCAGCCGGTAATAGGTGGCCGCGAGATAGCGTTGCACGTTCAGTTTGGGCGTCCATTCCTTTTGCAGGAGTTGCAGGTGGTCCAGCGCCAGCCGGTATTCATGCTCGGCGTAGAACTTCTTGGCAAGACGCCACCGCTGCGGATGATCGTCGGGGTGCTCCTCGACATAGGCCGCGATTTCCCATACATCTGTCATGTGAGAAAACCTTTAACGCCGTTCCGGCAAACGGCTTTCGCACCGGACGCCGCCCGCATTACTTGCGGCGCTTTTTTTCTTTGCGCGCACTCTTGCGCTTCTCGCTGCGTCTGCGCCGCTTGATCTGAAACCAGATTTCATTTCCAATCCAGGATAAAAAGCCGGCCAAAATGGCCGCAATGAACGTGCCCCCCACAATTCTCGTCCAGGTGGACGCCGTATCATAGGTGATTTTGTAGATGAGAACAATACACGGGAAAGTCAGCAGCAGGGTCAACACGACATAGATGATCCAGCCCAAAACATCGGGATTCTTCAAACTCGCGGGTATCTTCACAATTCCTCCTGTAATGTGGACTTCTTCATGACAGGCAAAACCAATTGGAAACAGGCGCCCTGATCCGAATCAAGCAGATTCAGGCTGCCGCCATGCTCCCGGGCGATCTTGGCAGAACAGGCAAGGCCCAGACCGGTTCCCCGTGTTCCCTTGGTGGAGAAAAAAATGTCGAACACTTTGTCCCGCACCGCGGGCGGGATACCCGGGCCGTTATCCGTCACCATAATTTCAACATATTCACCGGGGTGATTGCGAATCGCCGCGACGATTCTGCCGGTTTCCTCCGGCACCGCATCCATGGCGTTCCCGATAAGGTTCATCACACAGCGCAACAGCGCGTCCTGATCGGCGCGCACCGTCAAGGCGGGATCTTCACATTCGATTTCCAGACCGATTTTTTTCTGGTTGAAAAGATCGCGCATGGTCTCAAACGCCTCCAGCACCACCGGCCGCACCGGACAGTCGCGCAGGGCGGGCTTACCCGGTTTCGCCACCAGGAGCAGGTCCTGGACAAAATTGGATATCCGCCTGATACCGCGTCCCAGCACCGGCCATGTCTTTTTGACCAGGGCGGTGTCATCGGCCTGAAAGGCCAGTTCAATCAATTCCGCGCTGCTGATCAGCCCGGTCAGGATATTCTTGATGTGATGGGTCAAACCGGCAATGGCATGGCCTATGGCCGCAAGCCGCTCGGTCTGTATTTCCCGCTCAATCATGCGGGCGCTGACCACCGTGGAGGCCGCCAGGGCGGAGAACATTTCCATGACATGACGGTCCAGATCCGTAAAAGACTCGTCGCCGATTTTATTGACCAGTTCCAGGACGCCCACCAGCCGCCCCCGTTCAAACATGGGCACGGCCAGCACATCACGCGTGTGGAACCGGCTCGCGGCATCGGCTCCCCGATAAAAACGAGGATCCTTCTCCACGTCCGCCACATGGATCGCGCACCCCTCAAGCGCGGCGACGCCCGCAATACCCTGTCCCGGCTTGAGACGCACTTCACGTTTCAATGCCTCCCGGTCGCCGCCCTCACCCAGCACGACCCGGAAGCACAGTTCATCCTTCTCCTCATCGTAAAGGATTACGGAAGCGCCCTCGGCACAGGCAAGGGTGCGGCTTTCCTCGCTGATGCGCTCGAGCAGCACGTCCATATCGTTCAGCACCGCCACCAGGCCATGGACCCGGTGCAGGGCTTCGATGACACGGTGCATCTCCATAGGAGGGGCGTCTTGCAGCCATTGCGGCGTATGTCCATTGGAAAAGGTCATGGTGTAAACACATATTCTTTCTTACTGCCCGGTACCCTTCGCAGGAACGACTATAATATCACGGTTCCGCGAGATTCACAACCGCATTATCGCTATCGCTATCGCTATCGCTATCGGTATCGGTATCGGTATCGGTATCGCCATCGTAACCACCGACAGCCCGCTCCCACAAAAGCTCCTCCTAAACTCTAACGCGCGTTACCTGTAACCCGGTTGCCATATTCTTTATCCTGAAAGGATTAAACAACAGAGCCCAGGGTTACGGTACCCTTCATCCGGGACTTCGCCCGGAAGAAGTGGCGCCCTCACCGCAATTCTCCAATAGTATATCCTGTTCTTTGTGTTCTCCGTGCCTCCGTGTGAGAATAA
>JAAYBJ010000009.1 GCA_012730105.1 Candidatus Hydrogenedentota bacterium
ATTCAATGGGACTATGTGCTTGAAATGGATCCGGACCGTCACGAGTTGCGGAAGCGTTATGAAAAGGCTTTTCGGGAAGAATCGGTTGAGTACGATTTCAACCGGTGGAAATCCAGGCATTTCAGCATCACCTACCCTCCGGGTGTCCTTCCAGCGGTGCGTTCCACTGTAGCCTCGGTTCTTGACCGTGCGTACATCGATATCGGTCGAACGCTGGGCGGCATCTATCCTCCCCAGCCGATTTATGTCGTGCTGTATACGGCGGAACAGTTCACTGAAGCCACACGGCTGGAAGGGCATATCGGCGCCGTCTACGACGGCAAAATCAGGAGCCCATTGACTGATGGCAACGGCGCCTGGCTGTCCCAGGAGGAATTGAGGCGCCGCCTGGTCCATGAATATGTCCATGTCGCGGTGCGCAGCATTGCCGGCGACAAAGTGCCCTGGTGGCTCAATGAAGGGCTTGCCGAAGCGCTTTCACGAACCTTTGAGAACGACGATGCCGCGCGTCTCCGGGAACTCTATGCCTCGGGAACGGTGTATTCCTTCTCGCAGCTTAGCGGCAGCCAGGTGTCTTCCAAGAACCCGGAAGCGCTGCGGATTGCCTATCTCCAGTCCCATGCGGCTGTGGATCTCCTCTGGAAGCGTTTCGGAAGGGCCAGGATGATGACGTTTCTTCGCTCCTTGAGTTCCGGCATGAATACGGCCCAAGCCTTTCAATCGGCGTATCGGCGGAAACTGGAAGATTTTGAATGGGATCTCGCGGCAGCCTTTCAGTAGCCTAATTTTCCTGGTTTGGATTGGCCGCCGTGTCGATGGTTTCCAGGGGATGTACGCCGTTGACATCTACGCGGAGAATACGGAATACGCCGTCAATCGCAGCGGGGGTGATTATCGCCCGGGTGGATCCCCAGGGAATGCCATCCCCCTCTCCGGCCTCACGGTGGATGTGGCCATAAACCAGATAATCCAGGGGATCGTCCACGAACAGCGTGATTTGGGCGCGTATCCCCATGGTGACATCATAACGATGGGTAAATCCGATACTCCATCTCGATGCGCGTATCTGGCGGCGGTAGAAATGCAGTAGTCCGTCCTGGCCGGTTAACTCATTGGCAATCAGGTAGTCCTTGGTATCGAAAGCGAGATAGCCGTCCTTGCCGAAGGTAAAATAATAGGTCAAGGGTCCAAAAAACCGACGGTAGTTATCCGCCTTTCGGTCATGATTCCCTGGAACTACAAAGGTGGGCAGGCGGCACAGGTCCAATAGGCCGAGAAAACGCTGAAACTGTTCCGGTTCACCGTTTTCCGTCAGGTCGCCCGTAATTAAAGTCAGTGCGGCTTCGGAAGCATTTATGGTTTCAATAATGGTCGTGAGTATTTCCGTGTCCGGACGGGGCCGCCCTGTTTTGCCGATGTGCGTGTCCGTTATGTGGGCCACCTGGTAGGTTTCCGGAAAAGAGTCCACCACATACACGGCGCGCGCATTGACGTCTGTGCCGGTTCCGTCCGCGGCGCGAAGTGCATACACGCCGGGCGGCGCCGGCGAGGAGGGGCTGCATTGCGCCTGTTGCATGCCCCCGGGGAGTTGGGACCAGATCGTTTCCAAAGGTAGTTCGCCGGCGGCTCCGGAAAGCGAGAGCGTTGCTTCTTGTCGAAGCACCGCGGTAAAGGAGCCTTGCATCTCCACAATCGCCGGAATGCCGTTGTTGGGAAGTTGCAGCAGGCCCAGGGTGCCGTCCGTGGTTCTTGCGGAAGCCATGCCGCCTATCCAGCACGTCAGCGCAAGCGCCAGGATGTGGCGGGTGAAACCATTCATTTCTCAGTACTCCCGGATTGTTTAATCTCTGGCTGCCACATGGGGGATAATGCGGGCACTTCGCCGTCCGTTATCTGTTTTAGCTCGCTTCCATCTGGGTGAACCACAAACAACTGCGGCGTGCCGTGCATATCGGAAACAAAAACAATCCATTCCCCATCCGGCGACCAATCCGGCGCCCAGCAGTCAAAAGTGCTGCCGGTTAGAATGGGGGTGACATTGCCTGTACTGGCCAGAAGGCGGTATAGGCCGCGCCGCCCATTCCGAAACGACTCAAAGGCGATCCAATTATCGTCAGGCGACCAGGCCGGGTTCCAGTCCGCGGCAGGATGGTTGCTGACATTGATGATTCCCCGCCTTCCCAGTACAAATAACTCGCGGTCACCGCCGTCATTGGATTCGTAGGCGATTTGTCGCGCTTTATGGTCGGGACACAGGCCGTATTTTACATAGCGTTTGCTGTCCGGCACCAGGAAGGGGAGCAGCGGCAGGGAGGCCGAGGGCGTTACTATGAACAGTTCCGTACTTAGATTCGGGACAGCGCCGGAAACGCCAATGGCCGTTACGATGCCGTACTGTTCCGCCTCCTCCTTCAATTTGAAAAGCCCCGCCGATTCCGCGGCCTCCTGATCTTCCGGATTCAGGGCCTTCATCAAGTCCGTGCTTGCCAGCCATACGGCGGAAAGAAAGCCTTGTTGGCCGCCACCCCAGACAGATTCCTTGCCCGCGGCGAAATCATATACCACCAGGACCGGCAGCGGGTCCGTATCATTGTGCGCAACATAGGCCAACTGTTTCCCGTCCGCCGACCATGTCGGACGCAAATTTACGGGGTGGATGTGGGATAGCGCTTCATCCCTGGATTCCAAGGGGTAGGCAAGACGAATACACACCCCGTCAGGATGCCTGCTTTGATAGGCGATACGCATGCCGTCAGGAGACCAGGCCGGATAGGCATCCAATGCGTCCCGCCCAATTGCGGCGCTTTCTCCCGTGTCCAGGTCGATCACCGAAAGCTGACTGTGTTCTTGCGAACCGCCCGCAATGTACGTAATCATGCCCGTTTGGCCGAGAAGGAGGTTTGAAAGGATCAATAATACGCCGGCAACCATGTTTTTTTCGCCTCAATACCTGTGGAAGTGAGAACCACGCGGCTTCGTTTACACTAACGGCTGAAATCACGTTTTAATTACAGATAATGCGTCTTAATTACAGATAATGCGTCAGAATTTCGCATACCCAATCGAAACCCAAGTCATGCCGTTCCCATATATGGGAGTGGCTTTGGGTAGTACCCACTAATTATAGTTGCCACTTCTCTGAGAGTACAACTTTTTTAAGAATTAAAACGGAAGATAAGATCCAAACACATGCCTTGGCAATGTTATCCAAAGGAATGGATGGAAACTTCACTGTCAACAATATTGTGACATTTCTGCTGTATAGAGATATATGCATACTTTTGCTTGGCGAAGGCAAAGCGTAAGTAACGGAGAGATTGCCGTGGATTTTAGTGGCACCAATAAATCACGTCAATTCCCCCCAAAAATGGCGCGATAATTCAAGCATACGTTTTTTCCGGGGGCCCCAATAAAAGAGGTTTAGTGGCTTTAGAGATATGCGGGGTTATAGGGGATTTTTTAGTAAGCAGGGCAGTTCTATCATGGCCTGAAAGCAGGGCAACATAAATGTGGCACATAATTTAAGTGATTTACCGGCAGTCACTTTGCACCTATTCGAAGTGAAGCGATAGTTCTTTTCTTGAAATGTAACGCTATCTTCTTGAAGGGTATCGGTTAAATTCTGTACTTTGTACCTGAGTTTTGATATAATCGCCCGAAATTAATACTTGACATCCGAATTAATATTTACTACAATATTTGTCAAGAGTTTACTTTTCGATGAGCATCGCGTATTGTATAAAGATGTGGTGCCGTTGCCGGCAGCGGTGACGGGAGTGAAATTACTTAAACTGTTTTTGTGACTTTCAAAGGTGCAGTTATGCCCGGTATGTGGTCAGGCCTTAAGAAACGAACCGTTTTGGACATCGGTACCAGCGCGGTGCGCTTGTGCGAATTGTCCAAGACCAAGGCCGGCTTTCAGATCACCAAATATGTCCAGCGGGAATACAATTCCGACCCGGGGCTCGAAGAGGCTGTGCGCGCGGAACTGCGGTTAAAGGCGGTTCGGGAAGTATTGAAAGAAGCGAAGATACGCAAGCGCAAAGTGATACTTGGTGTTCCGGGGCAATCCGTTTTCACACGGTGTCGCGCGCTGCCGCCCGTGCCCGAATACAAAGTGAGCCAAATCGTACGGTACGAGATCCAGCAGCAAATTCCTTTCGGCCTTGACCAGATTGCCTTGGATTACCAGATTCTTGGACAGACCGAGCAGGGCGGGTTTGATGTGATGATGGCGGCAATCAAGGTGGATGTCGTGGAAAAACACCTTGAGGTTCTGAAGCCGCTCAAATATGCCATTGCCGCAGTGGACGTTTTGCCCCTGGCCTCTTACAACTGGCTGAAACACAACGGCCAGTTCGGCGAGCAGGGGGATTGTGTGGCGCTGATTGACATTGGTGCGACAACCACAGACATCGTCATCGAACGCGGGCATCAGTTCCGGTTTACCCGGCCGCTGAACATAGGCGGCAACGACCTGACGCGCGCGCTGGCCGAAGCCTTTAACATGGATTTCGTCTCCGCTGAAAAGATCAAGCGTGAGCGCTGTTTTGCGCCCACCGGCGATCCACAGCGCGACGGTAAGGCCGGTGAAGTTACTGGAAAGGTATTGCAGCGGCTGGTCGGTGAAATTACGCGGTCCTTTTCGTATTTCCGTTCCCTGCCCGGTGGCGGCCAGGTCAATCGCCTGGTATTGATCGGGGGGGGGGCGCGCCTGAAAAATATTGTACCTTATCTCAGCAGCCAACTTGGCATGGCTGTCAGTATTGCCCAACCCCTGGTCAACAGTGACATAGCACCTGCCGCCGAAGCGATACGACAATGTCCTGAACAGACCACCGCCGTTTTGGGTATGGCGCTGCGCTGTTTGGATACGGTTACAATAGACATCAATCTGATCCCCCCCAGGATACTGGAAGCCGCGCGGCGCAAAGAACAGGCACTTTATTGGGCCCTGTCCATTTGCGCGCTGGTACTGATATTTGCCTCCATTGTGCCCGCTGCCGCAAATCAAAACAAACTGGTCAAAGACCGCATCGAAGAACTTAAGCGTGGAATTCGAGCCTATGACCCCGAACTTGTACAGCGTATCCGTGTCGGCGCCACGGTGCCCCAGTCTGGTTTGAAACGTCAGCTGGATGTTCGTCAGAAACATCTGGAGAAACTCGAGGGACAGGTGCGTATTCTTGACCGGGCCCGGCGGCAAAGGCGGTTTTGGCTGGATGAAATGGCCTTTGTGAATGAAGCGCGTCCCACTAACGGGCGAATGTGGTTTTCCTCTATGGAATCAACCCGTTTCCCCGAAAAGGAAGACACGCAACAGGCGGGCGGCGCCAGGGGCGGACAGGGGATCGCCGCACTGCCAGGAGCATCGGGCGGACAGCGAACGACACCTGGTTTTGTGGGCCTTCAGCCGCTTGGAGGAGCGGCGGCCAGGGGTGTTGCCGAGGCTGCCCGTGTCTCGGGTGGAAATGAGCGGGACAAGGAGGTGGACAAAACGTCCATTCCCCTGCCCAACGGCTTTATTGTTCAGGGGCTGGCCGAGTCTGATGAGGTGATCTATGAGTATTTGGAGAACTTGAAAATATCCTCGCGCCAGTTGCCCAACGGCTGGTTTTTAAGCGCGGAAAAAGTGTCGTTTAGTGAAGCGAGCGTGCAGCGCGTGGGCGCGGAAATGATTTACGATGCTTCAAAAGTAGGTAGTGGCGGGGCTACGGCTGGCGCTTCCCTGGTTGCCAATGCACCCGCTTATTATACTTTTACCGTGGAGGTAAAATTCCGACGCACCCAGGATAGGCCTAATCCTGTCGAACAACAGCAGGAGGGTGGCAACGCGTGAAGTATAAAGCGCAAATAATTGGTGTCGTTCTCCTGCTTGCGGTTTTTGGCGCGATGTTCGGTATTTGGCAGTTTCATTTCAAAGAGATTTTTGACGGTTACAAGGAAGATGACCGCTTGCGTGACGCGCTTGAAAATACGTTGTCCCAACTTCAGGAGAATTTCAAAGGGTATAAGCCGGAACTCCTGATTGAGCAGTGGCAAAACCAGGTGCAACCCTGGAGGGACGCGCGGGAAGAACGGGCGCAATATTTTAATTTCGGGGATTGGTACGAGATAGATCTTGTTCCGCCCGAGGCGCGTATGCTGAAATTCTGGTACACGGAAGAAACCAACAAGATACTCTACGACCTTTACCGCAAAGTCTATGAGCGCATGGGTGGTTATGACCGTTTCCCGAATGATTTGCGGATGAAGTTGGGCGTCGCCAAGGAGGAAGACTGGAGCGGGCGAAACATTACGTGGGCGGAGGTGGAGCAGAATCTGCGACAGTTGAATTTTGGCGTCAGACTGTCCACGCTGCTTCTGGAGTCAAATGTTTCTTACGTCCGCGATATTGTCGTTTGGCCCCGGCGTATTCCCGAGATTTATGACGATATGCTGGGGTTGCAGACGGTGGGTCTGCATGTGACGCTTGCGGCAAAAGATTTAGTGAAATTTATGGATAATCTTTTGCAGGAACCCAGATATTTTACCGTGGACAGCATTAAATTAAGTTATCCTTATATCGGTTATCAGGTGGAACCGCAGATTGAAGTGCAATTGTTGCTGACGCAAGCCAATTACAGGCCGCCGGCCGACGACAAGGACCCCGCTTTGTCCGCGGATCTGGGCGCCCCGCCCGCGCCGGTGACGGACAGCGATGGGGGCGCAAGGCCCGGCGCCAGACGGGAACCTCCGCAGGGGGCTCTTGGAAAATTCTGGAGTTGGTTTAGACGAGTCGTACTATATATGCCCTAAGTGTGTGTGGCGTTAAATTTGAACAGCAGTTTTTTCGGATGTGTTAACACATGGATAAATTGAGGAAAATAGGTTCCTGGTTCTGGTATAACAAGGAACGCATGGTGCTCATCATCATGGTGATAGTGCTTGCGTACCGTGTCTACGGTGTTATATCTCCCGCGGAACCTCCCTCGTGGCCGCCTATTCCCATTCCTCAGACTGAATTGCCCGAAACCGAGGAGGAGCGGCAGGCTTTGGGGATGCCCGGGTTGCCCCCGTTGCCGCCCACAGACGGGCTTCCGGGAACGTATACCTCGTTTTATGAGCGCAACCCGTTCTGGTATTATTCGGATGGTGACGATGATGATGATGATGACAAAGCGATTGGATCCGAAGACCTGAATATCATGCTGTTGAAAATTCAGGATGTCGGTGGAAAACCGCGCGCGCAATTGCGCACGACCAGCACCACGAAATGGTATTCGGAAGGTGAGAAGTTTGAAGAGTTTGAATTGGTGTCGATAGATCCGGAAACAGAAAGTGTCGTGATATATTCTGAACGATATTCACGGCAGTTTACGTTGGAGAAACAGTGACGTCAACAGCGGAGAAAGCAATAAAGGCATGACCGTAATTAGAATATGCCGCAAACAGCGGGAGGACAGGACAGTCATGATTAGCAAAAGCAAACATTATCTGATGTTGCTGGGGATGATGGTTGGGCTCTGCCTGGCCGTTCTTCCCGCCGCGGCACAGGATGTGGCCGATACTCAGGCGGCACCTGTGGTCGAGGAAGCGCAACAGGCGGGCGCTCCGGCAGTCCAGGTTGAGGTCGTACCGGTGGAGCAACTATTGCCGCCTCCGGCGGACGGATCCTCCGGCGCCGAGTCCCCTGACCTGGCAAAACCGGAAGATTCCATACCATCCATTGGCATAAGCGAGGCGGAAGAGTATTTGCGCCGTGGTGTTGAACTGTATAAAAAAGATCTGTACAGGGAAGCTCTCACGGAATTCAACCGCGCGCTGGCCTTGGACCCTTCGCTGGAATCGGCGCGAAGTTTCCAGGAGAAGACCAACGCGAAGCTGGCACAGACCATGGCGGTCGGCGCGGCAAGCGAGGCGCCGCCTGCTTTCCAGACCGTCGAGCCTGCGGCGTTGCGTGCGACCCAAGGCACTATGGAACTTTCCGCGGATGAGATACGGCGCGACCGGGTAAGGGAATTGCTCGGGTTCGGCGCCCAATATATGGAAGCGGAAAAGTACGCCACGGCGGTTGAAATTTACAGCAACGTGTTACTCATTGATCCCGAAAATGCTGAGGCCAAAGAATTATTGCACAAGGCCACGATCGGCGCGCATAAACTGGCGGTCAACGAATCCGAAACAGGAGTGGTGGAGGATCGGGAGCGTATCCGTAATTTTATCGAGAGTTCAAAGCGTCTTCCGGAAGGTTCGGATGCGAGGGGCATTAAGCCTTTCCGCTTTTCCGTTCCCGATATTGAGGAAGTCAGGCAGGACGTCGAGGAAAAGAGTCCCATAGAACTGATATTGGAATCCCCCGTCAGTGTCGAGTTCGAGGATATCCATATCAGCGAAATTGTGGATTTTATTGCTGATAGTTGGGACGTGAACATCGTTATTGATAATCGAGTCGTTGAACCGCCGCCCAGAGTGCAACCTGTCCAGGCGGCACAACCTGGTGTGCCGGGCGCCCCGGGCGCCATGCCTCCTGGTATGCCGGGTGCGCCGGCACCGGCGCCCTTTCCGCAACCTGGAGCGGCTCCCGGGCCGCGGCCCGCTGGTCCCGGAGCGGCTCCCGGAACGGGTATGCAGACCGTCGGAGTGGATGAAGTCTATGGTGAGAAAACCGACGGGCGTGTGCCGTACATCAACATGAAAAATGTGTCTTTGGCTGAGGCGTTACAGGCCTTGTTGCGCCCGCTGGGGCTCGATTACTCCGTACAGCCGGGATTCATCTGGATTACACGGCCTTCCATTATCCGCAAGGAATCTTTTGAAAAACTGGAAACCCGCTATTATGAACTGCGCAACGCGGGTTCTGAAACGCTCTTTAAGGTTGTGCTTCGTAATACCTTCGGTGGCATAGCGAGTAGTGGCGGCATGGGCGGCTACGGCGGTGGCATGGGCGGCTACGGCGGCGGCATGGGTGGTGGCCGCATGGGCGGTATGGGCGGCATGGGCGGCGGTATGGGCGGCTACGGCGGCGGTATGGGCGGTATGAGCGGTGGCATGGGCGGCTACGGCGGCGGCATGGGCGGCATGAGCGGCGGCATGGGCGGCTATGGCGGCGGCATGAGTGGCGGTCGTATGGGTGGTATGGGCGGCTATGGCGGCGGCATGGGCGGCGGTATGGGCGGCTATGGCGGCGGCATGGGCGGCTATGGTGGTGGTATGGGCGGCTACGGCGGTGGCATGGGCGGCGGCCGAATGGGTGGTATGGGCGGTATGGGCGGTGGTTACGGAAGGGACGTGACCTCCATAAGTAACATATCCGACTTGTTTACCACAATCAGCGATGTCATGGTCGGTGAAGCGCCGGCATTGCCGGAAATGGTCGGTTTATCCCGTGTGGGTACGGGTTCGACTTCGGGTTCTACCCTTGGCGCCGGTGGCTATGCCACGGCTCAGCAGGGCGCAACGCTGGGAACAGGTTCCAGTGCGGCCTCTTTTGGTATGGGCGGCGATGTGCTCACGTTGCTGCAGCGCCTGGTGCCCCAGGTGTATGAACCCTACACGGAAGAACTGCTCTCCGACATGATTTACAACCCAGCAAACAATATGCTGATCGTAAAGAATACACCGACCAACCTGGAGGAATTCGAGAAGCAGCTGGCGGAAATTGACGTTACGCCCAAGCAGGTGAGTATCGAAGCGAAATTCCTGACCATTCGTCTGGAAGATCTGAAGAAAATCGGGTTCAACTGGGATGCCACGCTTTCGGACCAAAATATGCGCTCCCGTAAAATTGACGAACTCGATACCGAAACTTATAACTACGATATCAACGGTGATGGCACGGATGAGTCGATTCCGTTTTATACAAAACCTGACGGCACGCCTACCATTGCTAATACGATTACGGACGCTACGATTGGTGCGCTGTTGAATCCCACATCGTCAGCGGAACCGACGTTTAGCATTTTGGGTAATATTTTGAAGAATGAAGACGGCGACAAGCTCTCCGTGACGTTTGACTACTTGGACGGGCTGGATGAATCCGAACTGCTCAGCGCGCCGCGAGTGACCACGATGAACCGCAAGCCGGCCGTTATTGCGGATTTTGCGACAGAGTATTTCATTTCCCAAGTAAATACCGAGGTTTATACCAATCTCGGGTACGGGCTTAGCAGCGGGTCGTCAACTTCTTTCATTCAGAATGTCACGCCGCAGCCCTATAACTTTGGTATCGCTCTGTCGGTCACGCCCCAGATTCGCGATAACAACCAGGTGCGCCTGTGGCTGAACCCGGAAGTTCGGACCAAGACCGGCACCAAGACTTTCGAGCAAAAGCAGATTATTTCGGACCAGGAAATTACGAATGAAATCAATCTGCCCACCACCTCGTGGCAGGCGGTGTGGACCAATGTCATCGTCCATGACGGGGATACGCTGGTGCTGGGCGGACTGGTGCAGGATCAATCCGCCAAGGCGACGCAGAAGATGCCCTATGTCGCGGATATTCCGGTCATAGGCTTCTTCTTCAAGGGTACGAAGCGTGAGGCCAAGCAGTCGAGTCTGCTGATATTCGTCACTCCCGACATTATTGATTCGACAGGCGCCCGCTTCTTTGATGTTACTGAAATGCCCAGCTGATAAGTGAGAACAGTCAATCCGGGAGCGGTCCAGTACGGTGGGCCGCTCCCGTTGTTTTACCAGGGCAGTCGGTATCATTGCCTGTCCTGTGTCCGAACCACGGACCCTTATTTAGGATGCGTTATCTCCTTTATACGATTTTGATAACTATGGCAGCTCCCCTGGGGGCGATTTATCTGCTTTTCTCGCGGAAATATCGCCCCTTGTTACGGCGCTTTTTCCCTGCTGTCCCCGCGTTGGTTGAGGGGCAACTTGTATGGGTTCACGCCTGCAGCGTGGGGGAAGTATTTGTGGCGAAGGTGTTGATCCGGGGACTCAGGGAGAATGTTCCATCGGCGGAAATCCTGCTTAGTGTCAACACGCTGTCCGGGCTCGAAATTGCCCGAAAAACCCTGCCGGACGTACAGATTACTTTGGCGCCCATGGACTTGGGCTTTACCGTGCGCCGCTTTGTAAAGAAAATCCGACCCGCCATCCTGGTCCTCCTGGAAACGGAACTGTGGCCTAACCTTATCCGGGAAACCCGAAGACAGAACGTGCCGGTAATTGTTGTCAATGGACGCATCAGTCCGGGAAAATTCCCCAGGTACAGGAAATATTCCTGGATTTTGCCGCCCGTATATTCCCTGCTGAATCATGTGGCGGCGCAGGAAGAGGTCTACAGGCGTCGTTTTATCGCTTTGGGGGTCCCCGAAGCGCGCGTTAGCATCACAGGAAACTTAAAATGTGATGGCGTGGCGACTGAAGTCAGCGAAGACAAACGGCAGGCGCTTCGCAAAGAATATGGGTTTGCGGTTACGGACCGAATTGTAGTGTTCGGCAGTACCCGTCCGGGCGACGAGGCCCTGGCGTATTCATGCTGGGAAACGCTGAAGTATGACTATCGCGACCTTAAATTGGTGATTGCGCCCCGGCACCTGCAGCGTCTGGAAGAAGGGGTGGAGGCTTTCAAGGGCGATCGGATCATTTTGCGGTCGGTAATGCTCACGGGTAAGCGTGATCCGGACGCGCGGGTTCTGTTCCTGGATACCATGGGAGAATTGGCGGGCATGTATTCCCTATGCCAGGCGGCCGTGATCGGGGGGAGTTTTTTCCCGGGGGTCGAAGGTCACAATCCCCTGGAACCGGCGGCGCTGGGAGTTCCCACCCTGTTCGGCCCCTATATGGGAAACTTTCCGGATGCGGCTTCCTTATTAATTGCGGCAGGTGGGGCGTTTCAACTTGCTTCTCCCGAAGAATTGGCCCCGTTCCTGAAAAAGTTGCTTGATAACCCCGACCTTGGAATTCGCACAGGTCAAGCGGGCCGTGAAGCGGTTATAAGAAACCAGGGATCTGTCGTGCGATGTGTTGAACTGATACGTGGGTACCTGGGTTAAAGTACAGTGTTCACATTGTGCTTTTCACCGTTTCAGGCGGCGCGGTGCCGCTGGAAAAAGGTTCTGAAGCCGATTAAGACCAGAATCAGAGCGCCTGCGGTGATATACATGCCCAAACGCAGCGATTCCGGCCTGTACTCAAAAATGGCCTTGTGGTTTCCCTTGCCGATTTCGATGCCCCGGAAAGCAATATCCACGGGAAATACCGGGGTCAAGGCACCGTCCAGAAATACTTTCCATCCCGGGTACCAAGAGTCTGCAAGCACCAGGATGCCCGAATTACCGCTTTCCGCGACGATTTCCACAAGGTTAAATTGTGTTCCCCGTATACCTGCTTCCGTGATTGATTTATCCGTTGAATTTTCAAGCAGGGTGCCCCCTTCGCTGAGGGGGGGGCCATCCGCCCGCAACGCAGGCGGAGCTTCCCCCGGGGTTAAGGGGCGCGACCTATAGACGATGCGGGAACGCGGATGCGCCTGCAGATCTCTGAGGAGGATGGCACCCGAGGGCAACACTTCTTGTATGTTCAAAACGGGGCGCAGCGCGGCAAATCGTTCCTTGATGTCCATCTTGGTGAGGATCAGCTGGTTGGATGCTGTAAGCCGTAACAGTTCCGGGTCGTTTTCCGTCTGGTTCAAAAACGAAGCGCCTCGATGCAGCATGACCCCGGACGGGCTATAGACCTGGGCGACCCCATAGGGCGACAGCGGCCAATTCTTGAGTTGTTCACTACCGGCAACCCGGTTGTTTTCATGATCCAGCGCATCGGTGAGTTGGGTTTGTGGCGTCATTCTCGCTGCCGGGGTGACCCGGGCGTGGGGCTGGTAGACAAACAACAGCAACGCCGCAGTGACCAGGGTCAACGACAGCGCGGTAAACAGGGGGCGGGGCCAGAGCAGCGTAATAAAGATCAGCAGGAACACACAAAGCGCGCATACCGCCAAGGGGATAAGACGGACGGGCTCAAATTCCCGCGCTGGCCCAAACCAGAGCAACGGGATGGCGGCGGCCAGAAACAACGCCCAGCAAAGGGGGAGCAACCGAAATAACTTTTTTAGCGCCATTTGGCATTTTTGTGCGTCGAGATGCACCCACTCGTCCGCCGTGGTGCCCGCCAGGATGCCCATCGCCAGAGGGAATGGAATCATAAAGTGGGTGACATCGAGCAGGGCCATCCCCGGTATCCGGCGTAACCATGGCCCCAAGGCCGCGGAAAACAGGAATGTGAATACAATAGAAAATAACAAGGCTTCCAGGCGGCGCTTCCGGATCCGGTTGGCGAAAGAACGCAAGGAAAACCACAGCGGCAACAGCAGGAATGCCACCATTCCGGTGGGCAGCCAGAGCGCGGCACGTTGCGGCGCAAAGGCGCCGTCACCCAGGATAGGGGGTGTGAAGAGCGAAGCCAGATCCCAGGGGGAGAAGAAGGTCCCTGATTTGTTTTCGAGACTTCCATGCTGAAGAAATTCCACGTAGGGTGTCAGTTGTATGCCGGCAAGGGCGAGTCCCACTACGCTACTCAGGGTTAGCCACAGCAAGGCCCCCCGTATACGATCACGCTGGTAGGTGCGGATGCCATAGACAATCACCAGAACATACATAAAAAACAGGGTGGCCGCCAGGGATTCCGGATCGCCGCCCATTGTCATTATCCCTATCAAAAGGGCAAGGTACGGCCAACCCCTCCGGTCGCCCAGCAGCATGCGCTGCAGGCAGGGGAGAATCAACGGAAAAAAGGGGGCCACGTCAGAGGCGGGGTGCCAGTGTGACACCAGGAAGATGCCGCTCAATTGAAACGGAATCGCCACCAGAAGCGAAAAGGCGGGGGTGAATTGGAAACGCCGCGCGACATAATAGGCGCACAGTCCCGCAATGGTCAGTTTCGCGAATAAACTTACGCTGAGGGCTACCGAGAGGGGAAGAAAGTAAAGGGGGAGTGAAAAAGGTGAAAAAACGCGTGTTCGCCACAAGGCCAGAAAGGGAATTCCAAAGCCCTCATAAGGATTCCACAAGGGAAGTTCCCTGTTGGCGGCTGCCTGACTTAAAAAGGCATACCAGGGGTAATATCGCTCAAGAAGCTCATCGGAACCGGCCACTTCCTGTATATCAGTATCTTGTACACGGGCTTCCTGCCAGGGGGCGCGCAATGTCATTCCTTCGAGATTCACGGGAATATCGCCCTGGTGGAGGATGGGGCCCGTCACAAGCAGGGGAGGTAAGAAAAGCAGTATCAGACAGAACAAGGCCTGCAGGTATTCACGTTTTCGTAATATCACGGGTATGGACCCTTCCTGTATGCAAGGTTAACGGCACCAGACCTCTGTAAACACACGCGGTTTTATCGGCATGCCGGGTCCGCGTTGCAGTGAAGAAGACCTGTTTCGCCCGTGAGGCGCTTTGTGCCCGCTAACCGTAGTCTTCGGTTCCCAAAAGAGTTAGTATACTTCAAAAAGAGGCGATTTTGCATCTTTGCCCCGTAAAAATGCCCCGTAAAAAAGTAGACGATTCCAGGCCGCAAAAAGTTAACAATGTACTGTTCCAAACGGTTTTTCCCGGAAAATAAAGACAGGCAATTTCTTCCAGGCCTGACGCAGCCGCATCCGTATTGTATTAAGCACAGGCAATTCCGTTCCCGCGTGCCCTGCGTCTATGCAGCAGATGGCCCGCATCAGGGCTGTTTGCGCATCGTGGTAGCCGATGTCACCGGACACGAAAACATCCGCTCCCTCAGGCAATCCGGAGATGCTGCTCCCCCCGCTGCCGCCCAGAACGGCCACATGCCGCACGCGCCTGTTCGGGGAGCCATAGCGCATTACATGGGGTAGTCCCAGCGTAGTGCGCACCAATCCGGCGAAATCGCCTAGTTTCATACTTTTATTCAGGACACCCAGGCGTCCGAGGCCGATGGTTCGGTCTCGATTCGCGAGGGGGATCACGTCATAGGCGGGTTCTTCATAGGGATGTGTTTTTTGAAGCGCCTCAAGGACCGGGGCAAGCGCCGGTCGGTTCACCAGCATTTCAAAACGCATTTCACTTTCATGATTCAGTGTTTCTTTGATGCCGGAATAAGGGGATGCCTGGGCGTTGGGAGCGAATGTGCCCGTTCCTGGCGCGTGGAAGGAACAATACGAATAATTGCCGATAACGCCGGCGCCCGCCGCGGCAAGGGCGTCGCGAAGGCTGTCCACATGGTTTTCGGGCACGAAGGTTACCAGTTTAAGGAAGGTTCCCTTGTCCGATGTGAAAAGGGGCGCACACTCCTGAAGCCCCAGGCGTTCCGCCAGCGCGTCGTTGACGCCACCCCTGGCCTTGTCCAGATTGGTGTGCGCCGAAAAACACGCGATATTCGCGGCGGCAATTTCCACACATAAACGGGCCTGCGGATCATCCGTGCGCAGGGTTTTTAACGGTTCCCATATCAGGGGATGGTGGGCGATGATCAGGTTTGCCCCGTTCTTTTGCGCCGCGCGCAGGGCTTCGGGGGTAACAGTAAGACAGATCAAAACGCCCGCCACCTCCGTATTCGGGTCGCCCGTATGCAGGCCGGCCTTGTCCCAGTCACAGGCGAGCTCTGGAGGCGCCCAGGCATCCATTAAGTGACAGATTTCGCCGACAGTGACACGCATAACCCTTCTCCTTCAAGTTGGAAAGTCTGCCTGATAAGGCCCGTATGCCCTGGCTGCCCTGATTTTCGCGTCCTGTGCGCCATCAAGCGGCAGAACCTGGGATGACTGTTGCCTCACCGGAAACTCAGTGTACCATCAGCGGCGGCGGCCGCTCAACGGACACGTTGGCGGGCAAGTTGCAGCCATTCGCTTTTTGCAGGCATAATGCCTTGAAGGAACGACAGATGCAGTGATTAGAAGTATTGCCCCAAGTGTGAAGGGAGGATTCCATGGGCGAAAAGTATGTGATAGGACTTGATTTTGGAACCAATTCCGCCCGCGCTATTATTGTAAACGCGGCAAACGGCGCGGAAATCGCCACGGCGGTGTTCGATTTTCCCACCGGCGAGAAAGGGGTTGTTTTGGACGCCAGAAATCCCGATCTGGCCAGGCAGCATCCCGCCGACTACCTGAAAGCGGTGACGGCCACGGTAACCGCGGCGTTGCAACAGGCGGCCGCCGTTCCAGGTTTTTCTCCGGAATCGGTGATTGGAATCGGGGTGGATACCACCGGGTCTACGCCGCTGCCCGTGGACAAACAGGGGACGCCGCTCGCGCTGCTCGATGAATTCTCCGGAAATCCGGCGGCCATGGCGTGGTTGTGGAAGGACCATACCGGCCATGCCGAGGCGGTGGAAATCACCGCCCTGGCCTCGAAAATGCGTCCCCAGTACCTGGCGAAATGCGGCGGTGCCTATTCCTCCGAGTGGTTCTGGAGCAAGATACTGCACTGCAAACGCACCTCGCCGGGGGTTTTTGAAGCGGCCTATACCTGGGTGGAACACGCGGACTGGATGACCGGTATTCTGACCGGAACCGATGCCCCCGATGTGATGAAGCGCTGCATTTGCGCCGCGGGCCATAAAGCCATGTTCAATCCCGGCTGGGGCGGGTATCCCGATGCCGAGTTTTTGACCGCAGTGGATCCGGCTTTGGGAAAACTCCGTGTCACACTGCCGGACCGGGCTTATACCGTGGCGGATGCCGCGGGCGGCCTGACCGACAAATGGGCGGCAAAGTTGGGTCTGCCCGCCGGTATCCCCGTGGCCATGGGCGCCTTTGACGCCCACCTGGGTGCGGTGGGTTCGGGCATAGAGCCGGGCGTGCTGGTTAAAATTATCGGCACCTCCTGTTGCGATATGATGGTCGCGCCCATGACCCGGGAACTTCCCGATATTCCGGGACTGTGCGGTATAGTCCCCGGTTCAATTCTGCCCGGATGTTTTGGGCTTGAAGCGGGTCAGTCCGCCGTGGGCGATATTTTCAACTGGTTCGTAAGTTATATGCGCCCCGAAAAAGAAAGCCATGAAACGCTGACCGAAAAGGCGCTGCGCCTGAAACCGGGCGAGAGCGGCCTGCTGGCCCTGGACTGGCACAATGGGAACCGGACCGTCCTGGTGGACCAGCGGCTTACCGGCGGGCTGATCGGGATGACCCTTCAAACGCGTCCGGAAGAAGTGTACCGCGCGCTTATCGAAGCGACAGCTTTTGGCGCCCGGGTGATCATGGAACGTTTTCTTGAGTACGGGATGACCGTGGACCGCATCGTCAATTGCGGCGGCATTTCTGGCAAGAACGCGTTGCTCATGCAGATTTATGCTGATGTCATGGGCCGTCCCCTGGAAATCTCCAAAAGCGCCCAAACCTGCGCCCTCGGTTCCGCCATGGCGGGTGCGGTGGTGGCGGGCAAGGCGGCGGGCGGTCATGACACCTTCGCGGAAGCCGCCGCAGCCATGGCCCTTACCGATGACAAGGTGTATCAGCCCATTCCGGAAAACCGGAAGACCTATGACCGGCTCTTTACCCTGTACAAGAAGATGCACGACAGTTTTGGCGTGCGCGGGTATCAGGAAGGCCTCTTTGAGGTGATGAAGGAACTGCTGGCGATTCGCGACGAGGCAAGAAAAGGATAGCGGATGCGGAAAGGGAAGAATCAGGCAGACGAGACAAGAAAAGAATGGAGCTGGAACGGGGAATCGAACCCCGGACCTCGTCATTACGAGTGACGCGCTCTACCTACTGAGCTATTCCAGCCGACCGTTGAGAAAACCTGTGCGGCGTTTCGAGACGCGCGCAGGGTGGGTAGAGCCTGTATTGTAAAGAAATACACCCTGAAATATCAACTTCAGGCGGCAACGGGACGGTGTGTTATACTTGCGGTTCTACTAGGGCTGCTGTTCATGATGATCGTCATGGAGTAAAGAAACATCCTTTAGGCGCTTAAGGCCATTTTGCTGACAATTAATTATGAGTTCTGTTTTAAGTATAGGTAACCAAGAAGAGTGCCATGTTTTGATTTGTCTCAAAGACCCAAAAACAACGCGTCATTCCGGTTTTTC
>JAAYBJ010000010.1 GCA_012730105.1 Candidatus Hydrogenedentota bacterium
ATCACCGCCATCGCCTATATGAACGATTTATTGGCACTGGGCGGCATGCGATATCTGTCCGAACAACGGATTCCAATCCCAGAACGCCTGTCCATCACGGGGTTTGATGACCTCTGTCTTGACAGTGGCACCAACCCGGAGAACAGGCTAGGCAACTTTGTTACGCCGGCGCTTACCACGGTCAGGACACCACTACACGAAATGGGACGGTCCACCATGCAACTGCTTGTGGAAATGATAGACATCCCCGGGCGTCAAGACCCGTTACCCACGCTGACATTCGAACCTGAGCTTATTGTCCGCGAATCCACGGCCCCCCCGCATCAATAAAGCCCAGCTAATTTCCGAATATCCGGCACGCGGCACGCATTTCATCGGGAACCGGTAGATGCTGGGTACATTTTGATAGACAAGACCCACACCCGATACATTTCGCGGCATCATTTCCACGCAACATACGGTATTTTTTACGGGCGGAATCACTCAAGTCCCAGAACAGTTGCCGCTCGAGGCAAGCCATAACCCCGGGGATATCCACCCCTTGGGGGCACGGCATGCAATAACCGCAGGCCGTGCAAAAATGCCGGGCCTTTTCATCAATAGAGTCGAGCATATCATGCATGAAACGCATCTGTTCCACGTCCAGGGGGCCGCACTCCACGCACCGTACCCCGTCATCTATGTCGGCATGTTTGGCGATACCGGAAAGCATGCTGTCCGCATTAGGGTTGTTCATAATATACCGTATTGCCAGCTCCGCGGCAGAAGAAACCCCCGTTTTTCGTACCAGTGCATTAAGCACCCGGCTGGGTTGGGCGAATTTCCCGCCGCCGACGGGATTCATCACCAGTGTGCCAATTCCCAGTTCTTGGGCCTGCCGCAGCACACAGGCATTGTGATGGTTGATCAGGTTGTAACTGACCATCACGACCTCACACCAGTCGCTTTTCCGCATATAAGCGCATATATTTTGCGGCGTATCATGTGAGGAGAACCCAATATGCCGCACCAGACCTTCATCCTGCGCGCGCAAAATTCCTTCCAAAAGCCCTCCGGGGGCCGTGGCTGAATGATAGTGTTCGGGTATGTTAATCAGCCAGATCATATACAGATCAACATAATCCACCTGCAGTCTGTGTAACTGTTCTTCAAGCCGTTTCCGCGCGCACGAAGCGGTTGGTAAATCGTCCGGATCCACTTTGACCGCCCAAGGCGACCATTTAGCGGAAACAACTGCCCGCTCACGGTATCCATTTTTTAATGCCAGCGCCACTTTCAGCTCGGAGTCGTCATAAGTCCGGCTTGAATCTATCAAGCGCATGCCCGCATCCAATGCCGCTCGTATTAATATGGCAGCCGCTTCCCGATCATGTGGCAACCGTGCTGTACCGATGCTGATCGGCGGTACCGGAAGCCCGCAACGAAGCCCCAGAGGTTTCAGTTCCATTAGTGCGGCAAGGACTTTCTAAAAACTCTTTTCGATTTGCGCGCATCCTCTGTTGAATCAAAAGCAAAACATAAGGAACACTTCTTGCCAACCACGGCAGCGGCCAGGGCTCTGAAACTGATTCCCGCTTCGCCCAAAACCTGGCATAATTGCGCTCCCAGGCCTGACACATCCCGGCCCGTAATCCTTAACGCCCGCATCATGGTCGCTTTTTGAAGTCCTGTCTTGCGTGCCACACGTATCTGTCCAACGCCTTTCACAGGGGCCACAAAAAGCATTCCTGTACCCCGGCTCGCATCAAGAAAGTCAAGTGTAAAGCCTGCGGCGGCCAAGGGCAAGAGTTTTTCGGCGAGTCCCCCGGGTTTATCTTCGACAGGGCCATACCAAATGTCCACATATTCAACTGTATATTTCACTGCTGTCTTCCTTATGGTTAACGATACCTGACACACCGAAACACTTCTCCTGATGTTCCACTGATTCAGGCCTTGTCATCAGGCTGACCACAATGGCGGTCAAGGTGGAGGCCGGAAGCGCCACAATCAAGGCCTCTACCCATTTCCAATGAATACCCAGAAAAGGACCTTCAATAATTGTTGGGCGGTTTAATAAAAAGAAGGACAGCACGGCCGGGTTGCGCCCTCCGGACATTTGCACGAAACCGAACCAGAATACGCTGACACAGAATCCCACACAAAGGCTGGCGATGGCGCCGGCACGGGTCATGCGCTGCCAATACATGCCGCCCACATAAAGGGGCAGGAACGAAGCGGCGCACAAACCGGCGAAACTTGCCGTGGCTACCGCCACAATGCTGCCGGGAAGCATATATGCGAGCAACAAAGTAATAACCACGGATAAAGCAATGCCGGCTCGGGCCAGGAGAACCGTATGCCGCGGGTTACTCAGATTCAGAACGCCCCGTTCCAGGAAATCCCGGCCTAAGGAGGTACCCATCAGGTGGAACTGAGAACTGAGCGTGGACATGACCGCCGCCAGCAGGGTCAGCATAAAGACGATGCCAAACCAGTGCGGCAGGGCGCGGTTAATATAGGTCGGGATGATCAAGTCAATGTTGCCAGCCGAGACCGACGCGGCCGCGATACGCCCGCCGTGTTCCGGCATGGAAAACCAGACATTGGTCAGCGCGCCAGTGGCAAGCACGCCGAACATGACGGAGAAGAAAAGGGCTCCGAAAAGGGCTGAGCGATTCAGCGCGCGGCTGTCTTTTACGGTCATGAAGCGTACCGCCAATTGGGGTTGAGCCAGCATGCCCACACTCATGCCAAGAATAAGACTGGTAATTAAAACGTAAAAGAACATGCTGCCCTTTTGAGGCAGGTGTGTCCAGCCGCGGAATCCGGCCTGGCCCGTGCGGAGGGTGACCAGTTTGCTGGCAAGGGCCGGATACTTCTGCATCAGCGCAGCCATGCCGGCAATGTCAGGATGGGCTTCAAAAAACTGCTGCCGTTCGCTTTCGGACATACTGGTCGCACTCGCCACCTTGCCCGCTGTATCCAAAAACCACCCCGTGAAATTCGCTTCGTCAAGATCAGATGGAGCAAGCGCGTCCAGTTCTTGCCTTGCCTGTTCAAATTGCTCTTCTATTTCCGACGGGAGCACCGCCAGTTTGCGATGCGCCTCAAAAGGACCACCCAAAATACCGTAGGTGTACACTACCATAATCACCAGTCCAACGAATATCAGTACCGCTTGGAATACATCGGTATAAATCACGCCGCGCATGCCCCCTGTAATCACATAGAAGGCTACGAGTCCCGTAAACAAAATCAAAGCCAATTCATAGTTAATCTGGAAGGTCGCCTCAATGTAACGGCTGCCGCCAATGAGTACCGCCGAGGTATACAATGGCATGAAAAGAACAATGATCAAGCCCACGAAGGCCTGAATAAAACGCGAATTAAATCGTTTGCCCAGCAGTTCGGGAAAAGTGGTAGACCCGAGACGCTGCCCCATGGCGCGCACCCTGACCCCCAGTACCATGAAACCGATGAAAAATCCCAACAGGATGTTCATGAAATTAGTCAAGACGACTCCCATGCCAAACATGGCCGCGGCGCCTCCAAATCCGATAATCGCGGAGGAACTGATAAACGTGGCGCCGTAAGAAAGGGCCATCATATAGGGATTTATGGTGCGCCCTGCCAGCATGTAATCTTCAGCGGTACGGGTTGCCCTATACCCTTTATAGGCCAGAAAAAACGTCACTGCCAGGTAAAATAGCGCTGTCATTGCAACCACCGTCAAATTCATGCTGAGGTTCCTTTTTTATATTGATGCGGCCAGTCTGCGTAATTCGGATTTCAGTATTTTGTTGGTAGGCCCCAGGGGCAAGCGATCCAAAAATTTAACCCTACGAGGATAAGCATGGCCCGCAAGATATTTGCGCCCCCAGGCAATAATATCCTCGGCGTTCAAAGATACCCCGTCGCGGAGAACGACACAAGCAAGAACTTCCTCGCCAAGTTTTGCATCGGGCACTCCGACCACGCCAGCCATGAGGATGTCAGGGTGACGCATCAATACCGCTTCCACCTGGCAGGGATAGACATTAAAACCTGCGCGAATGATCATGTCCTTGATGCGGTCCAGAATATGCAGGTTACCCTCGGCATCCAGCATACCCACGTCGCCTGTGTGAAACCAGCCGCCCCGAAACGCTTCAGCATTGGCGTCAGGACGATTGTAATACCCACGCATGACCATGGGCCCCCGCACAACGATTTCACCCGCTTCACCAGCAGACCTGTCGTTCATGCTTTCGTCCACGATGCGGATTTCCGCGCCCCACATCGGCACGCCGACACTATCCTTCGCATAGGGGCGGCCACGGCGGGTTGTGGCAACCACCGCCGTGGTTTCGGAAAGCCCGTACCCTTTTTGTAATCGCACACCGAACACGGATTCTACTTCATCCAACAAATTCGGAGGAACGGGTGCGCCGCCGACGATGCCCGTGCGCCAGTGTTTCCCGATCTTGACCAAATCGTGTTTATGTAGTCCGGGATAGTGCAACAGGGAGTAAAACATGGTCGGTACACCGCTGAACACCGTCACGTTATGCCGTTCCATCGCGCATAATACGCGTTCCGGATCGAAACGGGACTGCAACACCAGGGTCGCACCCGCAGATAAACCTGCGCTCATAAGCATGGTTTGACCAAGCACACTGAACAGGGGCGCCGCAACCAGAATAACATCGTCAGGGGTATAGCCCATCACATCGCTGTACGACAGGCAAGTGACGGCATAATTTGCATGGGTTAGTTCGGCACCCTTGGCCCGTCCCGTGGTGCCTGAGGTAAAAATAATACTGCAGGCTGCATCCGGCGCAGTCTGCACCGTCTCGAATGCGCGAGATTGTGGCTTCACCAACGCGCTGAAGTCGACGGCCCGATTCGGGAGACAAGGTTGTTCACCATCCTCCTGAATCAGACAAAAGGAGCGGCACCCGCAGGCCATCTCAAAAGCGGCGTACCCTTCTACGGCCATCGGCAACTGCCCCGCCCCATCGTGACAAATGAACACAGAAACCTCGGCATCATCAAGATTTCGCGCTATTTCTTCACGCTTCAGCAGCGGGTTCAACGACACAACAACCGCGCCCGTCTTCAAGATGCCGTAATAACACATCGTAAAAAATGGATTGGTCAGGCAGCTCAGCGCCACCCGGTCACCGGGGCGAACACCAAGTTCCAACAGACTATTGGCTACCTGATTCGCAAAAGCATTCAACGCCCCGTGTGTCACTCTAGACTGTTCTGTTATAAGCGCCGGCTTGTCGGGGTACAGGCGCGCATTGGTCTCCACAACCGTAGCCAAGTTAAGCATCTTGTTATAACCTTTCCGTGTTTACACTTGAGATAGATAACACTCGATCCGCATAATACCCCTTAGACAAACGTTTGTCTATTATATCTTGATCCGGGTTTCATGTCAATGCTTTTATTTTTTCTACACCCTAAAAAAGGCACGTCCCTTCGGCTGAAAGCATCGCTTCGAAATAAAACATCTCAAGGAGACGCTAACAATCAGTCCCCCGTATACGCCATGCTCCTGTTGCACTCAACCGGTTATACCCTTAAAATAGAGTTGTTCTTTGCGGAAAGTAAAGATTATAGAAACCATCGGCTGATCGCTTGCAGCCATATTAGAAAAGCCTCTCATGGAAATCATTCGCCCAACATTATCTTTGTGCCCTCATTGCGCGGAGGAAGTCGAAGGACAGGTTGCCCTCGAAGAAGGCGCGGCTATCCTTTATCGCGAATGTCCCGAACACGGTCCGGCGAAGTTACTCTTGTCCCGAAACGGCAGGCTGTACGCCGACTTGGACCGGTTTTATTTTGACATATTGAAAGGGGATTCCCCCTGCGGCCGGATTACGAACTACTGGGTACTCATCAAAGACACCTGCCAGATGAACTGCCCCTACTGCTCCGTGGAAATGCAGCATCCTTTTTTTCAAGAGATGACCTTACAGGAATACCAAGACCTGATTCCCCGCTACAGAAAAGCCAAACATACCCTTACCGGCGGCGAACCCACCTTGCATCCGCAATTTTTCGAGTTCGTCAAAGAAGCTGTCCGAAACGGGGTTACGGTACAATTAGCAACCAACGGCATACGCCTTGTTGATCCAGACTACTGTAAACACCTGGCCAATGCGGGCGTGGACGAAATCCGTTTATCTGTGGATTCTTTTGATAAGGAACAAGCCCGCCGATTGGGTGTGGAACAATTTGTCGATGCCAAATTGGCGGCGCTGCAAAATCTGGAAGCCTTAAACTTTCCGACAAGTTTGTCTCCCACGATTTTTAAGGGGATTAATGAAGACCAGCTGGTGGCTTGCTGTGAATTTGCAAAAGACAAGCCCTTTATACGTTCTCTATCGGTCAATGGCTTTGCCTGGGTTACCACCATCAAAGGGCTCGGTCCAGAACACATTATTATGCCGGACGAAATGATGGACTTGTTATATGAAAAGTATGGTTCTGATTCCAGAGAGGCTATCTACACCTTTCAAAAAGCACTTCACGCTTTGCTGCACCTTGTAGATATCCGGCTTTGTATGAATGTTCAAATCATGTTGTTTGTGCGCGACAAAGACACCTTGAAACCACTCACCCAGTATCTCAATATTAAGGGGATGGATAGCGCCTTGAAACGATGGGAGCGACATGCCGGCAAGGGGTTGTTTTGGAGACGGTTACTTTTTGCCGGTGTTGTTTTAAGGGGCCTCAAATGCAAAACATTGCTTTTGCTCCCCGCCATGACAAAGCTTTTCGTGGCAAATCTATTTGGTATCAACGTAAAAAAATATCCGGAAATATTCCTACCGGTAGTCATGAACACCAACTGCAATGTATACAACGCGGACGAGACCCTGGGCAAACAGTGTATGAGCGGCAATCTCTTTATTCAGAACGGCAATATACACCATGGGTTCAGCACAGAAACGCTTTCAAAAAAAGAAAAACGGCATGCCCTTGAAAGGAGTTCGTGTGAATAAGTCTATTCATCATAGAATACAAGCAGCACCGATTTATTTTCCAGGCTGCTAGTACTGCCATATGCTGCCATATACTCCCCCTGATAAAATAAACAAGCGGAAATTCACTGTTCTCCTGCGGGAGCTACTGCCGCTCTTTTTACTCGTCCTGATTGCCGCAACGCTTCGAATCCACCACCTGTCGTTACAGTCCATGTGGTTTGACGAATGGAGCATCTATTTTGGACTGTCAAGTAATACCTTGCTTGATTATTTTCGAAATCTGTTTATCTACCTGGCGGAAATGGCTATCACGCCGATATACTTCGTGCTGGCCTACACCGTTTCAACACTTACTGACAGCAGTGTTATCGCACTCAGGACAGTAAGTTTAGTACCCGGCCTGATTTCAATAGTTCTGCTATACCTGCTAGGCCGCCGCTTGGGCGGACATCGCGCCGGTATCGTGGCCGCGCTGTGCCTGGCGTTATCGCCTCAGCACATCTGGCACAACCAGGAGATCCGTCCTTACAGTCTTTTGTTTATGGGTTGCTTACTGGCACTCCTGGGACTTGTATATTGGCGGGACTCCCACCGCCGTCAATGGCTGCTTTTAAACGTTCTTGCCAACGGGCTGGTACTATTCACCCATCTCTTCGGGGTATTGTTTTTGCTCCCGCAGGGGCTCTACCTATTGCGAAGGCGGGAATACAACGTATTTGCACGCTGGGCCGCAGTTCATCTTTTCTTTGTTGCGTTGTTATCACTTGCCATTCTATTCAAACCGCACCTTTCCGAGGGCTATCACCCGGACTGGGGGTTGTCGCTTTATGCAATCCTCTGCAAAGTATTCCCTTCTCTGTTGCTGCGTTCTTTCTGCGCCGATGTCCTGCGATGGCATACCGGCCTTTGGCCCTGGTTTGAGTCCGGCGCTTCCAGTCCGTCGGGGTACTGGCTTAATGCTCTGTTATGGATACGGCCTGTTTTTGACTGGGCCCTGACGTTGCTGTTGCTGACGGGTATTGCTGTCTTTCTATTCCCAAGGATTTGGTGCCGGCAGGAGCGAGCAACAAAACTTTCTCGTGTATGCTCCATTGAAAAGCGGGCGGAACAGCACCTGCTATTATCCATCATCTTTGTCCCTTCAGTGATCCTGGCAGTGCTTACCCTGATTACCTCGGCAAACTTTTCCGATTACGGTCATGATATTTACACCACCATTGGCATTTACTGTGTTGCCGGCATTCTGGTTTCTCGTTTGCCGAGGCACCTTTTTGCCCTGACCGCGACGCTTCTCGTCCTCCTGTATGGGTATCAATGCGTGCTGCTTCTTCCCGGAAGCACAAGAACGGACTGGCGAGCCGGGGCGGCCTATGTTAAACAAAACGCCACGAATGAGGACATCATCCTTGATCTGTGGTGGAACGGACCGATGTTCCGGAGCCTTCCCTATTTTTCAGATATTCCCCTGGAAATGCACCGCGTAAATACGTTGGTGGCGGCAGCAGATGAAGCAGCTGATTTTTTCACGCACCATCAAGCAAGACCCGAAAATACCAAAGAAGATCCCTGTGCCTGGCTCTTGATGGAAACGCGCTTTTGGAAAGAATGGTTCTCGGAAAAGCCGCTGGGACCGCTTCTGACGGAGACTTTGCGTTCCAGGGGCTTAAGTTGTGATATCAAGGAATTTTCGGGCGGTTTCAACATGGCGGTGGCGCGCATCTATCCGAATTCGGAAAACGCTCCCCGTACAGTAAGAGGCCTGTCTCCCGAATTCTGGGTGTTCGACTACGAACAGGTTTTAACAGACCTGGGACTAAAAAGCATCACCGAAAAAAGAAAAACGGAGATACTGCGGACTTTGGAGCGCTACATAGGCACCTGGCCCGGGGTAAGCGCTATCGGCCGGATAACCTATTCGCTTGACTTGGTTCAAACCGGGGACCTTGCCCTTGCCGAGGCCATGTCCCGGTATCTTGTTATGGAGAATCCGTCTTTCGGACTGGGATATCTAACACTGGCATATACCTTTGCAGCGAAAGGCGAGCATCAGCGCGCTATCGCAGCCTATCATTCCGCCCGTTCCCACCATCTCGGACTGGGTTATTTTTTTGATGCTTATTTTGAAGCGTTTTGTAAACAACAAGACATGGACGCCGCCCGTAGTAGTCTGGAATCAATAGACAGACTGAAAATACCTTTGTTTTATGAGACAGCCAAGCAGGTACTTGAGGCGGCGCAGAGCAGGGAAAAGGGACCAAAAGATACCGAACCTCCGTTGGTCCTATCAGAGCCAACGGCGTACCCCTTGCAAGATAATCAAAGCCGGGTTAACCGTGAAAAGCAGTACGCTTTCACCGGCACCACGGCGCTAATACAAGCGATTTGGGATCCCGAAACAACAGTAGAAGATGACGCACAATGGATACAGGCCCTTTTCAATAAACAGGAGCATCAATCAAGGCTGGCCCACTGGATGCCTTTTCATAAATATGTCAGCATTGCAGGTGCTGAGCGCTACGCCAACTGGACTGAAAATACGTATAACGCCCTTGGTGTCTATCAATACCTCATAACACGGTTTCCCTTTGAAAAAGTGCTGTATGATACCTATGACCAACTGCTCCTGTCGCTAAAACAACCCACCGCCTACATAAGTGGATGGAAAGAACGGGCCGAATATAACCCAGAAATCGCGGATATCGTGGCACAAAAGTTATCTGAGGCCGGAAAACGCTGGTATACATCTGAAAATGCCAACGCCGCCATCCTGGCCTATACAACTGCCTGTGAACTGGACACGGAAAACACCACGTATAAACTCCGTCTCGCCCAACTCTTTGAGTTTTGCGGTGAAACGGAACAAGCATTGCACTGGTATGCGCTGGCCTTACGCGAAGGCACAACTTCTATGGCCGTACTGGACAGAACCGCCCTGCTGTCAAAAACGATGGAGATGCCCGCCACCGTTGCTTACTGGAAGGCACTATTTGAATCCCTTCCAGACCACTGGCGGATTGGGATGCTTTACGGGGCGGCTCTTGAATCAGCGAAAGACTATACAAAGGCGGCGGAGGTCTATCGTGAGATGAGCAAATACCATCTCGGCCAGCCTGACACCCATCTTGCGCAAAGCCGATGTCTGCGCCTTTCAGCACGCCTGAGCGAAGCGCACCGAGTACTGGCCGACACC
>JAAYBJ010000134.1 GCA_012730105.1 Candidatus Hydrogenedentota bacterium
ACGGGGGCGTTGCCTGCAACCCAGATTTGTAAATGCTTTGGAGTGCGCAAGCCACGCTTGCGCTTTCGCTCTCTTGCTCAAGGCGGACGGGATCTAGCGCTTAGGGTCATTTCGCTGACAATTAATTACGAGTTCTGTTTTAAGTATGGGTAACCGAGAAGAGTGTCATGTTTTGATTTGTCTCAAAGACCCAAAAACAACGCGTCATTCCGGTTTTTCGCGGTGGGGAAAAACATGTATCGAAGCGTGTGCCAGACCGCGAAAAGACCGGAATCTATCTTTGAAAACCGCGCGTGAGGAACAGCCCTGTCAGATGTATTTTTTAAGATGGGGAATGGGCATTCATTGCAGCGGGACGAATCTGGATTCCGGTCTTTTTCGCGTTGTACAGTACCGTTCTTCGATGCTGGCCAAAGGCCGCGAAAAAACCGGAATGACGCTGCTTAAGGTTGTTTATAATGAAACGGAAAATACGTTGATACGGGTGTGTTTCATGTCTTTCTTTCTGACTGAGATACTGCGTTCCGGTTGCGCCGAAAGCGTCCCTTCTTCCGGACGAAGTCCCGGACGAAGCGTAGTGTACCCACCACAAAACCAACTCGGGCCACAAAGGAAAAGCGCAAGCATGGCTTCCGCACTCCAAAACAGCGTCAATACCATGAACCGGGCACCTCGAAATAAGGTGCGAATAGCAACATAACTAAAAATATATTTTCAAAATAATTCCGTTAAATTGTTATTAATAAGAGTTTTCTTGTGCTATAATTTAAGAAATGTGAACTTGCATCGCCCACGCGGCCCAGCCCGGGTAACCGGTAATCCTGCTGAGGCCGTTGTGTAGCAACGTCTATGGTAGAGAAGGAATCATTCTCATGTCGCATCGCTTATACTCTGTCAAACAACGCTTCTATTGCTTGGTAATCCTGCTTCTGCTGATCGGCATCGCTCCCAACGCCGCGGCGGTGCGGCGCATCCTGCTGGTCGGGGACAGTTGGACTCAGTGGCCCTGGGACATGGGTTCTTTTCAGTCCGTGCTGAACTATAACTTCGGCACAGACACGTACCAAGTCGAGGGTTCCTATACAGCCTTGGGCGGCACTACCGCCGCAAGTTGGGCGAGCAATGCCGTGCCCCCCGAAGGCACCTTTCCTTCACCGCCGGGACATACCAATATGCCCTCCCTCGACCGCATCACCTGGTCGCTGAATACCTGGCCCACCATTGACATCATCCATCTATCAATCACGGGCAACGACATGTGGGCGTGGCGGGCGAATTGGACCACGGAGCAAACCCAGGCGTTGTACGATTCCATTCAGGCCAACCTGCAGACCGTGGTCTCCTGGATTCGAACCAATCATCCCCATGTGAAAATACTCCTCTGCGGTTATGATTACCTCAATATTACCGAAACGTGCACCTACGGCATGCAGGAATTCAGCTGGGATGCCGCGCTGCTTTCGTCAACCCTTGGTTTGACGCCGGGAGATTTCAACCAGAACCGCGCCAACAACCAGCAGATCAACCAGTTCTTTGCCGGGTTCGGGCCCCGTGAAATATCCATCGCTCAGGCCACGCCCCGCTTCGATTTTATTCAGAACTGGGGCAACATCCAGTATCGCGCGGGATATCTCAATTCCTATGGCCTGCTCTGGCCCGCCCAGTCGGTTCCTTTCCCCGGCGCAGCCCCAGCCTATAACCCGCTTCCGGGCGGCGATGTGTCCTGGGGAACTCCTTCGTTTTATATGAACAAGGTGGACGGTGACCAACGCGACCCTATTCACCTGAGCAGTGATGGCTATAAACTCCTCTTTGACAACTGCCTGATGCAGTATTACGCGGGCTGGCTGCTGGACAGCACGGCACCGGTGGTGCAGTCCATCAACCGCGTCCACCCGAGCCCGACGGACCTGGCCGAGGTCGCCTTTACAGTAACCTTCAGCGAGGGGGTGCGCGGCGTGGATGCTTCAGATTTCCAATTGAACGATACGGCGGCTTCCGGGGCGTATATCGTTTCCGTGTCCGGAGCGGAGGACACCGCCGTTCGCACGGTGACCGTGAATATTTCCGGCGCTCCCGACGGGACGCTCCGCCTGGATTTCCTGGACGATGGGAGTGTCTATGATAAGAATTGGAACGCGATTGGCGGAGAAGGCGCTGGCAACGGTAATTACACTTCCGGACAGTCTTATCTGATTGACCGGGGAGATCCTGCGGCGATCATCACGCCCGGCATCCCTGAACCCACCTTGTTGTCGTCGGTTCCTTTCAGTGTAAGCTTCAACAAGTCCGTCACGGGTTTCACGGCAACCGACATCGCATTGAATGTGGTCACCGGGGCCGGTTCGGCACAGGTGATCAATTTCGCGGGCAGCGGCGCAGCCTATTCCTTCGATATCCTGGTGACACGGAGCCAGACCATTACGGTGGCCATTTCCATTCCGGCAGGGGCCGCCTTCGATGCCTCGAACCGTCCAAACCTGCCGGCGGCGTACGCGGACGGCGCGGATAATGCCTATACCTTTGAGTATATTTCAGGGCCGGGGGATCCCGGAGATCTGTATGTAAGTGACGGGTCCCTGGGCGTGCTGTCCGTTTCCGCGGGCAATTCCATCACCATCAATACCGGCACCACACCCCCAACCCTCCAAGTCAATTCGAATCCGCCGATAAACGGACAAGTTATGACCGTGGACGGCGGCAATGTCGCCAAATTCAATTTCGCATCGGTTGAGGTGCCGGCCGGCGTAACCGTCAGCGTTTCCGGCAACCGGCCGCTGGTGCTTACCGCTTCGGGCGATATGACCTGGAACACCAGCCTGGATGTTTCCGGCGCGGTGCCCGGCCGTGCGGGTGGCGGCGCGGGCGGCGGCGGTGGTACGGGCGGCAGCGGCGGCACGGGCGGTACCGGTGGAACCGCCAATGGAGCGGGTGGGTCTGTTGCATCAGGAGGAGTGGGAGGCACACTTGCCAACGGTGGCAGCGGCACAAACGGCAGCGCGCGCAATTCGGGCACTGCGGGCAGCAACGGAACCATCGGCATCACCGGTAGTTATGGCGCTTATGGCTTAGGAGGCACCCAGGGGTTCGGCGCACAGGGAACCGCAGGCAGTGCCGGCAACCGCGGAAATCAGGGAACAAATGCGAGCATTGTCAATGGCGGCACAGCTGGTGTCGGCGGTGGTGGCGGTGGAACGGGCGGAGCGGGACAAGTTGCTCCTACCAACGGCACCGCAGGAAATGCAGCAACGGCTACGGGGAGCGCCGGCGGAAATGCTTCTTCAGGTTCTTCCGGCGGCAATGGCAGTAATGGCGGCGCGGGCGGAAGTGCCCAGTTCACCGCGGCTCCGGATTCCCTGCTGCTCGCGGCCGGTCACGGCGGCGGCGGGGGGGGCGGCGGAGGAGGCGGTGCAGGCGGCCAAGGGGGCGGCAAAGGCGGCGGGGGTTCAGGCGGTGCTGGCGGTGGCGGCGGCGGCATGAGTTGGACAACTTGGTGGACGCAATGTACTCCCGTGGATGCTCCCGGGGGGCAGGGTGGTAACGGTGGCACAGGCGGCGCGGGTGGCAATGGCGGCCAAGGGGGGACGGCTTTGACCGGAGCAACGGGCGGCAATGGCGGCGAGGGTGGGGGTGCGGTCGTATTGGCGTCGCGCGGTCTCCTGTCATTTGGCGGCGTAGTGAATGTGTCGGCGGGAGCACCTGCTTCCGGCGGCACACAGTCGGCGGCGCAAGCCGGGAATGGGGGAACTGACCCGGGTAATAACTATGGTAATCCAGGCACAGCTACCTCCGGTGGCACGGGCTATTACGGATACACTGCGGGGTGGTGTCTTCCTCTCTACGTCTATGGCGGTGCGGGCGGGGCGGGCACACGCGGGGGTAGAGGAGGTATTGGCGGCGATGGCGGTTCCAGCGGCACGTCCGGCGCCGGCGGCGACGGCGGCCTGGGTTCGCCGGGCATGGTGAAACTGCACGGTTCCGTGGTGCTAGCCGGCGGCGCGGTCAATTGCGACAACCATACGGCAAGCACGGACAACGGGCTGCGCGGCCGTGCCACGCTGATCAGTAACCTGGCCAATCCCGCGATGCCCGCCTTCTCGGACGACTACCTGGCGGGCACGACCACTAATAATGCTTGGCTGCGCTCCAGCGCGCCTTATAACACCGTGCTGCAGATACCGATGCTGCCGCACCTGGAAGGCGGCGTGGCCACGGGCGGGTACACCCTGGGGGACTTCTGGAACAGGCCGGCATTCAAAAATCTGCATACGGGTATGCCTTCGCTGGAAGTGGTAAGACTGGGCGGCGGGAATTCCCCCTTCCTGAATTTCGACCAGATCTTTATCGTAAACAATTCCGGCAAACTCATTAATGCGGTTACCGTAACCATTCAGGGCTATGCGCCGTACCTGCTCGGCACGATGGCCGCAGGTTCCATCTGGACCACCACGGTTCCTTCGGGCGCCAGTGTTAGCGTTTCCGCGCCACTCTTCGTTGCCCTCGCGGAGGAAGAGATATACACCTATGTCGGAGAACCCTTCTCCCTGAACGCGGTAACGGACGGCGGCATTACGCCCATGACCTATCGCTGGACGCGAAGTGGTTCCACCGTCCAGGAAGGCGGCGCTTTCTCTTACGAAATCGCTAACGCGGCAGTAACTGATAGCGGCCTTTACAGGGTCACCGCAACGGATGCTCTCGCACAGGTCGCGTCCAGCACGCCGGATGTGCCCGTGTACGTTGCGGACCCGATTGTTATCACCCAGCCGCCGATGTCAGCCACCGTGCCGGTAAACGGCGCGCATGTGTTTACCGTAATCGCCTCTGGCGGGCACGGGGCGCTGCAGTATGACTGGCGCAGAAACGGCATCAGCCTGGGCGCGCCGGACCAGCCGTTCCTGACGATCGATCCCGTCGTCGCGGCAAGTGAAGGCGATTATGACGTGGTGATTACCGACATGCTGGGCGTTGCGCCCCAGGGAAGGGTCATTAGTCCATCCCCGGCCGCCGCGCTTACCGTGTCCTACCCGTTGACGGTGACCGGGCCGGAAGAAGTGGTTGCCTACGACGATGAAGGGGAATCCGTTTTCACCATCGGCGTAACGGGAGGCGTGGAGCCTTATATCTATGAATGGCGCTACAACAATGTGGCCCTGCCGCCGGCCCAACAGCCCAACGGCCCGGTGCTGACGCTTGCCGCGCCCTTGGCGGCCCAGGCGGGCCCCTACCGTTGCATCGTAACCGACGCGGCCCTTCCCCAGGCATCGGAACCTTCGGAAACAGCCCACTTGTACGTGTACCCCCGGCTTGCTATTACAGTACAGCCTGCGGGTGGCAGTTATACCACGGGCTCGACAGCAATTCTGGCTGCCACGGTGACCGGAGGCGTCCCGACACTGACCTATATCTGGCGCAAGGACGGTCAGCCCCTCCCGGTGGAAGAACAACCCCAGAATAGCATGCTGACCCTCACTGATCTCCAGTTCGGCGATGCGGGCGACTATGAACTGGTGGTATATGACAGCCATACCGATGATATCACCTCCCAGCCCGCGACCATCACCGTAGTCTCTCCGCCTGAAGGCGAGGGAGAGGGTGAGGGCGAACCGCCAGTCGAAGGGGAAGGAGAACCACCCGTCGAGGGCGAAGGAGAACCACCCGTCGAGGGCGAGGGCGAGCCGCCGGCCGAAGGAGAAGAGGAATTCTCCCTGACATACACGGGACCCAACCCTGTCACATCACAAACAGGGGAACCTGTCGAAATCACGGTCATCCCGATCAACAGTTCGGGCGAGGTCGCGTTCCAATGGTACCGCGTTATGGAGGATATGTCCCTGGTCCTGCTTGCGGGACAAGAAGACGACTCCTTGACATTCGATTCCGTCTTGCCCGAAGACGCCGGCAACTATCAGTGCGTGGCAACCGACAACATCGCAGGCACGGCACAGTCACCGATAATCACCCTGGTGGTATTGCCGGGTGTGCCCCTGGTTACTCCGGCGATTTTATTCATGGCGGTATTGGCCTTGATTCTTGTCGGTTTCTGCAAAATAAGATGGCGGAAACACCTCGATTCAACATGCTGATTCTGTGGATCGCGTGGACGGCATGGACAGGATGGACGGAAGAGAAGGGGTGATAAGAGTACCTGTCCGTTTTTGCCTCTGCAACAACCCTGAAAGTGGCGATTTACAGGCATCCGACCTTGTGTTGTGGGGTTACCCGTCTCCTGTACCCGGTCTTGCGCCGTAACACCGCAGGCGGGGTAAAACGGAATACGCTTTTCTTGAAAATACAGACCCCCGTGCTCTGTCACGTTTGACTCTATGCATGCTTAATTCGATAGAATGAAGGGGACGTGAGGCAACAGCTTCTCCGCCTCATAAAAACAGTTAAGCGGGATCTCCCGGCAAAAAGGATGCACATGAGCGTAATTATTGTGACCGGTTCCGCAGGGCTGATCGGCTCATCGGCCGTGCGCCTGTTCGCGGCGCAGGGATACACGGTGGCGGGCGTGGACAATGACATGCGCGCCTACTTTTTCGGTGAAAGCGCGTCGACCCGCCCCATGGCCGAAGAACTCGAAAGGGAAATTCCGGGGTACCGGCACGTCTCCGCGGATATCCGCGATTACGAAAGCCTTTCGGGCCTGTTCCGGGAATACGGCAGCGACATCCGGGCGGTGGTGCATACGGCGGCGCAGCCCAGCCACGACTGGGCGGCGCGGGAACCGCATACCGACTTCGGCATCAACGCCATGGGCACGCTCAATCTCCTGGAGCTGACCCGGCTGCACGCCTCGGACGCGGTCTTTATCTTCACCAGCACCAACAAGGTCTATGGCGACCGGCCCAACGACCTGCCACTGGTGGAAGAGGAAACGCGGTGGGAAGTGGACCCCGCCCACCCCTATGCCGCCGAAGGCATTGACGAATCCATGAGCATCGACCAGTGCAAACATTCGGTTTTCGGGGCCTCGAAAGTCGCCGCGGACGTCATGGTCCAGGAATACGGGCGGTATTTCGACATGAATACCGCCGTCTTCCGCGGCGGGTGCCTCACCGGTCCTGGGCATGCCGGCGCCGAACTGCACGGGTTCCTGGCCTATCTCATGAAATGCGCGGTCACCGGGAATACCTATAATATCTTCGGGTACAAGGGCAAGCAGGTGCGCGACAATATCCACGCCTCGGACCTGGTCGCCTGCTTTGACGAGGTGGTGAAAGCGCCCCGCGCCGGCGAGGTGTACAACATCGGCGGCAGCCGGTTCAGCAACTGTTCCCTGCTCGAGGCGGTCGCCCTGTGCGAGGAAATCACAGGCAACAAAATGGCCACCACCTACACCGAAACCAACCGCATCGGCGATCATATCTGGTGGATCAGCGATACCCGCAAGTTCAAGACCCATTACCCGGAATGGCGCCAGCAGTATGACGTGAAAGCGATCCTGGTGGAGATTTATGACGATATCCTTCGTCGTGCCCGGCAAGCGTCGTGATGCGAAACAAACTTCTATATTCCATTCTGATCCCCGCCTACAACGAGGCGGAAAACCTGCCGCGCACGCTGGAGCCGCTGGCTGCCGCCCTGCGAGGCGAGGGCATCCCCTTCGAACTGCTGGTGGTAAATGACAACAGCACCGACGCTACCCCGCAGGTGTTGGAGTCGCTGGCGCCGTCCTACCCGGAACTGCACGTCGTCACGAACACACCCCCCGGCGGCCTCGGCCGGGCGATACGCTGCGGCCTGAAGCATTTCAAAGGCGATGTGGTCGCCGTGGTCATGGCGGACAGTTCCGACAGCCCGGAGGACGTGGTCGCCTGCTACCGGAAAATCGAGGAAGGTTATGACTGCGTCTTCGGGTCCCGGTTCCGGAAAGGCAGCAAAGTCTCCCAGTACCCGCCCGTCAAACTTTTCTTCAACCGCATCGTCAATTTCGCCATGCGCGTCCTGTTCCTGACCCGTTTCAACGACTTGACCAACGCCTTCAAGGTGTACCGCCGCCATGCCATCGAGAGCATCAGCCCCCTGCACGCGGCTCATTTCAACATCACCATTGAGATGTCCCTGTCCTGCCTGATACGCCGCTTCAAGATCGCGGAAATCCCCATCTCCTGGAGCGGGCGCACCTGGGGCCAGTCCAACCTGCGCCTCCGTGAAATGGGGCGTCGATACCTGTGCACCCTCCTCATGATCTGGTTCGAGCGCGTGCTCATCCTGGACGATCTCCTGCTCGAAACCCGGCCAAAACCGGAAGACGGGGAATAAGCACAGGGACAAAATGGAGCCGCAAACTAGTGTAGTGAGTCATGCTAATGACCACTTATGCTGAGTCAATTTACTACTGATCTTTGTGGTGCGGGCTTCCAGCCTGCCCGCCGGAGCAGGCAAGATGCCTGCACCACAATAACTTACAAGAATGCTCCTTAAGTTGCCTTGATTATGAGTCAATAAAATAGCGCCTAAAGCCGGCCGTGTATACTACTCCCGGGAAGTGCCTGACAACTTTTAGTAAAGTGCAGTTTGTGAATAAAAGCCAAGAATTAAACGACATGCTCGCCCGGCTGTCAACGCATTACGGGCCGACTGGCTGGTGGCCGGGCGATTCGCCCTTTGAAGTGGCCATCGGCGCCATTCTCACCCAGAATACGGCATGGTCGAACGTTGAAAAGGCCATTGAGCAATTGAAGAAAGCGCGCCTGCTGACCCCCCGGCGCATGCTGGACGCGCCGCAGGAAGCCCTGGAGACGGCAATACGCTCGTCCGGGTATTACCGCCAGAAAGCGGAACGGCTGCGGATTTTTTGTGATTACCTGGGGAGACACTACAGAAATAGCATGGCGCCCATGGCGGCGCGTCCCCTGGCAGCATTGCGGGAGGAACTGCTGGACCTGAAAGGCATCGGCCCGGAAACGGCGGATGATATCCTGCTGTATGCCTGCGACAAGCCCATATTCGTTGTGGACGCTTACACCCGGCGCATTTTTCATCGTTGCGGCTTGACGCCGGAAACCATCCCCTACGACACCCTGCAGCAATTGGTGCATGCCGCCGTTCCGCCCAATGTACCTGTCTATAAGGAGTTTCATGGACTGATCGTGTGGACAGGCAAGGACTTTTGCCGGAAAGCGCCCCGCTGTGCAGGCTGTCCCTTGGCCCGGCGCGGGAATTCCGGGGGGGCTTTCCCATGCGACATGCGGAAAAAAACACATCCTGTTGTTAGATAATACTTGACAGGACACAGAATATAGTTTAAACTATGTATTAATGAGTCTGTACAATCGTGTGGGTGGAAACGCCACTGCGGGCTCGGGACAATACCCCGGATAAGGTCACTTCATCCTAGAGGGGATGAACTCTGGCGGGGTGGCAAGTGGACTGCCAGTATATTCATAGCCCCGGCGAAACAGTAAGGAGAGCGTTCATACGTGGAAACCGTAGCCATCGTATGCCGTGCAAGGCGCAGGAACGTGGTTTTGCATTCCGATTATAGCCTCGCGGCCATCAGTGTTGTTCTTATTCTTCTTTTTTCCGGTTGCGCATACCAGGCGCAGGACCACGGGCGCCTGCGGCCGCCCGTCAAGACCGAGCAGGAGCCGGCCGAAACCGAAGCCCTGACACCGCCCGATGTGGCTGCCTTGCTGAGCGAGGCGGAAAATGAGCTTAAAAAGGCGAATGAAGCCCACGAACGGGGGGAATTCGACGCGGCCCTCGAGCATTACCAGCGCATGCTTAAACTGCTGGTGGACGCCAATCTGGACCCCGCGCTGTTCTACGAGTCGAGCGAAAAGCTTGAGGAAATCCTCCGGCTTTACATGAAGCACGCCCACCTCTACCATCATCCCGAAGGGCGGCTGGGTTCCTCCAAAACGGGCGTGTACAGTGACATTGTCATTCCACTGCCCCTGCCCAAGCCCGTGGAAGCCGAAATCGCCGAACTGCAGCAGTCCTATTCCGGCACCTTTCAGCGAGGCCTGAACCGGAGTTCCCGGTATCTACCCTACATCAGGGAGGAATTCCGTTCCCAGGGGCTTCCCGAAGACCTTGCCTGGCTGGCCATGGTCGAAAGCATGTTCCGTCCGGAGGCGGTTTCTCCGGCCGGCGCAGGCGGCATGTGGCAGTTCATGCGCGCCACCGGGCGCCGTTACAACCTGCGGATGGACAGTTATGTGGACGAACGGAACAACTGGCACAGCGCCACCCGGGCCGCGGCGGAATACCTGAAATGCCTGCACGATTTTTTCAACGGCGACTGGTCCCTGGCGGTCACGGCGTATAATATGGGCGAGGGCGGCTTGTCCCGCGCCATCGCGGCCAACGGCGGCCAGCGGGATTTGTGGAGCCTTATAGAAACCCCGCCGGCTTCGGACCGTATCAAACAGGAATCCAAAAAGTATTTTCCCCGGCTGCTTGCCTATATTGTGGTGGCGAACGCGCCGGAGAAGTATGGGTTTACCTGTCCGACGGATCCCTTCGAGGACATCGAACGCATTCCGGTAAACGGGTGCTATCCACTGGCCGAGCTGGATAAGGCCATGGGCTTCTCCAAGGGCACTCTCGCCGGGCTGAATCCTGATTTGATCCAGGAAGCCACGCCGCCCCAGGGCGAATATGCCGTGGCGGTGCCCCGTGATAAGCGGGACCAGTTCCTGGCCGCGTTGAAAACGGTAAAAACAGTGCAATATGCCTCGGCGCCCAAGGCGGCTTCTTCCCATGCCCCATCCGGCGCGACCCACCGCGTGCGCCGCGGGGAAACTGTTGCTGGAATCGCGCGCCGCTACGGCGTGGAACAGAAAGCGCTGATGCAGGCGAACCGCATTCGCTCGGCCAAGTCGTTGCAGGCGAACCAGGTGCTGCACATACCGGGTGTCGCACCGGCGCGGGGCGACAAGGAAGTCACTGTCGCCGCCGCGGAAAAGCGGAATGACACCGCTTCGCCGAAGGCGGACACGGTGAAAACCGCGTCCGGCCAGGCCACCTACACGGTAAAACCGGGTGACACGCTTTCGGCCATTGCCCGTAACAACAAGACCAGCGTGGCGGAGCTGGCAAAACTGAACACGATCAAATCGGGCGATTGCATCCGGGTCGGCCAAGTGCTGAAACTGGGGGCCTCGGCGGCTCCCGTTCAGGTTGCCGCCCGGTACCATGAAGTGAAACCCGGCGAGTACCCCGGGGTCATCGCGAAACTCTACGGCGTTCCCACCAGCGACCTGCTGGCCTGGAATAATCTCAACGCCCAGTCAGTCATTCGCGCCGGTGACCGGCTGGTCATCGCCGGGGACGCTTCGGCTACCCCACCGACGGCAACGGCGAAAAAATCCTCCTCCAAGGAATCTTCCAGTAAAACGGAGTCGAAACCGGTAGTCCACAAGGTGGCTCCCGGTGAAACCGCTTCCGTGATTGCGTCCAAGTACGGCGTCAAAACGGCCGATTTGCTGGCTGCCAACCACCTGACGGCCAAATCCATTCTCCGCGTCGGCCAGAGCCTGAATATTAACAACGCCGCGCGCGGCACAAGCCAGCGTGATCGTTCAAGTGACATCCAGATCGCCGAGGCCACATCAAAGAAAGTCGTTCACACCGTTACCGCCGGCCAGAACCCTTCTTCCATTGCCCGCCGTTACGGAGTAAGCGTCAAAGACCTGTTTAAATGGAACAACTGGTCTGATGCGCACGTGCTTCGCATCGGTGACGAAGTGTCCATATACAAAGACTGACCCCGGACAGGCGGATCGCTCGTGGTACGGATTTTGACGACCACAAAATACACGAATCACACGGCGCGGTACAGCTGCGACCAACGCTTTTTGTGACTTATGTGCTTTTTGTGGCAAACATCTTCTTTAAAGACTACCCACATAAGGCACAGAAAGCACATAAAATACGTGATCGGCTCGTCAAACAATCCATATCGTTTCAGCAAGTTAAAGTCACCGCAGCGTTAACTTCTTCGAAATAACACTGGAAGTTGACTGGGGGTAGTACGGAATACTACAGATCAAAGGGCTTCTTTCTCTCGATCTTGACTTGGGAATGATCGGTATGCCGTGAATTTTCCGCCTTGTGCGCGGTTCCCTGTTTTTTTCTCCTCGCTTGGTTTACTCCACCCCCGTTTTCCGTGCATAATAGACGCTTTCCCTTTCAGGTGAAATCATATCCGCATGAACTTTCCTCAGCCTTGGGAGATTGTTTCCATGAATCCAGACATGTTTTCCTGCAACCGGCGCCAATTTCTCAAGAAAAGCGCGCGCGCCCTCGCCGTCGGCGCCGCATCAGCGGGGCTGTACTCCGCTCGGGCGGATGCCGCCCTGTCTATGGCGCGCCGCGTGGCGCCGTCAGACCGGGTCCGGTTGGCGGTAATCGGCACGGGCGGTATGGGCCGGCGGCATGTGGAGGCGCTGAGCGATAATCCCCAGTGTAAGTTGGTTGCCCTGTGCGACGTGGCGGTGGGCCGGTTTATGCCGGTGCTCCAGTGGCTCGAAAAGGAACGGGACATGCATCCCGACACCTACCAGGATTTCCGGCGCGTGCTGGACCGGGACGACATCGATGCTATCCTGGTGGCGACGCCGGACAACTGGCATCCGCTGATCACGATTATGGGCTGCCAGGCGGGCAAGGACGTGTACGTGGAAAAACCGGCTTGTCCCACGGTCGCCGAGGGCCGCGCCATGGTCAACGCAGCGCGCCGCTACGGGCGCATGGTGCAGCTGGGCACCCAGCAGCGGAACATGGAGATTTTTCAGCGGGCCATAAATATCATCCACAGCGGCCGCATCGGCAAGGTGACCACGGCGTCGGCCTGGGTGGGTGTGAATGGATGGAGGGTGGGTGAAACGCCCGAGGAGGTGCCGCGCGGCCTCGATTGGGACCTGTGGCTGGGTCCGGCGCCCAAGGTTCCCTTTTCCCCGGAGCGTTTCGGCGGCTGGATGGGCTGGCATGATTATGCGCGGGGCGGGCAGCTGACCAACTGGGGCATCCACCTGCTGGACATCGTCCACTGGGGTATCCGCCAGGACCGCCCCATCAGCGTGCAGGCCCTGGGCGGCAGTTACCGGCTGGGAATCGGCCAGGACAACTACGACTGCATTGAAGCCGTTTTTGAATACCCGGATTGCATTGTTACCTGGGAACAGCGCCTGAGTGACACTCGTGAAGGTAAAGGCTACGGCATTTCTTTTTACGGCGAGCAGGGCGCGCTTTATGTGGACCGGGGCACCATCGTGGTCAAACCCGATTCGCTGGGTATGGAAGAATACATCGGCGAACCGGAAAAAAGCTGGGCCCATCCGCCGCATCACAATGATTTCTTCGAGTGCATCCGCACGCGCCGCCGCCCGGCAGCCGACATCGAGCAAGGCGTCCGTTCAACTACCGCGCCGCTGCTCGCGGGTATCGCGCTCAAGACCCGGCGCAAACTGTACTGGGACGGGGAGGCGGAGCGCTTTGTGAACGATTCCCAGGCAGACCAACACCTCAGCCGGGCGTACCGCGCCCCGTGGCATATCTAAAGGACCAGGCGCCATGAAAAAACTTTTTTTGATCCTGCTTGTTGTGATTGTGGTTAACGGCATGACAGCCGCCGCACCCGCGCCCACGCTGGATATGCTGATCGCCGATCTTAAAAGCGGCGATGACGGTCCCCGCCAGGCGCGGGCAAGGCAACTGCTGCCCCTGCGCGGACCGGAAGTCGCCCGTGACATGACGCTCCTACTGGACGACCCGAACCCCGCAGTCTCGTTTACGGCACTACGCGTTCTTGAGGATGTGATTCACGAGACTGCCCTTCGGGGCAGCGCCGGGGACAGGGATAGCGTTGCGGCGTCCGTGTTTTCCCTGCTGGCGCCGGGCGCCTCGGACAAACAGAAGGATATCGGGCTGCGCCTGCTGCCTTATGCGATCGATGAGGGACATGATCTGGGTGCGGTAGCCGCGTTGCTGAAAGAGGAGGCATGGCGTGAACCCGCCCGGGCTTCCCTGGAAAACCTCCATAACCAAAAAGCCCTGCTCGTTTTGTGTGACGCCCTGAACGGCGCGGACGAGTCCTTCAAAGTGGCGCTGCTCCGTTCCATTGCCTTATTTCCGCCGGACTGGCAGAACCCGGGTGTTGAGGCTTTGCTTACAGATCCTTCCGCCGCGGTGCGCGGCGCGGGCCTGCGCGCCCTAGCCCGGACGGGAAATCCAGCCCTGATATCGGAGGCACGGCGCATCTGCGCACAGTCGGGCGCCGAAGACGCTTTTGACGCCTGGGACGGCTGGCTGCGCCTGACCGATGCCATGGCGGCTCGGGGCGGGCTCTGGGAACAGGCCATGCAGTCTTACCGGGAGATTCTGGAAACGGCGCCCCACACCCTGATCCAGGGCGGCGCCATCACCGGCATGGTCCGCTACGGGGACAATAGCTGCATTCCCGTAATCGAGGCCGCTCTTGCCCGCGACACGGGTTTCGTGCTTGAACCGGCCGCGCTGGAAGCCTTCCGCAACCTGGATGGCCGGGAAGCGCGCCTGGACCTTGCCGCCGCATATCCCCGTTTCAGTACAACAATGAAAGTCGGCCTGCTGGCCTTGTTCGGCGACAAGGCCGCGCCCGAGTATGCGCCCCTGCTGACGGAAGCAGCGAAGGACACGGATCCCGCGATACGAAGCGCTGCGCGCGCCGCGCTGGGACGCGGGGCCTTTCCCGAGGCTGCGCCCATCTTTGAAGACATCTTGAAAACCGCCGCCGACACGGGCGCCGAATGGACACCTGAACTAGACGAGACGCTGCAAAGCCTGCAGTCGCTGGCCCGTCAACTGCGCCAGGCGGGCAACGGCGAGGGCGCCGGACGCGCCTGGCTGGCGGTTTACCGCCATGCCCGGGACGATGCCGCACGGGCGGAGGCCCTGGACGGTATTCGGCAGCATCCCGTGCCCGAGGCCTTTGACGTGGTGCTTGATCTGTTGAAGGCGGGCGATATCGAAAGCCTGCCCGTGGAAGCCATGATCGGCATCGCCCAGAACGCCATGCAAGCCGGCCGGGAAGAGGAAGGCCGGAAACTCATGGACGAGATTGTTCCAAAACTTGCCACACCGGAAGCCGTGCGCGGGGCGGTGGGCGCCATGCGCGGCCGGGGCCCGAACCCGGAGTTCGCGCGCGCCATCGGCGTGGTCAACCACTGGCAGTTTGTCGGGCCCTTCCCCTGGAATATCAGCGAAGGATTCAAGCCCGTTTTCATCAACGAGCCCGAGGTCAGCCTGGATGCTTCGTATCCCGCGGGCGACAAGACGTTGCAGTGGCATGCCGCCGACAGCACGGATGCCGCCGGCCTGTATGACCTCTTCGGCGTCATTGGCACGGTTGAACAGTCGGTCGCGTTCGCTTTCGTGCAAATCGAAGTCGCCGAAGGCGGTCCCGCCCAGCTGCGCGCGGGGTCCGATGACGGCCTGCGCGTGTGGGTGAACGGCGAAGTAGCGTTGGAAAATGACGTGGACCGGGGATACGACGTGGACCAGGACGTCGCCGACATCACCCTGCGCCCGGGAACGAACACGCTGCTTGCGCAGATCACGCAGCGCGCCGGCGGGTGGGCTTTCGGGCTGCGCATCACGCGTCCGGACGGCACGCCCTATCCCTTTACCATTGTCCCGTAAAATAAAGGTTGTTTCCCGTCCGGGTAACCCGGCCGGGTATTTTGAAAAGGAGTCCTATGATGGCAAGAATTCTATTGTGCGCCGTGTTGATGTGCGCGGTGGCGGTTGCGGAAGAATCCGCGCTTCAGTTCGAGAAATCGCGCATCGGTACAGCCACCTTCGAGGCGGCCTCCATTTTCGATGTGAACAACGACGGCGCGAAGGACCTGTTTTCAGGCGGGTTCTGGTATCCCGGGCCGGAGTTTAAAACGGACCACAAGGTGGCCGAGATCCGCTACGAGGATACCTATTACGACGACTTTTCAAATATTCCCGTGGATGTCAATGGCGACGGGCTGCTCGACATCGTCACGGGCGGCTGGTGGGGCATGACCTTCCAGTGGCGGGAAAACCCCGGCGGCACGGGCGAATGGATTACCCATGATGTGGCCGAGGTCGGCAATGTCGAGCGCACCTGCGCCTGCGATTTCGACAACGATGGCGACCTGGAATTCGTGCCGGTGGTGAATCCCGTACAGGTGTTCAAATTGGTACGTGATGGATCGGGAAAGGGCACGGGCGAATTTAAGCAATACACCATCCAGGGCGGCAACGGCGGCCATGGCTTCGGCTGCGGCGACGTGAACGGCGACGGACGGAACGATATCCTCCTGGCCGCCGGCTGGCTGGAAGGGCCGGAAGACCCTTACAAGACGGACGCCTGGCAGTGGCACGCGGAATTCGAACTCGGCGCGGCGAGCCTGCCCATCCTTGTGCATGACGTGAATGGCGACGGGTTGAACGACCTGATCAACGGGGCCGCCCACGACTACGGGCTGTGGTGGCTGGAACAGGGCCGCGGTGAGGATGGCAAACGCACCTGGACCCGCCACGATATCGAGACGGGCCGGTCCCAGTTCCATGATCTGCAGCTGGTGGATCTGGACAACGACGGCAAGGTTGAACTGGTCACGGGCAAACGCTATTACGGGCACAACGGCCACGATCCAGGCGCTAATGACCCGCTTGGCATTTATTACTATGATATGGACGAAGGAAACTTTGTCCGGAATACGATTGATTACGGGCCGGCAGGAAAAGCCAGCGGAGCGGGCATTTATTTCTGGGTGGACGATGTGGACGGCAACGGCTGGAAAGACATCCTGGCCCCGGGCAAGGACGGCCTGTACCTTTTTCTGAACAAGGGAAAGGCGCCCGCGAAATAACGAAGCGCTTTGGTCTTTTGCCCGTCGAACCGGGTTTGATTTAAATATCGTTTCGTCTGTATTCTTTTAAGTATTTTAGGGAAGTGTGTATTTTCCGGGGTGATCCCCGCTGGTGCGGGCTCCAGGGAAAGTCGGTGTTGCAGACTAACCCCGGAAAGACGGCTTCCGCAACCAGAAGAAAGGCATGCTACAGATGGCCCCCAATCCTTTACTCGGTGTATTGTATCACTGGCTCGGCGGCCTCGCGTCCGCGAGTTTTTACATTCCCTACCGCCGCGTCAAACACTGGTCATGGGAAACCTACTGGCTGGTGGGCGGTTTCTTCTCCTGGCTGATCGCGCCAATGATCCTGGCGAACCTGCTGGTGCCGGATGCCTTGGGCGCCATCACGAGCGCGCCGCGCGGCAGCATTTACTGGGCCTATTTTTGGGGCGCGATGTGGGGGCTGGGCGGATTGACCTTCGGCCTGACCATGCGCTACCTCGGTATCGCGCTGGGCATGGCCATCGCCTTGGGGTATTGCGCGGCCTTCGGCACCCTGATGCCGCCCATCTTCAAGGGTGAATTCATGAGCATTATGTCCATGCCCCCCGGGCAATGGATCCTCTTCGGGGTGTTCGTCTGCCTGCTGGGCATCGGCATCAGCGGCGCGGCGGGCATGTCGAAAGAGCGTGAAATGCCGGAAGAGGAAAAGAAGGCGGTCATCAAGGAATTCAATTTTCCCAAGGGTATCCTCGTGGCCACCTTCTCCGGCGTGATGAGCGCCTCTTTTTCCTATGGCCTCGCGGCGGGCAAACCCATTGCGGGCATCGCCTTGGAAAACCTGATGGAAGCGGGCCGCGCCGATCTGTGGCAGAACCTGCCCGTGCTCATCGTCGTGCTATGGGGCGGCTTCACCACCAACTTCATCTGGTGTCTCTACCTGAATTACAAGAACCGGACCGGACGCGAGTATTTCACGCCGACAGCCGAAGCACCCGCGGAAGGCGGCGCCCCGGCGGCTGGCGGCAAGATCCGCGTGCCGATGCTCGCCAATTACATCTTCTGCGCCATTGCCGGGACGACCTGGTACCTGCAGTTCTTCTTTTACAGCATGGGCGAAACAAAGATGGGTGAGTACAAGTTCTCCAGCTGGACCGTGCACATGGCGTCCATCATCATCTTCAGCACCCTCTGGGGTGTCGCCCTTCGTGAATGGAAGGGGTCGAGCAAGCGGACCCATGTCCTCGTGGCGATCGGGCTCGCGGTCCTTATTCTGTCCACCCTGGTGGTCGGCTATGGCAACTACCTGAACACGCTTCCCGAATATGCAAGCGCCCAGGCGGCGCAGTAAGGCCAATATAGAAAGAGGGACTGCTCTAAAAAATGTATGTTGTTCACGCTTCAGCGTGCGAAGTGTATTAACAAAACCGAAGGTTAATGTTCCACGCCCGGCACACTCAAGTGTGAACAACATACTTATTTTCTTGGTTTACGGTGGGCGGATACGATACGCCGACACAAGCAACCGAATGGTGGAACGGCCAACCTGCCCTGGCGGGTAAAGGAGACGTGACGTGATGCTCGGGTTGACCCTGTGGGACTGGGTGGCGCTTGCCGTTTACTTCTTCATTATCCTGGCCATCGGCATCTGGACCGCGCGGCGGGTCGCCAACACGTCGGATTTCTTTATCGGCGGCCGCCGGTTCGGCAAGGTCATGATGGTCTTTTTCGCTTTCGGCGCGGGAACAAGCGGCAACGACGCCGTAGGGGTGTCTTCCAAGACCTACGTGGGGGGCATGTCCGGCATCTGGTTCCAGTGGCTCTGGTTGTTCTGCACGCCCTTTTACTGGCTCATTTCGCCCGTGTTCCGGCGCATGCGCGCCCTGACCACGGGCGATTATTTTGAGCAGCGCTATGACGGCAGCGTCGCGGGCCTGTACACCTTTGTGGGCATCGGCCTGCTGACCGTCAATATCGGCGTGCTGCAGCTGGGCGCCGCCTCCATGATCGAGGCACTAACGGGCGGGGCGGTCAACCGCTACGCGGCGGTCCTGGTCATGACGGTGCTGTTCCTGTTTTACGGTTTGGCGGGCGGCCTGGCCGCGGCCATTATTACCGACTTTCTGCAGGGCATCCTTACCCTGGTGCTGTCCTTCCTGCTGATCCCCTACGCACTGAACGCCGTGGGCGGCTTCGCGGGTCTGCACGCGGGCATTAAAGATCCCAATATGTTCAGCCTGGTGGCGCCGGGTGAAATCAACCTGTTCTACATTGTCATGCTCTGTACCAGCGCCCTTGTCGGCATTGTCACGCAACCCCACACGATGGGCACCTGCGCCGCGGGACGAACCGAACTGGACGGACAGGTGGGTTTCGCCGCCGGCAACCTGCTCAAGCGCTTCTGTACCGTGGCTTGGATGCTGGTGGGCCTGTGCGGCGTGGTCATGTTCGCCGGGCAAAGCCCGGCCATGGAGCCGGACCTGGTTTACGGGGCGGTGGCGCAGCGCCTGCTGCCCGCCATCATGCCGGGCCTGGTGGGCATTTTCCTGGCCGCGCTGGTGGCCTCGCTCCAGTCCTCCTGCGACGCCTTCATGGTATCCTGCTCCGCCCTGTTCACCCAGAACTTTTACCGGCGCTGGCTGGTGCGCGACAAGCCGGACAAGCATTACGTCCTGGTGGGGCGCCTGGCCGCGCTGGTGGTGGTGTGCGCAGCCGTGCTGTTTTCCTTCCTGGCGAAGGATGTGCCCAGCGGCCTCGTGTGGTTTTTCAAACTGCAGGCGCTCATGGGCGCGGCCTTCTGGCTGGGCCTGTTCTGGCGGCGCACAACGGTCGCGGGGGCCTGGGCCGCGACCCTCGTCGGCTTCGCCATCCTCGCCGGCACGTCCCTGCCGCAGTTTCACGCCTGGGCGGTGGACCATCTGCCGGAGACCATGATCTGGAACGGCCGCTTCCGCGACTCCTGGCAGATCGCCGCCTATCTTTCCGGCGCGTTCCTGTCCGGCATCCTGGTAAGCCTGGTCACGCCGCGGGTGGACAAGGCGAAACTGGACCGCTTGTACGCTTGCCTCCGCACACCGGTGCAGCCGGGCGAAACTCATCACCCGGAACCCTTCACCCTGCCCGAGGGCGTTGAGGTGCCCCCCGCGCGCAAACTTGTAAACCATCCCGACTTCGAGATACCGGTGCCGTCCCGCTTATCCGTAGGCGGCTTTCTCTTTTTCTGGGCTTGGGTTGCCCTGCTCATCGGCTTTGTCTACTGGCTGAGCGGCGTGGGGGCATAGCATCCATACACGGAATGAGCAACTGAGGGACTGACTGCGAAATAGCCCGGAATAGCCTGTGATACACACCATTTACCAACAAAGGCTATTTCGTTGTCCCTGAGTTGCGATCTTGACCTTACCCACAACTGTGCCTTTATTATGCTTGATAAAGGGGGAATTCAGAATGGCGCCATGACTTGGTAATGCCCCGAAGGGGCTGTGGATGCTAGCCCAGGGTTGCGGTACTCCGCTACCCTGGGAAACTGCCACCCACCCAAATCTGACTTACCCTGAAAGGGTTACGTCGCCACGCCTTTTTATGCCGTAACCCCTTGGGGTAATGGCAGGATTTGCGATCAGGATTGCCGGTCTTCTGCAGTCCCATCACCAGCCGGAGACGTCTTGGCATCTTCTTCTTCAAGCAGGTCCGCCAACAGGCTGGGCTTGTCCGTCAGGATATTGTCCACACCCAGGTCCAGGGCTTTCAGAATGTCCTCCCGCGTATTCAGAGTAAACATGGAAACCAGAATGCCTTTTTCACGAATGCTGTCAAGTTCTTTCGGGGTGATTTCAAAACGCTTCCGCAAGGTATGGGACAAGGCCAGCACGCGGTGCGCCGGTTTATATGCATTCCAGGCATCTCCCCCCCTAAGAGCAGCCAGCATGTCCGCGGCGCTGATAAAATCATAGACGGTAGCCACATCCGGGGCGACGGCGCGAAACTCTTCCAGAAAAAGGGGACTTACCGACGCCACCAGACAGCGTGCTTCCGCGCCCGCCCGCTGAATGGCCTCGGCCGTGGCCCGACCGATCTGCGCGCCGTCCTTCATTTCAATGAAAAAACGGTGATTGGGCGCGGCCGCAAAGGCCTCGTCCAGGGTGGGAACGGTTACGCCTGTGCCCCGGTAGGGAAAGGTTTTGCCGCCGTCGGTCGAAAAATGATAGGCCCCGTCCAGGGCGCGGATCGCCTCAAGCGTCATGCCCCCCACATAACCGCTGCCGTTGGTGGTCCGGTCCACGCCAAAATCATGCATAAGAACCACGTGGCCGTCCGAGGTGAGCTGAACATCCACTTCCAGGACGATATCGGGCCAGCGACACGAGGCTTCACGCACCGCGACCAAGGTATTTTCCGGCCATTCCCCCCGGCCGCAACGATGCGCGCCCAACAGCAGGGAAGCGGAAGACAACAGGGCAGTACTTTCCGGCGTCTCGGCGCCTTCCTTTCCGGCCGCCGGAAATACCGTTCCCAGCAGCGCCACACTCACCCCAATTGTGAAACAGATTGCCATGCGCGTCATAGGGATAAATTCCTTTAACTTGAGGATTCTTTATCTATAGACTGCACGAATGCGGTTTTGGTCACAGTCACCCAAAACAACCACCCGAATAAAGCGCCTGCCTGCAAACATCCAAACTGCAGTAAAGCCTGCCTGTCTGGTCTATCTTGCCGTGAATTACTGCTTTATTAGCATGCAAGCATGGTTACAAGACCTGTTACCTGCCTCTTTCTCTATTTTTTCAGGCATACTGCCCGGTCGCTCAGGATGGGATTGTACATGGTATCGAAGGTGCCGCCTGTGGAGAGGTGGCCGACGGATTTTTCGGGCTCCGTCTCCACGTCCACTGCTTGTCCGTCGGCGTCCACGGGCTCGCCGTCATCGTTCACCGCGACAATGCCGGTGGGCGTGATGCCCACGCCCTCTTCATCGTAAGGCCTGCTGACGATAATGTCCCCGACGGGGATGACCCGGCCTTCCGCGTCTTTGACGGTGCCGTCAGACCGGAAGGTAAAGGGGACGTGTTCATCGCCTGAACCGAATACATCCTTGCCAAGGTTGAAGCTCTGGTCGAGCACGATTTTCCGGTACAGCAGGATGTTGTTTTTCATGGTGGCCGCTTCAGGGTAAAACAGGCAGCCTTTCACGTACAGGTTTCCCGTTTCTTCATCCGCTTCCAGATAGGCCTGTTCCCGCACGAAGGCGCGCATGACTTTCTGCCGTTCGAGGAGGTGTGCCTTGCGTGCATCGCGGGGCAGTTCCTTGAGCAATTCATCGTCAAAGATGGCGTCGATATCCTGTTTCAGGTCAAGACTGACGCTTTGGTCCGCTGCGAAACGCCGGAGTTCACGGGCGATTTCCAGGGGCATAACCCCGTAGAGGTCGGCGCCGATGACGGTGTTATAGAAAAAACCGAGTTCCCCCGTTTCGGAGCCTTCATGGACATAATCCATCAGGCGGGTTCTTTTCGGTTGATCAGCATTGTAGCCGCCGTAGTCCATTTCACGCCAGCCCGCGTCACCCGGCAGTTTGCGCTCGAAGGACCACACCGAATCCACGGTGTTGCCGACCTTGCCGTGGCAGCCGGCGCACTGCATCATTTCTTCGGTGGTCTGGGGGCGCAGCGCGCCTTGGCGGTCCTCGATATATCCCGCGAGCAGCCAGCCGGCGTTGTTGTCGACCCAGCCCCGCCCCTCGTGGCCGATGACGGCGTCCTCATAATGGGCGTGTTCATCGATGTCCTCGACGCCGACCTCTTTCCATTTGTGCATGTACCGCATCTCTTTCAGGCGTTTTGCGCGGGTACCGGGAAATTCGTAGGCAAGGGTCTCCTCCTGTGACACCCCGTCACAGGCCTGCCCGGCCTGGCCGTCGGCGTTCAGATCGACATAATGCAGGGGATGGGCAAACTCGGCGCCCACCGGGAAGAAACCGCGACGGACGGCGATATCCGACGCATCCCCGTAATACCGGGTTTCCTTGGCGGGGCGGTTTTTGATGTGTCGCTCCAGCAGGTCGAGGTTCTTTATATAGGTCTCAAGGGAAAAGGCACCTTCAGCGTTCATGAACGCTTCGGGCAGCCGGATGTAAATGCCGCTTACACTGCCGGTCAGCGGGGAGAAAATGCCGTAGGGGAAAAAGTTCACCGCCCGCCAGCCCGTATAGCCGGAGTGTTCATCCCGAACAAAGCCTTCCCGGTCCATATAGCCATGAGCGCCGCCTCCGGTGGGGTCGGGGTCGGTTTCAGGGTAGAGATGGGCCGGGTTGAGCGCGGGAAACAACGCGAAGGCCTCCGCACCAGGATTCAGCCAGCCCTTGCCTCCATTATTGCGGGCCCGGTCATAGGCCGGTTTCCAGTTGTCCCGACGCACATAGGCGACATCATCCGGACCGGGCAGCGCCACGCCTTCCTGTTTTAGCCGCGCATCAATCTCCCCAGGGAAGATGGTGTTCCGCCACAACACCTTGTTCAGGTCGGGCGAGGGGAAACTGTAGAGGATCTGATCTTCCGCCAGCGGGAAGGCGTTGCCGTGTTTTATGGAGGCCAGGTAATTTGTGTGGCAATAAAGGCAAGCGTTCTGGGTGCCATATCCCGTTTCAATCCAGCACTGGGCGGGAATACCGGGTTCCTCGTTATACGAGGGCTTGTAGGGGGCGCCCGTCCGCTGCTGGAACTTTTCGGGTTCAACGCCCTTGTGGAAGTTTTCCAGGGGCAGGGCCTGCGGCTCCAGGCCCAATGCCGACAGGGCTTCCCGCGCCTCCCGGGTCGGATCCTCTTCCCCGCTTTCGGCCCGTATGCACAAAGAAAATCCCATGGCGGCAATCAGTATCAGTACGCCGGCGCTCTTGAATGTATTCATTCCTGTTCCTCCTCCCGGTAGATTCATGCTTCAACGATGATGAAAGCAGCATGAACAGGGTTTCGTTTTTCATTTCCGATGAATCACACCACAGAAACAACGGCTTTTTTATTATACCCCTTCTTGAACGCCTGCGTACAAGTACGGGGGTTTTCCCCTGATCGCTGGACAGGAAGCGTGGCAAGGGCGGCATGCACCTCTCCGAGGTGACAGGAAAATGGGTTATAAATGGACGTTGAAGATGTTGGAAAAGTCTCCTTCTTGTACATCTCCCGCGAAAAACTGCGGGACAGACCCGAATTTACTGCGTAAATTCTTGCGTCAGTCCCGGTTTTTCGCTTGTGTTTTATGTTTAGCCGGGTTTTTAACGGCTCCACGTTAAGGGCTTATTGTCGGGATAGACACGAACATGAAAGCGGCAGCATGGCTGCCGCACTCCATAATCATCCCGAAGGGATGACGGCTGGTAGCCGGTGGTTGAGCGCAGCGACACCACCGAAACACAGCCGCACGTTTTATCCATCCCGGCAGGGATGGCGGGAAAAATGATGCCTTCATCCCTTCAGGAAGATAGGAAAGGATTACCGCCGTTCTTTATAAACCGTGTCCACCGCGAGTCCGGCGGCCAAAAGCAGGACGGCTTTGGCGGGGGAGGATTCCCCGTTCAGGGTGATGATGTAGTTGTCCGCCGACGTGAACAGTTCCTTGCCGACGCCCGCCCATTTTTTCGTGACGCGACCGAGTTCGTTGCCGGTGTTATCGAGGAACTGAAAATTCCATCCTTTCCAATCGCCCTTGACCAGGGCTGCCTCGTTGCCATCGGCATCGAACACGCGGAACGCGCCACCCAGGGAAAGCAGTTTGCTCTTGAACCAGCCGATCACCCTTCCGTTCCTGTCCTGAATGGTGATCTTGGAACGGAAAAGCGCCGGACCCCGGTGAATGGAGAACAACAGCCGGTTGTTGTCGGCCGGGTCTTCGCCCTCATAGACGAACACTTTAGTCGGCAGCAGTTGCTTGTTGACGAGAAACCGGAGGGCGTGAACCCAACCGCCCGGGCGTTCCTGGGCAATGCCGATTTGCGCCTGTGTCTCCGGATCCAGGATGTCATAAGTGTCCGCCAGTTTCAGGAAAGCAACCCGCTCCCGGACGAAATACGTATTTCGGTCAAACATGGTTTTGTGTCCTCCATCCATTAAGATAAACGCTTTCACCGGAGAAATTCAATCGGCCAAAAAAAATGCATTTCCAGGTTGACGCCCGCACCTACGAATACTTGTCAGACCGATCCGACCGTGTCGGACAGGGTCAGACGCTCCTGCCGGTTACAGGCAAAACTCAATGGTCAGGATTTTCTTTTTCGGCACCGACACTTCCAGGCGGTTGCATTGTGGCTGAAGCGATTCCTGGCGTTCCTCATCCATGTTGGTGAGCCAGGCTTCCCGAATGTCCTTGAAAAGAACCAGGGCGCCATTCACGGCATCCTGTGTCGGATTGAAGAGACGCAGGATGTAGTTGCCGGGACGGTCTTCCGCCTGCTTGAGCGCGGTAATCTGCAGGTTCTCCCCTTCCAGGGTCAGGAAGCTCAGCGCCTTGGGCAGCGTGCCTTCGTGGGGTCCGGCCTGGGCGGGTTCGAGCGGCAAGTTCATGTCCTCCGCCTCGCGGTAACAGCCATTCGTCCAGTCGCCCCCGTGAGGATAGAGGGCGTAACTCCATTCGAACTTGCCGAGGCACTGGGCGAGTTCCATGTCCGGATAGGTTTCCCAGCGACCGAACACGGGCGAGTTACGATACGTGAAGGCGCGCAGCAATGTAATGGCGAGGGGACGGTCGGCCTTGTCCATGGCCTCATACTCACGCAGCCCGCAGTTGTTGATCACCGCGAAGCCGCACGTGCCATCCGTCATGTCCACAAAGCGGTGCATGGGGTATTGCGGGTTCGGGTGTCCGTAATAGGGGCTGGTCTCCTTGATGTGGATATCGCGCCCGATGACGTCATAGGCAATCTCCGCGTCGGTGCGGTAGCAGTCAAGACGCGTCGGGAACACCACCCGCAGACGGTGGTGCTTGCAGGTATTTTCAAAAGAGGTGGCCACATCGAGGCGCTTCGCGCCGGCACGCAGGGTGAAACGGCTGGTGATGATCATCTCGCGCCGTTCTTTAGTGCGACCGGTATCATTGATATCGCCCTGGCGGAAATCCACGTAGGGCTCGTCCTCCACACTGACGGGAATCTGCAGGTGATAGTCCACGCGAATGCGCGCGAATAGCGGGCCGGACTCCTCCAGCGCGATGTGGCAGGGCGCGCCGTGGGATGTGATGATTTCATCCCGCTCCGGCGCCATGTGCACCCACGAGTGTCCCGTCTCGCCGCTGTCCTCGAGATAGTGCAGCCCTGCATACACGCGGCCGGTTTGCTTGTGGATCATGTCCAGGGTGCCGTTGCTGTTGAAGGTCACCCGCAGGTATTCGTTCTCGAGCACGTTCGTTTCCGGCGCGAGCGTGCCGGGCAGGTAGGCGAAGCGTGGCGCCCGCGCGAGATGGTAGGTGCTGTACCCGAAGGCGGGGATCTCCTCCGTCTCCACGTGGCAGCGCACCCGTTCCGCGCGCAATTCCACGGAGATGTCCTGCAGGTTGCGCACGAGCACGCCCATGGGGAACTTCTCCTGTTGCTGCACGCGAAGGGTTTTGCCTTCGGGCGTCTGCACGGAGAAGGCGGTGTAGCCCATGTCTTGGGGCAGGTCCACCAGGCAGGAGACGACCGCCTTGCGCGGGAAGGGGCAGGGGTTGAACACGGTGAGCACGCTGTCCCTGGCCGGCAGGTCGCCGTTATCAATCTGGATCTGCAACCGCTCGAGGCCGCGCCGCGCCACACCCTCGGCGATGATGTTGATCTGGTTGAAGCGGAAAATGGAATCGCGCTCCATCTGGTCGATGCCGCCGCCCGTGATGGTATCGTGGGGGTGGTTCTGCAGCAGGAACTTCCAGCAACGGTCCAGCGCCGGTTTGAGGTATTCGCCGCCCGTCATGGACGCGAGGGCCGCCCACGGTTCGGCGCGGCGCTGTAGGTTGATCTCGGCGAGGTGGTTCTGTTGTTTCAGGCGCGGTCGCGCGCTGATGATGTCGCCGAAGAGATGGGTCCAACTGCCCGTCGCGCCGGGATCGCGGAACTCGCCGCGCAGCACCAAGGGATCCTTCACCTCTTTGGCCATGGCTTTCATGTATTCCCCGAGCGTTGAAAAATGGATGTCGTGCTCGGGCAGCAGTTCCTGGCACAACTTCATGATCCGCGTTTCCTCGGGGTCGGGATTCGACGAATCGAAGCCCTGCATGCACACGATCTGGCTCGTGCTGAAATGCTCCGACTCGTCCCGCACCAGTTTCAGCAGCTGCTCGCGCAGGGGCGCGTCGTTCCACTGTTTCTTCTTATCGTCCAGGATGTAGTAATGGTCCCGGGGGCGGCTGTCGGCGATGAGCCGGAACGGCGCTGCGCCGCGGTCCCAGTCGTAGCGCGTGTACACGTCGTCCGAGCCATAGCGCAGCACGCGGTACACGTAGATGTAATAGCTGAAGCGGCTCATGCAGCCGAAACGCGACCCGAGCAGCCGCGATCCGTCCGGCCCTTCCAGGATATACTCGCACTTGGGCGTGTTAATGCCCCGGTAAAAGATAATGTCCTCAATACCGAAACCCCGGTAAATCTGGGGGATCTGCGAGGTCTGGCCGTAGCTGAAGGGCGTGTAGCCGCTTTTGGTCACGCCGCCCAGGGCCCGGGCGCTGCGGTGGCCTACCACCAGGTTGCGCACCAGCGACTCCCCATTGCACACATACTCCTCCGGCAGCGAATACCACGGGCCGATGAGCAGGCGCCCGCTCTTCACGTGCTTCTCGATGAGGGACCGCTTCTCCGGGCGCAATTCCAGGTAATCCTCCACGCACAGGGTCTGCGAGTCCATGGTGAACGAGGTGAATTCCGGGTCCGTTTCCAACAGGTCCAGCAATTCATCCATGAACTTCAGCAACAGCAGCCGGGTCTCTTCGAAGGGATAGCCCCATTCGCGGTCCCAGTGTGAGTTGGATACGACGTGGATGGTTTTTCTTTCCTGGGTCATGATAAAGCACTCCTGTGCGGGTTGAAGGGATTGTCTGCGGGCAGACGGTATGAAACCATATTTCGGGCAGGATTTACAACTTGACGGAGGCTCGTTTGACGACAGACACCCGTTCAAAATCCGGAGCGGCGGAATCACTGCCCGCCAGTAGTAAAGGACCTAAGGGACATCAAGAACAAAAAGGACAGGAGGCACACATCCATCCCGTTCGTGTTTGTCTTTTGTGTCGTTGATGTCCTTTACGTCCTTTGAGAACGTTATATTACCCAAGCGTGACCATTAGAACCCTTGGCTTGAGAAGAACTCCCAGTAGTCTCTGTTTCCCGTCGAAGCGACAAGAGGTATACTATATGCAGGTTCACCCAAAAAACACGGGCTTATGCGATGACAGCAAACCTTACCAACCAGACGTCTCAATGTTCCCGGACACGCACACCCTGGCAGGGGCGGCAGCGCCGCATCCTGCTGATCGCCGGTGTCATCCTCCTCTGCCCCCTGGTCGTGTTCTTTGCCGCGAAATACTACTCGGACCGGCATTACGCCGCCCGCCTGGCGACGATACGCACGGAAGGAAACCCGGTAACGGTGCAGGACATGGTGGCATGGCAGGAACAACTCCACGTAAGCGCCGACGTTTTAGAAGGCGATGTTTCCCGTCAATCCGCGAAAACCAGCGCGGACCTACAAATAGAAGCGGCGGAAGAACTGGACACTGTATTCCTGGATGAACCGGAAGATATTATTGATATTTTCAAACGCCTCATCTATGAAGAAGAAACGTTATCCCCGGCGGACCTGGAACCGCTACGGCGCTATCTGTCAAAGCATTCGGATCTGCTGCAGTTGTTACATGCAGCGGCCGAGTTACCTCCCGGGAGATTTCCCGTAGATTATTCCAAAGGGTATGAAATGGAGGTAAAGCCTTTATCCAAAATCCGCATCGCCGTAAGATTACTGCTGTTGGAGACCATCGCGGAAACGCTCTCTGAAAATAGGGACCAGGCCTTTGCCGCCCTGATTACGGCCATGGCCGTACCTCGCCCGATACGGGAAGAACCCCTGGTCCTAGCACAATGGATTCGCAAGTCCTGCAACGGCATGGTCCTGTCCACACTGAAAGAAACGTTGGTTCGGGTAAGCTATACCGATGCGCAGTTGAACCACCTCCGGCGGATGTTTGAACAAGAATACAATCCCAACGCGCTTGCCAATTCACTGATGACGGAGCGTGTATTAGGCATCGCCGCCTTCGAGGATCCTGCCGGGGCGATAGCAAGCGCGGTATGGACACGGAGATGGATGGATGATGTGTTGCCGGGTTCCACCAGGACTCTCGTCCAGACCGCCAATGCTTTCGGGTGGTTTTCCGGAGAGCGGGACGTTTATCTCGACTATATGGATGCGCTGATCCCCGCCGCTCGTATGCCCTACCAGGAAGCCCGGAATATTACCGAAACCATTAATACAGAACTTTCAGACGGAATTGTGCTGCCAAGCCTTTCCAATTTGCTGTTGTCTTCAATGGATATCTTTTTCCAACATACTGCGGAACATGAGGCCGGGATAAGCCAGGGCATCCTTACCGTTTCCCTTGAGCGGTACCGACTTGCCCATGGCACTCTGCCAGATCAGCTGGAGGCCCTGGTGCCGCACTACCTGGATGCGATGCCCATAGACCCTTTTAGTCAGCAACCTTTTCACTATCGTTGCGAAGGTAATGGGTATATGCTCTATAGTGTAGGCGCTAACGGTATAGACGATGGCGGCGTTGAAGGAGATTTTTTTTACAAGGAAGGTGACCTGGTATTTCAGGTGCGCCGATAGACTTGTAATAATGCCGGACCGGACAGATTGGTCGGATCCGATTGATCTGATGAATGTGGATTTTGTTTAATCCAGCAGGGAACGCATCATTTTAATGTTAGCGGCAATGACGCATATCAGGTTCTCGGAAGGCAAACATTTTTCCCCATGGCGCATCGTTATTATGCAAGGCTTGGGCTTTACTTACACCAACTATGCCGCTTCTTTCATAACAGCCCCTTCTTCTGAACCTTTTGCCTTTTCTGTTGCTTCCCGGGACTTGATCACTTCGTAGGCCCCCGGGTACACCTCCAGCAGCCACTGCCGGAACGGTACGGCGCTGCCCTCATACAGGTCGAGCAGCTGTCCGATGGGCGCATCATTGAAACCCACACGGAATTGCTTGCGCGCCGTGGGCACGTCGGCGCCGTGAAGCAGCAGGTATACCGCGGCAGCCACGCCGGTGCGGTGGGTCCCGCCCGCGCAATGCGCCAGGAACGGTCCTTCCCCGGATTCGACCACTTCCACAAAGCGGGCCAGGGATTCCGGCTCCGGCAGCCGGCCCTGTGACCAACCCAGATTCACCAGGGTCACGCCGGCCCGCGCACAGGCGGCCGCTTCTTCATCATACCAGTCGCTGCCCGGATTCTCGCCGCGCAGGTTAATAACGGTGCGAATGCCGCGCTTCTTTATGGTGGATTCAAGAGCGCGGCCGCCCATCTGCCGCGACCCGTAAAAAGCGCCCGGCTCCACCGTGCGGAAGTTGTATAGCGGAAAGTAATAAATCACCGGTCCCGCCAGGAAAAGTGCGGTCAGGGCGACCACCAGCAACACACCTTTAAAGAATGATTTCATTGTAAAATCCCTCACTTGTTTCCCCTTAAAACAAAACACACGCGGTTTTTATTGCGTCCCGGGAACTTTTTTATAATGCTGGTCTCTTAATGGCAAGCAGATGCCCGCCATGTTGGTCCGTGTTAACCGGGGTGAAATAGGGTGTAACACTTTCCTTTTCGGCCTGTACTGTAGGCATAGTTGACATACCCTGCCGCCGTCGGCTGCGTAAGGCCGGGGCGCGAGTACAAGTCCTCTCTTAAACCGGTAGTAAAGGTTTTCTTTCATGCCAGAAAAAGTCCGTCTAGAAGTGTGTTCCCATGACGACTACCGCATTCAGGCGCTGGAATACGAAGTGTACCTGGACGCGGGATATATTGCGCCGAACCCCCATCGCAGAGTTCTCGAAAACGACGACTACCCCGATCATCAGGTCATCGCGGCATTCTGCGGGGATATCCTGGCGGGATCCGTTCGGGCCGTTATCGATGCGCGTCCGGAGCAGCGCCTTTTCAGTCTTCACTGCTTCGAACCCTTCCAAATCTGGCCTTGGGCGGAAGCGTTGTTGCGGGAGGTGGAAACGGAACAACTGATGCAAATCGGCACCATGGTCATCCGTGATGAATTCCGGGGCGGCGCCGTGCGGCAGGCGCTGATGCAGCGACTTACCGAGATATTCGTTGAAGCGGGTATTCGTTTTGCCGCGGCCACGGTTGACGAAAGATTTTTTAAAAGCCTGAGTTCGCGCAATGTGCCCCTGGTGCCTATGGGCGATACACTCCATTACATGGGGTCGCGCACGGTACCGGTGATTGTCGCCCGCGAATGGGTAACCCGGGGCATTGTGCCCGGGTCTATCCGGGCCCTTGCGCAACGCAGCGCCGGCGCCGTCGCCCTGGAAGCGGCGGGCTGCGGCGCGTGAATATTCTTACATGGCATTGAACGCGTCAAAACTGCGCCGGCAGGAATCCCTCATGCGCCGGCTCCATCCGGATCTTGAGAATCTTTCCATTGCGGTGATGCCCTTGAATGAGGCGCCCCTGGAGGACATCGCGGAACTGATCGACCTGGCATGGCGGCGCGCGTACGGCAAGCGGATCCGCATCGCCTATTCCCCCGCCTTCCTCCGGTATTGCATGGGTCCGAATCCCGTGCATGGTTTCGCGCTCACCGCTCGCGCGGATAGCGTGCTGCAGGGCACGGTACTGGCCCTGCCCCTGGAGGTGCTTTATCGACAACAGCCCCACGCGGCGGTGCTGACCACGGGGCTGTGCGTGTCGGCGGCCTGGGAGAAACGTGGCCTGCTCGAACTGCTCATGCTGCGTCAGGGACTTGCCCTGTCGGACGCCGGCATTCCCTGGAGTTTTCACTGGCGCGCGGCCAAGGGCGTTAAGGGCCGCGGCGCAGGCGATATCCTCGCCCACGCCGCAGCGTCGCGCCTCTATGCCCGCCCGTTACGGCTGGGCCGCACCGCGGCAGCGGGAGGACTCGGCAAAAAAGAAACCCTGGGCATGGGCGCGCTTCATCTGGCCTATGCGGCGCGTACCTGTTTGGACCGGCTGCCGAAAGGATGCGGGATACAGGAAATTACCGTGGATAATGCCGGGGCCGCAGTGACACTGCTCAAAGAGACGATCCGGCCGGACGGCCTTTCCCTGGCCTATTCCCCGGAGCGGCTCGCCTGGGATTGCGGTTTTGATGAAGGCGGCATACGCGCGGCGGGCTGGGTGTTGATGAAAAATGGCACACCCCATGCCCTTGCCCGGGGATACGTCAATCCCGTTTCGGAAACCGACCGCTATTTCGCCCTGGACCATGTCGTGTTCGCGCCGTCGCTCGGACAGAACGCGCGGCGGGCCTTTCTCACCCGGGTGGAACGGGCCATTGAACGGCGTTTCGGGTGTTTCGCCGTGCTCATGACCGGCACCGCGTGCGAGGCGCCGCCAGAACAACTGGGCTATCGTGCCGTGAAAACCTATTTCTGGGGCGCCGCGGAAAGCGGTGTGATGCCTGATCTTTCTCCGGGGGACCTGGACGGGCTGCCGCTGCCGCTACGGTAAAGGAACAGCAGGGGAAGACAGGCGCGCCCTTTCGGGACATTCGGTGACAATGGCATGGCCTTTACTTTACAATACCGATGGAGCATCATGCTCCCGGAAAGAAGGTCATGCCCGATAACAAGGCCATAGCGCCCGTGCGCGTGCTGCCCGACGAGGTGGCCAACAAGATTGCGGCGGGCGAGGTTGTCGAGCGTCCCGCGTCGGCCGTGAAGGAACTGGTCGAGAATGCGCTGGACGCGGGGGCAACGCGTATTTCGGTGCGCCTGGTGGCGGCAGGGCGGCGCCTGATCGAGGTGCAGGACAATGGCCACGGCATGTCGGAACAGAATGCGCTGCTGGCCATCGAACGCCATGCTACCAGCAAGATACGCAACGCTCAGGATCTGGACAATATCCAGACCCTGGGATTCCGGGGCGAGGCGCTGGCGAGCATCGCGGCAGTGTCGCGGTTTATCCTAGTTACGCGGAGGGTCGGCGATGAAAGCGCCGTCATGCTGCGCGTGGAAGGCGGTATCCTACGGGAGGTGCAGCAGACCGGCGCGCCCGAAGGCACACGCATCTCCGTGAACCGTCTCTATTTCAACACCCCGGTGCGCGCGAAATTTCTCAAGGGCATTACCACCGAGCTCAACCATTGCATCGACATCGTGCAGCGCCTCGCGCTGGCCAATCCCGGCGTAGGCTTTCAATTGCTCCACAACGACCGCATGCTCCTTGACGTTCCCGAACACGCCTCGCTGCGCGACCGTATCGCCCTGATCTGGGGGCTGTCCTTTGTCCGCGACATGGTGGAGGTGGAAGGGGAGACGAACGGGTTCGCATTGAGCGGCCTCGCGGGTACGCCGGAATTGAACCGCGCCACCCGGTCCCACCAGTTCTTCTTTGTGAACGGGCGCCCCGTGTCCAATCCATCCCTGCAATACGGGCTTCAGGATGCCTACCGCGGCCTGCTCACTGTGGGACGGCATCCTGTGGCGGTCCTCCTGTTAACGCTGAATCCCAGGCAGGTGGATGTGAACATTCACCCGACCAAACGGGAGATCCGTTTCCGCGACGAGCGCGCCGCCCATGACGCCGTCCGGGATATTGTAAGGGATGCCCTGGCTCGGTTCAGCAAAGCCGCCGCGGAAACGGCCGCAACAGCATCAGAAGCGATAACGGCACGTTTTACCCCGCTTGAACCGGCGATTCCGGCCGCAAAATCCCCGGCAGCACCGATCAACAGTCCCTCCCCCGTTCCCTCGTTTGAACCAGAGTCTGAACCGCTTGTCACTCCCGTTATGGAACCGTCCGCTCCGGCGCCGGCGACGCACCGCCCCGCGGTTTCGGGCCTGGAACTTGAAACGCCCCCTGAGACAGGCGACATCCCCGGCCTGGGCACACGGAAAAGCCATAAGGGAGCGGCCGCACCGGAAGAGGCCGAGACGCTGGTGCCGCGCGGATGTTTTGAAGCCCTCGAGGCGGTGGGTGACGCGCCGCTGCAGGTATTCGACACCTATCTGCTGGTCCCCGACGGTAAACGCCTTCTGATTATTGACCAGCACGCGCTTCATGAGCGCCTGAATTACGACGCGCTGCTTGGTGAACTGGAAGACAATGAATATGCGGTGCAGCAACTGGCAGTGCCTGTTGTGTTTGAAGTGGCGCCCTCACAAGTCGCACTGTTGGAATCCCACCTGGAGGACTTCCGTGAACTGGGCATCGAACTGGAGGCCTTCGGCGGAAACTCCTTCCAGGTGACCGGCGTCTGCCACCTCTACAGTGAAAGCAAGGCGCCTGATGTCGTGCTGGCTGTGCTGGATCAACTGGCCCAGGGGAATCTGTTCGGCCAGGAGCACGCCCGGGAAGATCTGTTGCGCACGGCCACGCGCGCGTGCAAGGCTTCCGTCAAGGCCGGCGACCGCTTGACAACGGAGGAACGGCGCCGCCTGCTGGATGGATTCCGCAAGCTGCACCCGCCCTATACCTGCCCCCACGGCCGTCCCATTATTGTGGAAATCACCCGGCAGCAAATGGAAAAAAGTTTCCGGAGGATACAGTGAACCGCGCCATCGCCGTGGTCGGTCCCACCGCCTCCGGAAAAACAGGGCTGGCCATTGCCTTGGCCCGGCGACTGGAGACCGAAATCCTTTCCGCAGATTCCATGCAGTTTTATCGCGGCATGGAGATCGGCACGGCGGCACCCACGCTGGAGGAGCAAGCCGCGGCGCCTCATCACTTTGTGGGTTTCCTGAATCCCGATGACGACATGGCCGCGGGAAAATACGAACGTCTGTCCCGTGAAGTCGCAACCGGGCTGCTGGAATACGGATGCGTGCCGATCCTGGTTGGTGGTTCAGGATTGTACGTGAGCGCGTTTATTGACGGACTCTTTGACGGACCCGCCCGGGATCAGGACGTGCGTGACCGCCTGCGCGCCTGCGCCCGGGAAACAGGCAACGCGGCCATGCTGGAGCGTTTGCGCGCGGTGGATCCGGACTATGCCGCGCTGCTTTCCAGTGAAAATGACCTGGTGCGCATTGTGCGCGCCCTGGAGGTCTATGAAGTCACCGGCCGCCCCTTCTCCGCATGGCACCGGGAGCACCAGGCGCACCGTGCCTCGTGGCGGGTCACCCAGGTGGCGTTGCGCTGGGACCGCGAAACCCTGTACGAGCGTATTAACCATCGGGTAACGGCAATGATAGACGCCGGCTGGGTGGAGGAGACGCGACGCCTCCTGGAATCCGGCTATGGCAAAGACATCGAGCGTCTTAAGGCCCTCGGCTATCGTGAGATCGCCGCGTACCTGCGGGGGGAATGCACGCTGGAAGAGGCCGCGGAAGCCACGCGGCAGCATCACCGCCGCTATGCCAAGCGCCAGTTGTCCTGGTTTAACGCGGACAAGCGCGTCCACTGGTTGGATTGCACGGAACCCTTTGATGTGAACCTGCTTGCGGAAGAGACGCTGCGTCTGTTTCACGCGGAGGAATAGAGCGGAATAGGAAGAACTTTCCACAGAAGATATCAAATGAGTCGGACCAATCCGACGCGTCCAGAATCGGCTTGCATCCCGCGCGGGGCTTGACGTACTATCAGACCGCCCCCGGGGCGTGGGAAAGGGCATTTCCCGGAATCAACAACAAAATAAGGTAATGTATCCATGTTTTTTTCAGGCATATCAGATGAAGCGGGTCAGGACATCGCGGCCCAGATCCGGGCACACCGGGAACTGGGATGGACCTGGCTGGAACTGCGCGTTGTCGACGGCGTTAATATCACCCAATTGACGGACGCGGATTTTGACGCCGTATACGGCGCGGTGACGGACGCGGGCATGGGTGTTTCCTGTTTTTCCAGCGCCATAGCCAACTGGGCCCGCCCGATTACAGGCGACTTCGCCGTGGATGAGGCGGACCTCGCGCGCGCCATGCCGCGCATGCACCGCTTCGGGACGCCGTTCATTCGTGTCATGAGTTATCCCAATGACACGGATAATCCTGTGGATGAGGCGGTCTGGCGGAAGGAATCCATCCGCCGCATGCAGCAACTGGCCCGCATGGCCGAAGACGGCGGCGTCACGCTTGTTCATGAGAACTGCAGCGGCTGGGGCGGCCTGTCCGCGGAAAACAGCAACATCCTGCTGCGTGAGGTGGACAGTCCGGCGCTGAAGGTGGTGTACGATACGGGCAATCCGGTCACCTATGGGCAGGATGCCTGGGACTATTATCAGACCGTGCTGCAGGACATCGTTTACGTGCACATCAAGGACGCCGTAAAAATCGATGGCGAAGATCATTACTGCATGTGCGGAGACGGTGACGGCCGTGTTCGGGAAGTGGTCGCGGATCTGCTCGGCCGCGGTTATGATGGCGGGTTTTCCATTGAACCCCACCTGGCGGCCGTGATTCACACGGGACAGAAAGCGGACAGCGCGGATGCGCTTTATCAGTCCTATACGGCATACGGCCGCCGCTTGATGGAGATCGTGGCATCGATATAACAGGGCAGACCGCGGGACGGCCATGACTTCTTTGCTTGTCCCGGCGGTCCGTGCCGTCCGCGCATACCATGCGCCTACCTTCAGGAGTGCTCCACATGAAACGTATTGCGGTTTTGACCAGCGGCGGCGATTCGCCGGGTATGAACCCCGCCATCCGGGCTGTTGTGCGCACGGCCGTCGCGCACGGCGTCGAAGTCTTCGGCGTGCAGCGCGGTTACCAGGGGTTGATTGACGGCGCCATCGAAGAAATGTCCGCGCGGTCCGTGAGCGGCATCATTCATCACGGCGGCACCATTCTTCGCACGGCGCGCTGCAAGGAATTCATGACCGCGGAAGGCCGCACGAAGGCCGCGGAACGGCTGCGCGGCCTGGGCATTGAAGGGCTGGTGGTTATCGGCGGGGACGGGTCCTACCGGGGCGCGTACGATCTCTGGGAGGAACAACAAATCGCGTGCGTGGGTATTCCCGGCACGATCGACAATGATATCGGCGGTACGGAATATACCATCGGATTTGACACCGCCTTGAACACGGCCATGGAGGGCATCGACCGGCTGCGGGACACGGCTGCCTCCCATGACCGCATTTTTTTCGTGGAAGTCATGGGCAGGCACAGCGGGTTTATCGCCATGTACAGCGGGCTGGCCGGCGGCGCCGAGGCCATCCTTGCGCCCGAAAATGTGACCAACATTCCCGCCCTTGTGGAAGACCTCCGCGAGATGTCCCGCCGCGGGAAAACCTCCATGATCGTGGTGGTGGCCGAAGGGGATGACGCGGGCAACGCCTTTACCATTGCCGACAAGGTCGCCGAAATCTCGGAGTTCAAGGATGTGCGCGTGTCGGTACTGGGACATGTGCAGCGGGGCGGCACCCCCACCGCCTTTGACCGCGTGCTCGCCCTGCGCATGGGAGCGGCGGCCGTGGAAGCCCTGCTTGCGGGCGCGTCCGGCGTCATGATCGTCATGGAGAACAACCATATCGGACAGCGTCCCCTTCAGGACGCCTGGAACACATGTAATTGCTACGATCCCGACTTGTTTCGCGTGTCCAGGCTCTTAAGCGTATAATATTTCCTTCCGCCCGGTAATCACGGTGTCGTCAGGACAGGGCAGGTCCGCGTGGTTGCGGGAATTCGAAGAATCATGGTGCAGCGGCCCGGTCCTGCCGGGTCAAGGAATTTCTAGCAGATGCGGTTGTTGACCCGCTATATACTTGGCAAGATCTGGCCGCCCGCGCTGCTGGCCGCGGTGGTCATCAGTTTCGTCGTCGTTGGTGGCGCCGTGCGCACCGAAATGCGCGACATTTCGGAGCGTATCCCCATAAGCCAGATGGCGTTGCTGGACGTTATCCGCATCGGGTTTTACGCCCTGCCCACCATGGTGGGGTACATCTTTCCCATTACCTTCCTCCTGGGTATCATGTTCGTCTTCAGCCGGCTGGCGCAGCACAGTGAATTAACCGCCATGAAAGCGGCCGGCATCCCTCTGAAACGTGTCGTTATGCCGGTGGTGCTGTTGGGCGCGGTGCTGAGCGGAGTCGCTTTCTTCGTCGCCGACCAGGCGCAACCCTGGGCGTACAGGCGCCTGATACGACTGGTAACCTTTGAACTGCCGCTGCGCATGACCGTGGACGCCCTGCCCACCGGCGTCATCCACGAGGTGGGCGATTGGCGGGTATATCTCGGAAACCGGGAGCCGGACGGGACCCTGCGCGACATAGTCATTCTGCAGCCCAAGGAGGAAGGGGCCAACGCGTTTTACGCGGACAGTGCGCGCCTGGTAAAGCGCGGCGGTGAGACGCAGCTTGAACTGCAGAACGGTTATTTCATCCCCAGCGATCCCAAGCAGCATTTCAGCTTCGAGTCGCTGGTGAATACCGCCCCCATGCCCAAGGCCACTAAAATGGCCGATACCAGCGAAGGATACACCCTGGCCCAATTGCGCGGTGAAGAGGCGCGGCTTTCAGGACTGTTTGAGAAGACGGAGTCCCTGCCGGTGGGCGTTGAACTGCGCAACATCCGGCTTGAAATAAAAAACCGGCTTGCCTTTCCCCTCATGTGCCTCGCCGTGAGCATTGTGGGCGCGCCGCTAGGGGCCCGGTCAAAACGAACCGGACAATCCTATGCCTTTACGCTTGGTCTGGCTATCATCGGCCTGTATTTTATCCTGCGCAAAATGGTTGAACTGCCGCTGCTCCTGCCATTGTCCACTACGGTAGCCCTGGGTCAGGCGCCTAACATGCTGTTGTGTATGCTCGGAATCGTTCTTATCTGGCGGGTGGACCGCGTATGAACCTGTATGACCGCTACCTGGCAAAACGCATGACGGCGGCCTTGTTCAAGGTCTTGTTGTCGCTTGTCTTGCTCGTGTCGCTTATTGATCTGGTCGTCACGCGCCAGGACGCGATTTTAAAGTACCAGGTGCCGCCCCTGTTGGTACTGCGCTATTATATTACCCTCATCCCGACTATTTTGTTTGAGTTTCAGGCCGCCGCCATTGCCGTGCTTATCGCGGGATTGATCGTATTGGGGAAGGCGGCCCAAGATCGGGAAATTATGGCCTTGCTGGCGGGCGGGGTGAGTCTGCGCCGCATTGCGCGCGCGCCGATTCTCATTGCCCTGATGACCGCCGTGATTTCTTTCGGTGTGCAGGAGACGTTTGGGGTACGCGCTGTGGAGGCGCACAACACGATTACGAAAAAGTATTTTTCCAAGATAGGCGGCCAGGATCGCTTTGGTGTCAGTTGGACCAACCTGGGTGACGGTTGGACCTGCCATATACTGAAATACAATTTGCGCGCAAACAGCGGGCAGGATGTCTATCTGCACGCAATACGGGAAAAGAAGTTGGAGGAGATTCGCGCGCGCCGGATCTATTGGGATGAAGTCCGGCAATGCTGGCTGCTGGAGGATGGGCGCTGGGCCGTCTTTGACCAGGAAAAACAATGGGAGGCGCTTGCGCGCCGGATAACCCAAACGGAGGCCCCATTCAAGGAATCTCCTGCGGAATTGTTTGCGCTGAGCAAACCGGCGCAAGCAAAAACGGCGGAGCAACTTTCAGGAGATATCGCCCGTGCCCGGCAACTGGGCATGCCGGTCCGGGAACATCTTGTCAACTATCATGTGAAGTTTGCCCAGCCGGCATTATGTTTTGTTATCATCTGGCTTGCCATACCTTTCGCCATGCGGCTTCGCCGGGGAAGCATTTTGTTGGGGTTTGGCATAAGTATTGTAATCGCAGTATGTTATCTCATGCTGTTTGCCATTTGTGTTGGTTTAGGATACATGGGAGAATGGCCACCCGCAGTAGCCGCGTGGGCTGCCAATATCGCTTTTTTATCGGTCGGTATGGGCTTGTTCCGCCTTACGCCTACCTGAGGTGGCTGACGTTTAGTTGACAGATTCCAAGCGGATAAATTCAATCTGCTAATGTCCCGTACACTTTGTAAAGAGTTTACTTGACACATAAAGCAATTCATGATAGAATGCGCAGTATAAGACGCTATGTTTTTTCCTGTAACCCGTCACGCAAACGGAGGTGGGTCCTATGACCAACAACAACGTGTTTGATGATGATCGCCCGAAGAATGGAGAAGATACCGGGGCCGATGGCGCGGATGGCGATTCCGGTTTGGGGAATTTGCCGCCATTAAGTGAATTTGATTCCCATGGCGGTTTGGACGCCGAGGGCGACATGCTGCCGCCGCTGGGTGATTTTGAGTCGCAGGATTCAAGTCTTCACGAAAGCGCGCAACGAATGGCGGAGGGCGGCGCCCAGGCGCCACCACCTTTCAAAGGCGATCTGGCGAGCGATGCCGGCATTCCGGACTTTGAGAGTTCCAAACCAGGCTCCAGTGATTTCGGCATGGCATCAAGCGGCTTTCAAGATCTGGCGGCAGACAGCGATTTCTCGCCGGAAACCCCCGACATCGGGCCCGGCCCGGATTCAACGTTGGATACGCCGATTTTTGACAGCGCGTTCGGCTCAAGCGACGGTGGATTCGGAGGCAGCCAGGTGTCCGCCGCCACGCAGGCGATGGAAACGCCCATGTTTGATGATTTTACGGGCGGCTCCGACTTCGGCAGTCCCATGGGCGCCACGCCTGTTCCGGACTTCAGTCCGGATACTGGTTTTGGTGATCTGGATGCGGGCATGGTCGGCGCGGCTGCGGGCGCGGGCGCGGCGCTGCCGCCGCAAGCCGGCAAATCCGGGCCGACACCTCCCAAGAAAGGCATGGGCGCCTTGTGGGTTATTGTGATCGGTTTGATTTCGCTCGGAGTGGGGTTGATCGCCTCCCAGCCATTGTCAAGTTATCTTGGTTTTGTGCCGGGCAATCCCCTGCAGAAGGAATTGCAAAGCAAGGACTCCAATATTGCCAATTTGCAGCGGCAGATCAATACGCTGCAGCAGCTGCAGGCCACGCCGGAGCGTCCTGCGGATATCAGCCCGGAACGTGTGGCGGAACTGCAGAACCAGATTCTGGTGAGTACACAGGAACTGGATGTCGTCAAAGGGCAATTGGATTCGACGCGCGCGACCTTGGATACCCAGCAGCGGGAACTCGCCACCGTCGAGCGCGACTTGCGCGAGCGTACGGATGAAGTGGTCGCGGCGCGCGAATTTTTGGAAGAGTTGCGCAACGAAACCGCCATCGTGCAGGCACGGCAGCGCGGTTTGATCTCGGAGGTGGACCGGCTTACGGGCTATGTGGGCGAACTCGAAGAGGCCAACGCGCGGCGCATTGCCACGAAGCAGGCCCTGGAACACAATATCGACAAACTAATGATAGAAGTCAAGGAAAGCATTCCGCTGACCCCGGAAAAGTACAACTATGACAATCGGCTGGCCGCGGTGCAGGCATTGCGCGACAAGGCCGCGCAGGAAATGTGGGTGTCGCCGGAACTGCAGAACGAATATACGGAATTGCACTTAAAGGAGAATGAACTCGCCCGCGCCAATGATTATTTCTTCGCGCGCATTCCCGTCACCGACCGTTACGGCCATCGCACGGAGACCTGGGCTGAATGCCTGATGCGCGGCAATTGGGCGGTCTATTACCGCACGCTTGACGGCAAGAATATCGGCAGCTATGAGAACATCAGCAAGGCGGAAACCCCTCTGTGGGGTTTCAAGGAAAACCTGCCTGAAGAGGTTCAAAAAGGCATTGAGGGCCAGATCATCAATGCGCGGGTGCCGGACTTCGAGGGCCAGGTGCAGGCTATTGCGGAGCGCGAACTGGCCGGCCGTGAAGGCACACAGTGGCAGATCGTCTACAGCTCGCTTTAATCCCTTCCCGGTTTCCGGGGCGGTATTGACGCGTTAAGTCTGATCATGCCGAAGACAAGAATGACGTAATCGCCCCGCGCCGATATGTGTACGGCGCGGGACTTTATTCGAAATGACGAGAATCTGTTTTTACGGAGGGCGGACCGCGCCCCCGTGATGAGGTATCAACACGCCGCCTCTGCGGCGTATCGGCCAAAGAGCCGGACGGGAGAAAGCGTATGATCCCGAGAATTCAGGCGTCTCGTACCGCGTGGGTGCTGTTTTGCTGTTTGTGCACGGCGCTGGTTTCCATCGCCGGCGCCACCGGCAGCGGCCCGCAGGCGGACCCCGAGGCCGTCAGTGCCCTGATTCACACGATGAACGGCCCGGAGGCGCAGGAAGCGCCCCTGGTCTACAGTGATGAAGGCGGTTTTATCCGCTTCCTGGGGGCGCCGCCGCAGGCGCGCTTCATTGCGCCCCCCGTGTCGGGGAAGTCCCTGCCGGACGCCGGACAGGTGGCGCTGGAGTTTATGTCCTACCACGGCAAGGCCTTCGGGCTGGACGCAAACACTATGGAATTGCGGCTGCGCCGAACCGTTGCGCAGGGAAACCTTAGCTTTGCGCGGTTGGACCAGTACCTGCTGGATAGCGATCAGGCCTACCAAATCTACGGAGCGCAGGTGGTTGTCCAGTTGGATGAGACGCTGAATGTCCTTAATGTAAACGCGGATATCCTGCGGGACACCCGGGAACTCGAAAAAAGCTTTGATTCCCTCACGCCCGTGCTGAGCGCGACTCTGGCCGTGGAACGGGCCATCGCGCAGAATGCCGCCATTTCAGGTGTTGACGCGGCACTGTATACGGCCGTTGAGGAACCCGTTCTCGTGATTTTCGCGCCGGAGGTCTTTTCCATGGCCGGCGTCGCCTGCCTGGCATGGAAGGTGAATCTGGGCGTGGATGCGCCGAATGTGCAGCGCATGACATCACTGATCAATGCGCAAAGCGGTGAATTGCTGCTGCGCCACGCCGACCAGCCCGCGGCGCGCCGGCGGGAGATCTACGACACCAAGGGAACGGAAGATCTAGTAAACGCGGAACTGGTGCGCAGGGAAGGCGATCCCCCGGTGGGTAACGAGAACATTGACACCGCCTACGACTATTTCGGGGACTGCTACAATTTCTACATGAACCAGCACGGGCGGGACAGCTATGACAACCAGGGCAGTCCCATTCGGGCCTACGTCAACCATCCCATGCAAAACGCCTACTGGGATCTCGGGTTGCATATCATGGTCATCGGCGATTTGTTCCTTTCGGATGACGTTGTCGCCCATGAGTTTACCCATGGGGTCACCGAGTTTGACTCAGACTTGATTTATTATTCCTATGCGGGGGCGATTACTGAAATGTATTCCGACCTCGGCGGCGAGTTCGTGGATCTGACCAACGGGCGTGGCAATGATTCTCCTGAAGTGCGCTGGTATCTGGGAGAGGACATGCCGTCGCTGATACAGGACGAGCGCGGCCTGGACGAGGATGAGGAGGAGGATGACGATACCCGTGTGAATGCCTCCGATGCCCCTCCGGGCGCGATACGGTATATGAAAGACCCCACGATGCTCCTTGGCGGGTGGAGAAGCCCGGACAGGCTGACGAGCCCGTATCTTTGGGATCCGTTCTCCTTGTTGGATCTGGGCGGCCTCCACTTCAATTGCGGTATCGGCAACAAGCTGATTTACCTGTTAACGGACGGCGACACCTTTAACGGTCAGAATGTGTTTGGCATGGGGATTCCCAAAGTTGCGGATCTTTTCTATGCCGCGCGGCCCATGCTGTCCGGTTCCGCCGATTATTTCGACCTCTACTATGCCTTGCGCGCGGCAAGCGTTGCCCTCAATTATTCCTCCGCGGAACGGGCGAATATCATTGCCGGGGCCCGGGCCGTGGAAATTGAGCCTCCGGACGCGGACGGCGCGTCCATCCTGGGACTGCGCAATTTCCGGGCGCTGCCCACGCTTACCACCATCGGGAAGCCCGTTGTGGGGCTGAAGTGGCAAAACCCCAGTTTCGCGACAACCATGAGCATACCGGTTCAAATCACCCTGTACCGCAGTGTGACCGATTTTCCAACGGGACCGCTGGACGGCATGCTGCTTCCCGTGGACAGCTCGGAATCGGCTTACCTGGATCAGGACGTGCGCGCCGGCGTCACCTATTACTACACGCTTATCGCCCAGGTCGGCACGCTCTATTCGCAGCGGTTGCATGCCAAAGCGCTCGCCGGCAATTACGGGATGAACGTGTACACGGAGGTGTTCGGGGATGACCTGTATACAGGCTCCAATCCCTTCGATCTTTCCTTCTCCCAGCTTAGCTTCCGGCCTGTTATGGCGCCGCCGCCCGGAGGCGACGATCCGTATCTTAGTTCGATGGACTTCTCCGATTATGAGGTCACCTATACCCCCGGCGTATATGACCTCCCCGTGCAACGGAATGAGGGAGGCGGCGCTTATAATCTGACGTATACGGATGACGGCATTTTCCCCGTAATGCTGGGCGACCGCGCGTTCCCCTTCTTCGGCGTTCCCTACAGTGAAATTTTCCTGTCTTCAAACGGCTATGTCGTCTTCGCGGATATTGAAACCCTGTATACCGGAGCGGATCTGATCGCCACGCTGGACATGCCTACATTGGCCGCCCATTTCGCGCTGCCCCGCATTTCCTTTATGTTCACGGATCTTGCCCCGCACATCGGCGGCGAAGTCTGGGCCAAGATTATGGATGACCGTTTCGTGGTTACCCTGGACAACGTGGCTATAAAGCCGGGCGCCTATGAATACGTATTGAATCCAGACCGGGTGACCGCGCAGATGGAACTCTTTTACAGCGGCCATATCCGCATCACCTATCTTGGCGCCGGCCTGTCCACGGGTATTATCGGCCTTTCCGACGGGCGCGGCGTGCCCGAAGAGCCTTCCACCGTTTATGGCGGCATTCTGGACGGTTTTCACTGGGTGGATTTTTCCGGACTGGCCGACACGCCTTTCCGCATGAGCCTTAACCCCGTGAATACCCAAATTGTATCGGGTGGAGAAGCCATGTCCTTCAATATTACGGCCGAACTGCCTCCGGGCACGACCGGCGCACCGGCCTTCGTGGCCGAGTGGGACGGCCCCGGCGCCGTGCCCTTCGCCGATAACGGCGATGGCACGGGAACCTTCTCCTGGCAGACCGCCTATGAAGATGCCGGCGCGTATACCGTGCGCATCATTGCCGAATTCGAAGGCCACTATGTGTTTCAGGATATTCGGCTGGTTGTAAACCGCGGTTACAATGTAAAACCCACCGCGCGTAACCTGCGCCTGTCCACGAACTTGACCGGCGAAGATCCGACGACGAACCGGTCCGTTCCCGTCGGTACGCCGCTTAACGCCGCGTTTGAGTATTATCACCCCTACGCGTCCGAAGTACCACTGCTCTACGGTCCGGGACCTTCCACGGTGTACTGGTTCCGGAACGGGCAGGTCGTTTCGGCCTTTACCAATGCAATGGGCGTCCCGTCCAACATTGTCAGGGCGGATGATGTGTGGTATTTTATGGTCGTTCCCCTGAGTATCGGCGGCATCAAGGGCGACCCGGTTATTTCGCCGATAATCAGCGTGCTCGGGGTGCCCATAGTCGAGGAAGTCTTCCCGAACCAGGGATTGACTATTGGCGGAGACCGGATTACCATACGGGGCAAGGGGCTTTCCGCTGTGACCGCCGTGACGTTCGGCGGGGTTCCGGGAAGCGGCATCCAGATATCCAGCGGCACGGAACTGTCCGTGGTTACGCCCATCCACCCGGCGGGTACCGTGACCGTGGCCGTGGAAACGGTCGGCGGCATCGGCCGCAAGGTAGACGCCTTTACTTTCGTGGGTGACGTCGATGATCCCGAGGGCGACAAGGCGCGCAGCTTCCTGGGATGCGGCCCGAGGGACAGCAGCCCCGTGTCGGTGCTATATGATTTTCTGCCTGCGGCCGCGGTGTTGCTCTTGCTCGCCGCCGGAAGCATGGTAAGAAGGCTTCGGATGAACTAAGGTTTTCCGTAAATAAAAACGCGGCCGCGGCGTGTTCTTGTAAACATGTCTGCGGCCCTTTTCTTTGCGCAAGAAAGTTGTAACTGTCCGGCTCCAGGACGGATGGAGCGTAACCATAGGGTATGCCGCTCCTCGCTATAGAAGGCTGAAAAGAATTGTGAGCGATCGGGGCATACATAAAGCAAAGTGGAACCCGCCTTCGCGACGGGACAGTTTTTTTGAAGAGGCAGGAACTCGGAACGAAAAGGAAGAACGTGCATGGCCGCGGCGGTTCCGGTAGAAAGTGAGGCACAGCATGCTTGAGGTAAAGGTTCTTGGAATTACCCAGTTGCAGGGAAGCGGGTTTCCGGCGGTGCTGCTTCGCCATGAAGACCGTGTGCTCTTTATCAGCATCGGGCTACCCGAAGCCAGCGCCATTCAGTTGGCCCTGCTCGGGGAAAAAACACCGCGCCCCATGACCCACGACCTGATCTGCAATCTTCTGGCGGGCCTCAGGGCGAAGGTAGAGTCCGTTGCTGTGTATAAACTCGAAGAGCAGACCTTCTTCGCGTATCTGAATATGGAGCAACTTGATGAAAACGGCGCGCTGGAACAGGGGCTGCGCATAGATGCGCGGCCCAGCGACGCCATCGCGATCGCTCTTCGCGTGGATTGCCCCATTTACGTCAGCGCGGCCGTGATGGAGGAGGCAGGCCACGATGCATCCCTTCTCCGCCCCCTGTTTGAGGGGGAAGAGGAAGGTGAGGAAAGCGGGGAAGATGATGAGGATTTCGGCCCTGATGAAGAGGACGACATTCCAGAATAATCACGGAACAGGCAGCGGGCCGTCTTGCGGTCGGTGCGCGTCAAGGGCTGTCCCGCAACAAGGTGAACACGATAGGCGTTGAACAGATCAGTTCCTGGTCGCCCTCTTATGTTTCGTCGGCAGCGCGCAGGGCGAGCCGGAAGTCCCGGCCGGTGATCACCGATTCGGGAACGGTCTGCGGCGCGCCGCTTTCCGGCAGGACAATACCCATGGGGCAGGCGTCCAGAATGTCGCGCTGCACGTCGACGCCCGGCATGACATAGATGAGTTCCATGCCGCGTTCCGTGAGGCGAAACGCACCTACATGGGTCACATACACGACGGTCTTTCCCTGTTTAAGGGCTTCCTGGCCGTTGAAGGTGATCTCGTCCACCTCCTTGATGAATTTCGGCTTGCCGCGCTCCGCCACCCTGACCTCACCCTCGCCCAGTTCAATCCGGGCGCCTTCGCCCCAAGCGCTGCAAAACAGCAAAGATTTCGCGTTGGCCACCAGGTCAATGAACCCGCCGGGGCCCACATAATTGATGGCGCCTTCACCGCGCTTGGACACGTTCACGTTGCCCGACTCGTCGGTTTGAAGCGCGCCCAGGATCGCCCAGTCCAGGCGTTGATAAACCCGCTCGAAGGCCTCGGCGGAGGACACGATTTCCTTGGGGTTGATGGCGGCGCCGAAAAAGATGCCCGGCGCGGCCACTCCGCCGAATACGCCGCTCTCATTGATCATGACCAGCTCGTCCATGACGCCGCTTTCATGCAACAGGCGGGACACTTCTTCGGGCAGGCCCACCCCGATATCCACATGGTCGCCCTTACGCGCCAGGTCCACGAATATGCGTGTGGCCAAACGGGCCAATACCGCGTCCGCCGGCTTGCGCCGGGGGGTGATGCCCAGGAAATCATTGATAATCTTCTGCCGGGCCAGGCCTTCGGCTTCGCTGGTCTTGCTGTCCAGCGTGAAACAATCCCAATACTTGCGGTGTTTGATGGTGGCCGTCTGCTCCGCGCCAGGCCAGTAGACCACGGCATCCACGTCTTCCGCCGGGATGAAAATATCATCGTAACCCTCGTCGACCATGCACCCGACATTTACGATGACTTTGCCACCGTTACGCCGTGCGGCACGGACCAGTTCCAAACTCTCGCAGATGACCGAACAATTCTTGGAGTAAATGTTGCCTTTGCGGTCGGCCGCCGGGGCGTTGAACACGGCCACATCAATCAACGGAAGCGTATAGTTGAAGCGTCCGTCCTCCAGCACTTCCACGTATTGTTTGGCGTCCGTCGGTACCACGGGCGTCCCGCGGCCGGTCCGCGGATCCATAAAGGTGCCGATGCCGGTTTCGTTAATGACATAATTCCTGCCTTCTCCCTGGGCTTTCAACAGCAGCGTCAGCGTACCCTGCGGCAGGCACTGCAACTCCAGTTTACCGGCATCGGCCAACCTCATCTGGGCCTTGTATGTTTCAATATGTCCGGCGATCATGCAGGTCTGCAGCCCTTCAACGCCCAGTTCCTCCAGGGTTCCGGGCACTTTCCCGCGGCCGCCCTGGCCGCCCACACAGACCACGGTCAAATTCCGTGGATGCCCCTCCGCCCGATAACGATCGCGCATCGCCCAATACATCAGGGAACAGCGCTGGTTCCCGCCGATGCCCGAAGTGCCGACTACGGCGCCGTCCTTGATAAGTTCCACGGCCTGCCAGGCCGTCATGAATTTTGGGTTTTCCGGCGCTGGTGAGGGATAGTGGTTGTTGTGTTTCTTCCAGGTCAACACCCAACGTATGGTATGTAACTGAATGCCTAACTTGGTTAAAAAATTCATTTGTCTCTCCAATCGCATGAAAAAGGTACAGCATCGCCTTATAATGACGTAAGGTGTATTTTAGTATACCCCAAAAACTGCAGGCAATGCCAGCCTTCAGTCCGAGGAGAAGTTGCAGTGATTACCTGTCAAATGCTATAAAATCCGTATATAAAGGAGGTCTTTATCATGCGTTTCTTCAATCTGTTACTTGTTCTGACCTGTGTGTTGGTAACCGGGTGCGCCACGTTTCGGGCGGGAGCGCCCGAGGGGGTGGTGGATGTCATCGCCCATCGCGGTGCGAGCCAGGATGCGCCTGAAAACACACTGGCCGCGTTCCGCGTTGCCCGGGACATGGGTGCGGACTGGTTTGAACTGGATTGTCATTTGACGCGGGACGGCGAGGTGGTCATCATCCACGACAGCGAGCTGGAACGGACCACGGGTGACAAGGGCATCGTTGAGGACAGTGACCTGGCCTATATCAAAGGGCTTGACGCAGGCAACTGGAAAAACCCGAAATACGCGGGGGAGCGTATTCCAACCTTTGCGGAATCCCTTGATTTCGCGAAAGGCACCATCGGCGTGTATGTGGAAATCAAGAACAGCGCCGATGATACCGCGCTGATGCAGCAGATACTTCAGGAGACGGATTCCTGCACAGTGATGACGCCGGACTGTTCACGGAAGATTATGGCCGCCATCGAGGCGAGCGGCACGCGCAACCTCGAATTGACGCGTAAGACGATCGCCCAGATTCGGGAGCGCGGCATGGAACGGGATATCGTCATACAGTCCTTTTCCCCGATTATCTGCGCCATCGCCAAAATTGAAGCGCCGGAGATGCGCGTTGAGGCCCTTTCCGGTGTGAAGATGGATGAACACGACATGTGGGAACTGGTGACGCGCTGGCTGTTCCTGCTCGATCTAGACGGGCTCAACATCAGTCATGAAAGCATGACACCGGGCCGCATGGCAACCATTAGACAGTCCGGCAAGAGTGTCGCCGTATGGACGGTGGACGATCCCGAAATTATGAAGCGGGCGGTCAGCCTCGGCGCCGACGCCATCATTACCAACTGCCCCGACCGCGCCCTGCGCGCGCTGAACCGCGGCTGACTGTTCGTGCGCGGGCTTGATATGCTATCGGCCGGAGTGGACAATAATAAACAGTCTCATGCACGGGCACTTAGAGGCGCTTAACAACTATATCCGGTCGTATAAACACCCAGGGGGGTGCCATGAACACAGTAAGAGCTGTTGTTGCCGTTTATGTCTTTCTTGTTATCTGCTGCGGCATGCCGTCAGGCGCGGAAGACGCGATGGTTTATCCGACTCTTCCGGGCACAAGCATCCGGGACCATTCCAAGCCGGGGACGCGCATCGACGGAGATATGCTGTATCCGACCCTGCCGGGCACCAGCATTCGGGACCATTCCAAGCCGGGAGCGCGCATCGACGGGGATATGCTGTATCCGACCCTTCCGGGCACGAGCATCCGCGACTATTCCAAGCCGGGAGCGCGTATCGACGGGGACATGATTTACCCAACCCTTCCGGGCACGGGCATTCGGGACCATTCCAAGCCGGGGACGCGTATCGACGGGGACATGATGTATCCGACCCTGCCGGGCACAGGCATTCGGGATCATTCCAAACCGGGGGCGCGCATCGAGGACGACATGATTCGCCCGACGCTGCCGGGCACAAGTATCCGCGACCATTCCAAACCGGGGAAACGTATTGACGCGGAGGAGCCGCCTGCGCGCTCAAAGACAGACCTCTGGCATCATTACAGCACACAACCGGCGCCAGAAACCGCTCCAAAGACCGCGACGCCGCCGGAACCGTCCGAGCCGAATGTAAATAATTCACAGTGGAACAAGACAAGAGGCGTTTCCCAATCCCCACATGTTAAACGGGAAGATACGGAGTAGTAAAAGACGGCCGGCGTGCCTCGAATTCGTTTTGGAACGTAACCGTACACCGGTAGATGTAGTCCAAACTTGTGACCCCTATAAAAGGGCCCGGATTCCGTCCTAGGGGACCGTTCCAAAAACATTGTTTGAACAGAAACCGGAGTGTTTGCCGTGGCTGTCCGCAACTGGTATGCAAAATGGTGGGTTATAACGATTGTTGTCGTGGTTCTGCTCGCGACGGGGTGGCTGTGGGCGCGGGCGCGGCGCGGCATAGAAGTCCTGGTGGACGAGGCGGCATTTCAAAACGCCCCGGTGGCATCGGACTCGGCGGAGTTCACCATAGTGACATACAATGTGCAGGCACGCCCTCTGTTTGACGACTCGCGGCACAAATTTAACTTCATATCCCCCCTCCTGAACCGTTTTGACATTTGCGCCTTTCAAGAATGTTTCAAGGACCATCCTCGCTTGTGGGCGGCGGCAGAACACCCGGTGAAAATTTATCATGCCGCCCTGAAGCATCCCTTTGAAGTGGCGACCTCCGGCTTGTCCATCCTTGGCAACTATCCCCTCCGCGAAGTCGACGGCATTCATTTTGAGGATGAGGGGGACGGTCAGAACTGGCCCGCCTCCAAGGGGGTGCTGATGGCCGGCTTTGACGTGCACGGCATGCCGGTGGACGTCTATACCACCCATATCGCCGCAGGAAAGAAACCCGCGACCATGCGCGCGAAATTCGCGCAGGGCGATGATATTATCCGCTTTATCGGTGAAAAATCCCCCGCGGACCATTCGGTGATCCTCCTGGGCGATTTCAATATGCGTCCCAGCCGCGGGCCGGAAGACCTGGAGAAGAACAAGGACAATCCCAAGGTAACGGGATTCGACCGGCTGGTGGAAATCCTCGGCCTTCGCGACGCTTCCGATGAAATCAACGGCCCCACGGGCACCGAAATCGACCGCATCCTCTTCCGGCCGGGGAAAGGTCACGTCATGCGTCCCTTGAGCTGGCAGCATGACGACCCGGCGTTCTATGACCCCGCCGGCAACCCGCTCAGCGATCATGAGCCCGTGTTTGTGCGTTTTCAACTGGCAAAGGAATAGGGGCCGGCACCGGCGTTTTTGAACAGGCGCATTGACCGGAGCGGAAAAATCCGTTAAGGTATGGGGGTTTTCGGTGATTCCATGGAACCTTTCTCAACCCGGGAGAACCAAGATGCGTTTTGAAACCTTGTCCATTCATGCCGGCCAGGGGCCGGATCCGGCCTACGGCGCCGTCATGCCGCCCATCTACCAGGTGTCCACCTTCGCCTTTGAAGGGGTGAAACAACCCGGCGTTTTTGACTACTCGCGCAGCGGCAATCCCACGCGCCGCGCGCTGGAGGAATGCCTCGCCGCGCTCGAAGGCGGCACGCGCGGCTTTGCCCTCGGCACCGGCATGGCCGCGGAGGCCACGGCGCTCGCGCTGCTCCAGGCCGGCGACCACCTTATCGTCCATGACGACCTGTACGGCGGCACCTACCGTATCGTGACGTCCTTCACCGCCAAACAGGGGGTTGCCGTGGAATTCGTAAACCTGCGCGATCTGGACGCCCTGCGCGCGGCGCTGCGCCCGGAAACGCGGCTGATCTGGACGGAAACGCCCACCAACCCCCTGATGAATCTGCTGGATCTCGAGGCCATTGCCGCGATCGCCAAAGAAGCGGGCATACTGACCCTGTGCGACAACACCTTCCTCTCCCCTTATTTTCAGAACCCGCTGGCGTTGGGTATCGACATCGTGCTGCATTCCACCACCAAGTACATCAACGGCCATTCCGACGTGGTGGGCGGCGCGCTGGTGGTCAAGGACGCGGATCTTGGGGAACGGATCGGCCTGCTGCAGAACATGCTGGGAAGCTGCCAGGCGCCTTTCGACTGCTTTCTTGTGCTGCGCGGCCTGAAGACGCTCGCCCTGCGCATGGAAACCCATCACCGCAACGCGTTGGCCGTGGCCCGCATGCTGGAAAAGCATCCCAAGGTCAGGCGGGTGCTGCACCCCGGCCTGGAAAGCCATCCCCAATACGCCCTGGCCCAAAAACAGATGCGCGGCTGCGGCGGCACCTTTTCATTCTGTGTTGAAGGCGGCGAAGCGGCCGCGTTCCGCCTGCTGGAAAGCGTGCGGCTGTTCATCCTGGCTGAGTCGCTGGGCGGCGTGGAATCCCTCATCGAGCATCCCTGGACCATGACCCACCTGTCCATGCCGGAAGACGCCCGCCGCAGGGCCGGCATCACCGAGGACATGATCCGTATCTCCGTGGGGCTTGAACATGTCGACGATTTACTGGAGGACTTGGAGCAGGCGCTCGCCGCGATCTGAGGCGGATATTATGCCCGGCCGTTCAGACGCTGTTCCCAATCGTAATTCCGGGAGGTAACCGTGTTTTCGAGGCGCTGGATGCGCTGTTCGAGGTGGTCATAGGTGCGTTTTAGCCGCAGGAGCGCCATGTGGCGTGAGGCGGTGTAGGATTCGTAAAACTCTGCGTCAATATCGCTGTCCAGGGGCAGGATGGGCTCTGCGCGCATCAGCAAGGCCGCAAGCAGGTAACCCGCGAGCATGGGCCACACGCCGGTAAATAGCGCGAGAACAATAAACAGCAGGCGCGTCCCCATAACTGAAAAACCAAAATGTTCCGCCAAGCCCCGGCACACGCCGAAGAAGATGCCGTTGCGGGAACGGTAAGGGCCGCTGCCGTAAGGGGTTCGGGCGCGGCGGGCGTTTTGATAATAGCCGGTATTCATTGCCGCACCCCCTGTTCCCGTTCGAGCAGGAGGGTTTCGAGGGCCTCCACCCGCTGTTCCATCCGCACGAGCCCCTGATGCATTTCCTGGATAAGCCGCGCCTCTTCCGCGCTCGCGTTGCGGACGCCTCCGCGACCGACCAGTTTTACGATGGTCCAGCAGATGATGAACAGCCCGGCGAGCAGGCTGCCGAAAATAATGAGCGCCGTCAGAAAAATCAGCGTGTTCATGTCGGAATTCCTTCTACTGTCATCCTCGCCGCAGGCGGCGTTTACGGGGTTTCACGAAGGCGGGCGTCCCAATCGTCCATGTCCCGCGCGGCCGCCGCTTCCACGCGGCGCAGACGCGCGTCCAAGCCGTCCGCGGCGCGCCGGCAGGCACGCGCGGCGCCGTACTGCGCGTCCATGGCATATTTGCGGTAGGCCGGTTCCCACGGACCCGGTTCGCGCTTGAGCAGCAGCGCGGCGAGCAGGTAGGCCGCGCCCACCGGCCAGAACCCGGTCACGACAAAAGCGATGAGCGTGACAACCCGGGTCCAGAATACAGAAAGGGCGAATCGTTCCGCAAGCCCGCGGCAAACGCCAAACAGCAGCCCGCGCCGCGAGCGGTACAAGGCCCGGTGTCCATCAGGGTAAGGCATCTGTCATTCTCCTTCTTTGGGGTTACAGCCTGTGTTAAAGTGTCGTCGAGGAACGGCCCTGCTTTTTCTCCATGAGCGCGGCCAGTTCCTTTTCAATTTCATCGTCCTGTTCCAGGGCGGCAAAAGACTCTTCCAGGTTGGGTTTCCGTGCGATGTTGACCACTTCCGCCTCCGCCTCCATGCGGTCGATGCGCTGCTCGAACAGGTTGAAGCGGCGCACCGCGTCCGAAGTTTCGTAACGGCGGATATCCGTCTGGGCGCGTTTCTTGTCCTCGGCGTGGTGGTGCCGTTGAATGAGCACCCGCTGTTTTTCGCGCGCTCCCGCCAGTTTTTCCTCCAGCTGGCGGATGTCCTCCTGGTACTGGTTCACCACTTCGTGGGCGTCCCGCTGCTCCCGTTCCAGCGCCTCCGCCCGCTCGATATAGCGTCGCTTTTCCAGCAGCGCCTCCCGGGCGAGCTCCGGGCGGTCCCGGTCCACGGCCAGCGCGGCCTTGTCGCCCCAGGCACGTCCCAGGGAGGCCGCCGCGGCCAGGTCGCGGCCGATACGTTTTTCGGTCGCCATGGCCCCCGCGCAGTTCGCCTTGATTTCGATCAGGGTGTCTTCCATTTCCTGGATGATCATCTTGACCATTTTTTCAGGATTTTCCGCCTTGTCCAGCATGGCGTTGATATTCGAGCTGATAATGTCGCCGAGTCGTGAAAAGATACTCATGGGTCTGCTCCTGTCCGGCGGGAAATGCCGCCCTGTTGAGGTTAATTCCGTGACTGTAAAAGCAACCTGCGTGCCAATCTGGCTGGGAATGGCTATCTGGCGTGAAATCAAGGCATTAGGTGATCTTGACGGGATTGTTTTGAAGTTTGAATGTGGTTATATTTGCTAGATTTTCGCTTTCTTTACCTATACTGGTTATTTATGCTATCTTTTTTGGTGGACGGAATGGACGGAATGGACAATATGGACGTAAGGACCACAAACAACAGGGTAGACGGGCTTGCCTTGTCCACTAAGCCCGTATCATCGCGCAAAACCGCCTTGACTGTTCTTGTTGTTCAGTCCATTCTGTCCATGCTGTCCATAGTGTCCATTCGATTCTTTGAATGTATCGCTAACACTTAAGGGAAAAACCTATGGTTCAACCAAGCGCTTCGTCGGACTTCCGGGGGAATGTGGAAGCCCTGGGAGTATCGGAAGCCTTTCTGGATTTTCAGGAGCGCTTGTCCCGGGTGGCGGTGGTGGACCGGCCGGTGCTGCTGGTGGGGGAGCGTGGCACGGGCAAGGAACTCGCGGCGAAACGGTTACATTTCCTGTCCCGCCGTTGGGAATGCCCCCTGGCCGCGTTAAACTGCGCTGCCCTGGCGCCGACCCTGATAGAGTCCGAGTTGTTCGGGTACGAACCGGGCGCATTCACCGGCGCGGCCGCGCGCCGACACGGGCGCTTTGAGGCCGCCGACGGGGGCACGCTCTTCCTGGACGAGCTGGGCAACATTCCCCTCTTCGTGCAGGAAAAGATCCTGCGTGTGGTGGAATACGGTGTTTTCGAGCGGGTGGGCGGTTCCGAACCGATTTCCGTGGATGTGCGCATCATCGGGGCCACCAATACGGACCTGCTCCGACTGGCGGCGGAAGGGCGGTTCATGCGTGACTTGCTTGACCGTCTTTCCTTTGAGGTCCTGTTCCTGCCGCCCCTGCGGGAACGGCGCGAAGATATCCCGTTGCTGGCCAACCATTTCGCCTCGCGGATGGCCATGGAGCTCGGCCGCACGGAAATGCCCGTCTTCAGTCCCGCCGTGGAGGCGCAGTTACTGGACTACCCCTGGCCGGGCAACGTCCGGGAACTGAAAAATGTGGTGGAACGCGCCGTGTACCGGTCCGACGGCGCGCGGGTCGATGCGCTATGCTTCGAACCTTTTGTTTCCCCGTATTCCCCCCCGTCGACCGTACCGGAGCCGGTGTCACCACGACCGGATTTCGTGAAGACGGACGTCTCGAAGGTTGCCACGGGCAACTTTTCACAGGCGGTCGCGGCCTACGAACTGACTTTGTTACAACGGGCGCTGGAAAAATGCAGGTTTAACCAGCGCGAAACAGCCCGGTACCTCGGCCTAACCTATCATCAATTCCGCGGTCTGTACCGGAAATACGGGGATCGCCTGCAGACTCGGAGTCAGGCCTGATGTCCCTTATCGGTCCGCCAGGGCCTTTTCAATCCGTTCCGCGACCTGTTTCGCCTGGGCGGTCTGTCCGTCTCCGTTGTAATGCACCCCGTCTCCGGCAAAATATTCCGGGTGGTCTTTTACGGTCTCGTACAGGTCGTTAACCGGAATGCCTGCGGCCTCCATGATTTCAGCGGCAATCCTGTTTCTTTCGATTACCCGGTTGTTCTGGGCGGCATCGAATTGGGACAGTTCCTTTGAATTGCGTACAGGCGTGGTCATACACCAGATGAGTTTGGCTTCGGGTGCGTCGCGTTTCATCATCTCGAGCAGGGCTGTGAGTCCCAAGCGGTACGCTTCCTCGGTGTAGTCCCAGCCGTGGAGTCCGTTATTGATGTGTATCACATCGAAGTCATAGCGTTTAAGGAGCAAGCCGAGTTCGGCCAGATAATCGGGATTGGAGAGAAAGAGGCTGGTGGCATAGCGGGCGCAGGAGGCCTTTTCTGACAGGTGTTTCTCCACCGGCCCGTAATAGCCTTTCACGATGGAATCGCCGACCAGCAGAACCCGCGCGTTGGCCATCTCATTGGCGTCCATCACCCAGATGTCCGTCCACTCAATCTTTTCCAGTTTCACGTCCTGAGCGGAACATGGATGGTACATTGATCCGAGAATAACGATTAGTAAAATGATAACAGATTTTTTACACATAAAATACCCTCCCTTTACTATGGATTGTGCATGTTCCATCGTAAATTATGGCGGTTAGTATAGCGACAATGACGTGTTTTTTGAAATCAGAATAAAATGCTTGTCCCGGGACATCAGGGACAAACCACCTTGTATGGCGTTCTGCGCAATGATTAGATCCGGGATGCCGACACCGTTGATGCCATTTCGCAAACACAACGCTTGTAACTGGATAATATCTTCCCAGTCGATCTTCATAGGATGCCGCCGGACCGCTCGAAGAAGTGCAACAACGCTTGCCTGCTTTTGCAGCAGCAAGGCAGGCAACAGTTCCGCCAGAATCAGATCGTTTATGACGACCAAGTTTTCCTCGATCAGATATTCCAGCGCATCTGCCTCACCCTGCCCCGCGAAATAATCTATCCAGACGGACGAATCCACAAGTACGCTCATGAGCGTTTCCGCAACTTGGCCAAATTGATATCCAGATGAATCCGCCCCCGGTATTTCTTCAATCCCTGTATTTTATTCTTGCGGACATATTCTTCCAGCGCGGTTATGATTACCCCCGTCTTCGTCCTGTGGTGGGAAATCCGCATGGCCTCATCAACCAAGGATTCAGGAAGGTCAAGCGTTGTTCTCATGAGTTAATCCTTATGCTATATAACACGTTATTATGCATAAATTATACATCATATTTTTTGTTTAATCAATATAACAATGCCGGGAACATTTCTTCCTCTGAAGGGCCGCTTAGAATTCCAGCGCCCGGGCCAGCCCCGCTCCATCAACAGCGCGGACACCACCGTCTTTTGCGGCAGCTTCGGCTGCGGCGATCCCCGCGGCATGGCCGAGGGCAATCATGGTGCGGGAAAGGCGGCAGCTGGATGCGGCGATATGGCTGAAGCCCGCGCCCCGGCAGGCCACGAGAAGGTTCTTCGTATTTCGGGGCAGGAGACAGCGATAGGGAATACCATAAGGCCCCCCCAGTTCCTTCGTGCCGTGACCGCCGCCGTGGATGTCCAGGGCGTGATCCGCGACGGCGATCATGTCGTGGTGTGTCTGGCTGGCGAGTCCGGCCCGCACATCCTGTTCCGTCAAAATATAGTCCGTGACTACGCGGTAACTTTCCCGAATGCCTGGCATGGGTGCGACATCCTCCAGCGTGTATCCCTGGAAAGCCGGCAGCGTCCATAGCCAGGCCCAGTGGGCCGCCGCGCGTTTGCGAGACGCCGCCAGCATCTCATCGTAACCCTTGTCCACCAGGTCCATGCCCGGGGTGAGGGCCAGGGTGTTCACGATCAGTTCCCTGTCATGGATACCGTAGATAAAGGCCGACTTGCCAAAGCGTTCCTCAGACGCCGCCGGGGGAACGGGCGGCGCAGGTGTGTCCGTTTTCACAATCCGGTAGCACAGGGAAATGGCGTTCAGGAAACGACGCGGCGTGTCCGGCGCGGAAGGTTCGTTAAATTTGTCTCTACCTTCCTCCCCTAGCATCACCTCACAGCCCGCTTCCCGGCAGAGAGTGACATCGCCCGTGGCGTCGATGAATACGGTTGCCTGGATAAGCGTTGTTTCCCCGGTGTTGGAACTGCAGGTGATATGCCGGATAAGGCCGTCCGACAATTCAACGCGTTGAAAGGCGGTGTTCAGCAGGATCTGCACCCCCGCTTCCCGGAGCAGGGCCTCCATGGCCGCCGCCAGGGCTTCCGGTTTCATGACCACGCTGCATTGCCGGTCGAGGGGAACCCCGGCACGGCGCAGGGAATCGTCATAGGAATACCTCGGGTCGCCGAGGCATAGTCCGTAGGGCTCCTCCGGCGTGTAGTTGTGGGTGCGCGGCGCGACGGCAACCGCATGCTCTTCCTTTGCCAGCCGGTCATAAAGTTCCCGTGCAAAGGAACATCCCGGGCCCGGTTCCCAGTTGGACACGAAGCCCGCAGTGCTGGTGCCGCCGATCCGGTCCAGCTTTTCCACCAGCACGACGTTCGCCCCCGCTCGCGCCGCTGACAGCGCCGCGCCGAAGCCTCCGCTTCCCCCACCTACCACGCAGACATCACAGTCGATTGTTCGGGCCTGGACAGCGGTGAAAATCAAAAAAGGAACGGCCAGGAATATGAAGCGCCATGAAGCAAGAGAAGGTGTGCGAAGCATTTTACAGGCTCCCTTCATTAGTAGCGGCTTTTCACAGCAGGGGTGACAGCAGTCTGCAGAAGTTTTCCGCCCACGCCCTGCCGCGGCCCACCATATCGGGCTGCATATAGTGGGAAGAGCGCTGGAGGTTCCGGATGAAATCCTCAATCTTTTCTATGTCCGCCGGGCTGTAATGGAACAGGGCGATTTCGAAGTTAAGGTAAATGCTGCGCATGTCCAGGTTGGGTGAACCGGTGATGGCCAGCGTGTCATCGAAGAGCAGGGCCTTGGCATGCACCATAAGGCGCGGGTAGGCATACAATGTGGCGCCTGCGGCGCAGATTTCCCGCAACGCGGGGCCCCGCGCGAGATCGGCCAGGGGATGATTGGACCGCATTGGCACCAGCACGGAAACATCGCATCCTGAGCGTGCTTTCAGAGCCAGCGCTTTGAGCAGCGAATCATCCGGAACGAAATAGGGTGTTACCAGCCAGATCCGTTTGCGCGCGTCCATGATCGCGGTCAGCAGCGCGTCATGAAAGGTGTCTTCCGGCACATCGGGTCCGCTTGGAATGACCTGAATGTCACAGTCCGTCATCATGGGCCCGGCCGCCTCCGGCGGCAGGATGACAGGCGCGTAGCCGCAATAAGGGCCGTGGGATTCGATGGACGAACTGTCCATTGTCTCATCGGTGGCGTAGTTCCAATCGTCGAAAAATACCGTTTCAACATCCTCCACGGCCGGGCCACACAGGAACACCGACGCGTCGATGAAACGCTCCGTGCTGGGCGCGGGCCCCATGAAGCGGGTGGTCAGGTTCATGCCGCCCACCATGGCAACGGCATGATCGACCACCACGATTTTGCGATGGTTGCGCAGATTGGCGGACCACTTGTACTGAAGCGGCAGCACGGGCATAAACCGTCCCACCCGGCCGCCCGCGTCACGCAGGGACTGTACGAAGGAACGGCTGGACCAGAGGCATCCGAGCCCGTCAAGCAGCAGACGGACCTCGACACCTTCGCGCGCCTTGCGGGCAAGGGTATCCACCACGGCCCGCCCGGTTTCATCACGGCCCAGGATGAAGGTGGAGACGTGAATGGTCTTTCGGGCCGACTCGAACAGCCGTAACATGGCGTCAAACGCCGTTTCGCCGCTGTCATGAAAGGCGACAAAATTGCCGGGGCGCGGCGCCGGCAGTCCGGCGGACATGACCACCCGGGCCGCCCCGACAGGTGCGTCCGATACGGTTCTGTGGCTTTCGGACGCAGGGTAAAGCTGTCCTTTCATCTTTATGAATTGCTTGAGTTTTCGGCCGCCCAGCAGCAGGTACAGCGGCACGCCCAGGTACGGCACCAGGCCGATGGCCATGAGCCATGCGGCGGTGCTTCCCGGCGGCCGTTTTTCCCGGAGCACCCGGGCAGCCAGCACAAGCGCCAGCATAAATCCGGCCACGGTGAACACATGGTCCAGAACGAGTTGCATGACCGTGATGGCGATGCCCTTACCCCTTCGGCTCCAGCACGATAAACGTGGGCAGTCCCATTACCTTGAAATACTCCACCACATCCTTCGCGGGCGCTTCGGTTAATTCCTCCGCCTGGTATTTTATTTTAACGTGGTTCTCGAGGCGCTCCAGCACCTCCGCATCCTTGAGGACGGTCTTGTCCATGGCCAGGCAGTTCTTGCACCAGGTGGCCCAGAAATCGATGATGACAGGGCGCCCTTCCTCCAGAGCCTGCGCCATTCCCTCCTCAAGCGAGGCAGTCCAGACACCGTCTGTTTCGACAATCGCGTTTTTCGGCACCGCCAGGTAACCATAATACGCGGCAAAGCCAAGAATGAAAACACCGAAAGCCTGTTTGACGCGGACCATCCATTTCCCGGGCTTGGGCAGAAAGGACAGACCTGCGCCGAGGAAGGGCCAGGGCAGGGCCATGCCCGCGCCGAGCCCGAAGGGCAACGCGAGAGCGAACACGTTGCCTTGGCTGTACAGGTCCTGCGCCTGGAGAATTGTGTAGATGACCACCGGCGCCACACATGCCCCGGCCAGCAGGGCCGACACGGCGCCCATGCCGAGGGCCACCAGGAAATGGCCGCCTCCCCCGCTCTTAAAGCCCAGGCGGGATTGGAACCTGGAAAAATCGATCTGGATGATGTCGAACATGGCCAAAGCCAGGAGCACAAACAGCGCCGCAATGACGGCATTGAACCAGGCGGTGGAATTCAGCGCACCAAAGGCCGTGGAGAGGCCCAGCACCACCACCAGTCCCAGCGCGCCATAAACCAGCGCAATGCCCAGGCCGTAGGCGCCGCCGAGCGCGAAGCCGCGGCTCCGTGAACCCGCCTGCGCGCCCGCGCCGATGATGGCAATGTTTATGGGGATCAACGGCAGCACGCAGGGGGTCAGGTTCAGCAACAGTCCGCCGCCCAGCACCACCAGGATCATCCACCACCAGCCTTGTCCGCCAGCGGCGGTGGCCGGTGACCCGCCTGAGGCGCTCGTCTCCAGGAAATCCAGAAATCCCTGCTTCTGCGAAAACCCGGCAAGCGTGCCGGTTACCTCGAATTGATCCGCCAGCGCGCGCCAGGGTTGCCCTTCGTCCACGATCGCCGCTTCAGGCTGTTCGGGTTCAGGCATCGGCGCCGCCGCCGTCTCCGGCGCCGGAACGGCTGCGGCTTCGGGTTCCACCGGCGCTTGTTCCGGCGTGACCGAGGCTGTAATCTGTGCCGGTTCCGGTTGCGGCGCGGCCGCAGCGTCGGGAAGCAGGGGTTCGGATTCTGGTGCGGCCACCGCGTCGGGCTGCGCCGCTTCAGGTTCCGGGGCGGCAACGGCTTCGGGTTCCTGCAATATCGGCGCCGGTGCAACGGGGACTTCGGGTTCTTCGGGTTCCGGTTCGGGAGGTGGAGAGGCGGCGGCTACAACTTCCAGTTCCTGTTCCGGCAACTGGTCCCAGGCGGCGGAGGCGAACCAGGCCGGCGCCGTGGAGTTTAAAGCCGTCCCGGCCGCGGACACTTTTGCGGGAATCTCGATATTCATGTCCTTTGGCGGGGCGCACATCTTGTCGTTGCAGGCCTGGTAACGAAACGTGCCCTTCAGCATGTAGTCGCCGGGCGCGATGGTTTCATCCGCGCGAGCGGCAAAACCAAGGACAACCTTGCCTTCATATACGGCCATGGGGTCGGGCGAAAAGCCGAATTTGGCCACCTTGTGTTCCGGATAGGCCACGGCAAGGAGGGAAAAGCCGGGTTGCGCTTCCAGGGTCAGTTCCGTTGCAATCAGATATTCGTCCAGGGGCTTGTTGGAATTGATATGCCAACCCTCGCCCACGGATATCTGCAACGCTCCCTTGAAGGCGCTGCCCGCGTGGATAGTGTCGGTTTCCACGGCAGCCTCGTAGTCGACCTTCGGGCCCGCCATGCCGAAATTCATTTGCGCACGCGCCGCGCCCGCGCATAGTAGAACTGTCATAATGAATAGTAGTTTTGCCGCACGATGCATATATCATCCTCCTCAAAGTAAAGAGTTGCTTTTAAGTTATAACACTTCCAGCGCGGCACGGCATTTCCGGACATGCTCATCTTGTGCGGGCGTTACGGTCACAAAGGGAAGAGGTGGATCATCACTGGAACGCTGGGCGGCGCCGGTCGTAAACGCCTCCCGGGCTTCCGGGATCCTTTCAAGGGCCTGCAATGTTTTCCCGATCCAGTAGTGTGTCTCCGCATTGGTAACCACATAAGGCCGCCCGACTTCCAGGTTTTCCGGATAGGTCAGTGCGCGCTCGAAGTCCTGGAGGGCGGCCGCCATGTCGTTCGCTTCAAAAGACCGCTTGCCCCGGGCCATCAAGGAGGTCACAAAGATATCGCGCGGCGTTGTTTGCCCTTCCCAGTTGGAAAAGCGGGCCGTTTCCAGCAGGGCGATACAGTCGTCATACCGACTTTCTTCCACATAGGCCTGGGCCAGCCAGAGGCAGACATCGTAGCGCACATCCGGCGTTTCCGGCATGGATTCCACCAGCGTGATGGCTTCGGCGCGTTTACCCTGTTTTTCCAGCACTTGCGCCTGATCCCGGTAAAGCACCTGGTCTTCAGGCCGCGCGGCCAGGGCCTTGCGCAGGCAGTCTTCCGCCTCGCCCAGCCTTTCACGTTTCTTCCAGGCGTCCAGGGCCAGCAGGCGCCACGCAATACCAAGGGACGCGTCTTTCTCCACTGCGGCGCGCCACTGTGTCACGGCGTCATCCAAACGCCCGAAGTGGGCGTACAACGTGCCGAGCAGCAGGTTGAACCTGCCGGTCTCCGGCAGAGCGGCTACGGCATATTCGAATATGGGAATGTCTTCCGGGCGCGCAGGCAGGGCGTCGTCTTTTAGCACGGTTGCCGCCTGCCCCAAGTGTTCCAGGGCGGCTGCTTCATTGGACAGGCAGTGATGGTACCATGCGGTATAGGCGCGCGAAACAGGGCCGTCCATGCCCTGGTGCAGACCCGCCTCCAGCATTGGCGCCGCCTGTTTGTATAAGCCCAGATCAAACAGGAAGCAGGCTGTCTCCTGCAGGGTAAACTCTGTTTCCCCACAGTCGTTGTCAACGTTTTTAACATAGGCGTCGCACGCCCCTGCCGCAAGGGCGTTCAGCGCGCCCAGGGTGAAGTCAGCCGGGTCCTGTTTTATTGCTTCCTCCGCCAGCCGGGTTACTTCAGCCGTATCGCCCAAAGCCAGCAGCGCCGCCAGTTTCCCATTGCGTGCCGCCGCATCGAAACCATTGCCCTGTTCCGCCAGTTTAAACAGGCGCAATGCCTCCTGATAATTGCCCGTCAGCATTTCGATACGCCCGGCCAGGTAGAAGCCACGGGCGTCCTTGTCAGGAGTGAATGCTGCCTTGTATGACGATTTCTTCGCCGCCGTCAAGTCTCCCAGTTGAATCTCCGCCACACCGAGTGCATACCACCCGTCGGCATTTCCCGGATCCCGTTGCACGGCTTTTACGGCATAGTCACGCGCGCCCGCCCAGTCGGCGCGCTGTAACGCCAGGGCGGCAAGGCCGCAGAGGGCGGGTGCATGAAGCGGGTCCTCCACCAGTACGGCAAGATAGGCATCGCGCGCCTTGTCCGGTTCGGTCTGGCTGTGGAGAAGGGAAGCCTTGGCATACAGTTCATCCGCCGTGGGTTTGCCATCCTCCCGCGCCGGATGTTCCGCCAGGTCCGGCGGCTCCACAACGGGGATATCCAGGGGTGAAACATACTGCAGGAGCACGACACCGTCCGCGCTGGAAACCGTGATCGTCACGGAATCATCGCCAGCGTTGGGTATCTCCAACGCCAGCGCCTTCGCCGGATCGAGGTCTATGGCGGTGTCAAGCAGCAATTCACGTTCCCGTGACACCCGGCAGCGCGCTCCTGGATAAACGGCCGTGGCCAGCAGGCCCAGTCTCAGGACGCCGTTTCCCCTGTTTGTCTGTGCGACAATGTCACGGGTGGCATATTCAAAGCCGTCGCCCAACCCGTGGACCGGATACCAGTATTCGCGCCAGCGGATTTCACGCCCCGGCTTGAGCATACCGTAGTCGGACTGGGTCAGCAACGGACCACTCTGCACTTCGATGTACTGGGCATGGACCGGGCCCGCGTCGGACAAGGACATCTGGCTGACGACACCAAAGTCGTCCTTACCCCAGGTCCAGGCCTTTTTGCCGGGCAGTTCATGGTGGTTGGCATAGGAAACGATACCCTGGTCCAGATTCACATCGTAGGCGCCGAAGAAATCGAAATCGCATTGATAGCCGAAAATGGAAGACATGGTCTCGTAATTCTTCAGGTAGCTCAGATCCTTGCCCTCATGGATCGGCCAGCGGTAAAAAGAAGTCCCGTTATGATCCGTGCCCAGCGTCATGGGATAGATGAAGCGGGTGCCCTCGAGGTTTGGGAAAGCCGTGCAGTTCCAGAAGTAATAGGGGGCCACGGTGTCCGTGGGGTTGTACATGCGGATCGTTTCATCCAGAAGGGCCCGGCCCGGGTGCAGTGTCAGTTCCACGGTCCAGCGCGTGCGGAACATCTTTTCCGTATTGCCGACCACCAGCGTCGCGGAACCGTCGCCATTGTCCCGTATCAGCGCATCCACGGGCGATACCACCGTTACCGTATGGCCGTGGGGACCGGCGTTCCACTCGATGCCGCCGCTGATCCATGCGCCGCGCATGGCGATGAGGGCCGGTTTGATCACATCGTTGCGGTGAAACATTTCTTTGCCGGTCGCCTTTACATATACGGAATGGATGCGCCCGCCCAGTTCCGGAATGCAGGTCACGCGCAGATACTCGTTTTCCAGGACCAGTGTTCGGTAGGTACGCGGCGCGCTGGTCTTGCTGATATGTTCCTGCCGCGTGTAGGGATAATAGATGGCATTTTCATAGGCGCGCAATGCCGGGTGGGGGTCCTCATACCAGGGATAGGTCGGCAGCGTGAGTGCGTCTTCGCGGTACTGCACCGGTTCCGCCCCGGCAAAAGAAATGCATGTTGCCGCAAGCATGCTAAGAAAGGCGAAACCTGAAAAAATGGAGCGTTTCATAGTCGCGAATCTCCTGTAAGGTGATTTTCTGTAAACCGGGGCGGTTCAGCCGTGAGACCGCGCCCTTGAATCATCGCATAGCCGGACATTACGCGTCAATTCTGGAATGGCCCGCGAGGGAGGCGTATGGCGGGGGCGCGGTTCGTAGTGGTGCATGCCCCGAACAATGAAGTACAATACCCGCATTACTTTGCGAAGAATGCCAACGTATTTGGGCGTTGCTGGAGATTTTATGAAAACACTTGCGATTAATGTAAACCCCCTGGAAAACCGTATCGCCTTGCTCGAAAACAGGCGCCTGGCCGAATTGATCATTGAACGGGAAGAAGACCGGAGCATTGTGGGCAATATTTACCGGGGCCGCGTGGATGCGGTCATTCCCGGCATTCAGGCGGCGTTTGTCGATATCGGCCTGGAGAAGAACGGATTCCTTTATGTGTCCGATATCGCCGGCGCGGAAGGCACCGGCGACATTGTGCTGGAAGACGGCGTGCCGCGCGCGAAATCACGAAAGACACGGGCGCGTCAGCAGGCCATCGAAACCATGTTCAAGAAAAACCAGTTCGTCATGGTGCAGGTGGTCAAGGACCGCATGGGCGCGAAGGGACCCCGCCTGACCAATTTCATCACCTTCCCCGGCCGCTACCTGGTGCTGCTGCCCACGGTAAGCACGCTGGGCGTCTCACGCAAGATTGAGTCGGACAAGGAACGGGACCGGCTGCGCAAGACCTTGCGCGAGTTGCGCCCGAAGGGCATGGGCATCATTTCGCGCACGGCCTGCGAAGGCCGCAGCCGCGAGGAACTCAAAGCGGACCTGGATTTCCTGCTGCGCGCCTGGAACAAGGTTAAAGAATCCTACGAACGGGCCAAGGGCACCGCGCTGCTGCGGGAAGACCTTGGACCCATCCTGCGCACGGTGCGCGACTTGTTCAGCGCGGACTTCGACCGTCTTGTGATCGACAGCGAGTCGGAAAACAACAAGGTCAAGGAATTTCTCGAACAGTTTTCACCGCACCTGGTGAAGCGGGTGCGGCTTTACCGGGAGAAGCGGCCCATGTTCGACAAGATGGGCATCGAGGAGGAAATTGAAAAGGCGCTGCGCCGCAAGGTCTATCTCAAGAGCGGCGGGTATATCGCCATTGACCACACCGAGGCGCTGATCGCCATAGACGTCAATACGGGCAAATTTACCGGCAAGAAACAGCTTGAGGACACGGTGCTTCAAACGAACCTTGAGGCCGCGGATGAAATCGCGCGGCAGCTGCGCCTGCGCGACATGGGCGGCATTATCGTGCTTGATTTCATTGACATGGAATATTCACAGAACCGGCGCGCGCTGATAAAACATTTCCGGGAGGCGTTGAAGAATGATCGTGCCCGCATCACCCTTTCCGAAGTGAGCGAACTGGGCATGATCGAAATGACCCGCAAACGCGTCCGGCACAACCTGGTAAAGGCCTTGTCCCAGCCCTGTCCCTATTGCGAAGGCAGCGGCATGGTGCGTTCGGTCACGACGGTGACCTTTGACTGTCTCCGGCGGCTGCAGTCCCTTTTCTGCGCGACCAAGGAAAAGCATATCATCCTGCAGGCCCACCCCGACGTGGCACGGCGCCTGCGCGGCGAGGACCGGGAACTGCTGGATGTGATTGCGGAGCGCTTCAGTCGCGAAATTTCCATCGAATCAGTGTCCGATTTCCACATTCACGAGGTGCGCCTGCTGCGCGCGCGGACCCGGGAGGAAATCACGGGCGAGGATTGAGCCGCGCTGTTTTTATGCCCGCGATATCGTTTCCTGCACCAGCGCCGCCGCCGCCCGGATCCAGGCGGGGTGGTCGTTCAGCGCGGGAACACGCAGCAGTTCCCGGCCCCCCGCGGCCAAAAAGACGTCCCGGGCGCCGAGGTCCAGTTCTTCCAGCGTTTCTAAGCAGTCTGTCACGAATGACGGGGCAAGCAGAGCAACACGTTTCATTCCCGACCGGGCCAGTTCCTCCAGCACCGTTTCCGTGGATGGGCCGAGCCATCCCCGGCCGAAGCGGGACTGGTACGCCTGTGTGAAGCGGCCGGGCATGAGTTGCAGCGTCTCGGCGAGGAGCGCGGTGGTCCGGACGCACTGTCCTTCATAATCGGGCAGGCCGGGGCCGCGGGTTGCGTGCGCCTGGCGCAGCGGCAGGCCGTGATAACTGAAGACGACATGGTCCGCCCCGAATTGTTCAAGCCGTGGCGCCGCCATCTGCCGCATGGCATCGATGTAGTGCGAACTTTCATAAAAAGGCCGCACTTCAAGCACCTCCAATCCGCTGCCGCCGTGGACGTGCAGTGCGACATCCACCTGTTCGCGAAGCGTCGCGTGTGTCGCTTCGGCATACTGGGGAAAGAGGGGGAACACCACCAGCCGCCTCAAAGCCGGCGTTACCAGGGAAGAAACGGCTTGTTCCACCGCGCGGCTGCCATAGGCCGCGCCTGCGGCCACGGCATATCCAGGCAGCTGTCCCCGGAGACTTTCCATGAATCGGTCTGTGTACACCGCCAACGGCGAGCCTTCCGGCGTCCAGATGCGCTGATAGCGTACTGCCGACTTGCGCGCCCGCACGGGCACGATGATGCCCCTGACCAGCAGGGCCCGCGGCAGATACGGCATGGTGAGCATATGGGGGTCCATGAGAAACGTGCGCAGATAGCGGGCGACGTGCTTCGGACTCGGACTGTCGGGTGAACCTGTGTACAGCAGGAGCACACCGGTTTCCACCGGTTCCGAATCCGGTTCCCTACACGCCGCGGAGGTCATTTGCGGTGGGCTTCCGGAAGGGCGAACCCGAAATAGCGCACCGCGTTACCGTAACAGATATCCTGGAGCATCTTCCCGATAAGGCCCGGGGTCTTCGGCAGTAACCCGAGGTGGATGTCGTCTCCGAATATGTTACATAGAAGGCGTCGGAAGTAATCGTGCCGGGGATAGCTCAAAAAACTCCGGCTGTCGGTGAGCATGCCGATAAAGCGGCTGAGGATGCCCGTCTGCGAAAGGGTTTCAAGATGCTGCCGCATGCCGTCCAGCTGATCATTGAACCACCAGCCGCTGCCGAACTGAATCTTCCCGGGCACGGACCCGTCCTGGAAGTTGCCAGTCATGGTGGCAAGCATCATGTTCGCGGCCGGGTTGATGGTGTACAGCACGGTGCGCGTCAAGCGGTCCTCGCGGTCGAGGCGGTCCAGAAACTTCGCCAGTGGCCGTGCCATAGGCAGGTCCCCCACCGAATCAAAACCACTGTCCGGGCCGAGAGCATGGAACATCCGCGTATTATTGTTGCGGATGGGACCGAGATGCAGCTGCTGCGCCCAGCCCATGTCGTGGTTCAGCAGGCACAACTCATACATGACCGCGGATTTATAGGCCGCCGCGACTTCCGCCGACGGGGCCTTGCCACTACGTGCCTTGGTGAAGGCCGCCCGCACCTCCGACAGGGTGTATTCTTCGGAGTAAGGCGTTTCCAGCCCGTGATCGGCCATTTTGCATCCCCGCGACTTGAAAAAATGGGCACGCGCCCGCAAGGCTTCCAGCAGGGCGTCATAGGAGTCACAGGCCATGTCGGACGCCGCCTCGAGCCGGTCCAGCCAGGCGTTGAAGACTTCCGGCTGGTCGACGGCGAGGGCGCGGTCCGGCCGCCAGGTCGGCAGCATTTGTATGTCAAAGGACGGGTCTTCCGCCACCCTGCGGTGGGCTTCGAGATCGTCCGCAGGGTCGTCCGTGGTGCAGACCAGCGCCACGTTCATCTGTTTCATGATGCCCCGGGCGGAAAATTCCGGCTTGGCAAGCAATCGGTTACACTTGTCCCAGACGCCTTTGGCCGTGTCCGGACCCAATAGCCGGTCATTGATGCCGAAGGGCTTGCGCAGTTCCAGGTGGGTCCAATGATACGCGGGATTTCGCATCAGGCTGGGAACGGTTTCCGCCCACTTGCTGAACTTTTCCCAGTCGCTCGCATCCCCGGTGCAGTATTTTTCCGGCACGCCATTGGCGCGCATCAACCGCCACTTGTAGTGGTCCCCTTTCAGCCAGACATCGGTCATGTTCTCGAATTGATAGTCGTCCGCAACTTGTTGCGGCGGGAGGTGGCAATGGAAATCCACAATGGGCATCTGTTTCACGTACTTATGATACAACTCCCGCGCGTATTCGGTATGCAATAAAAACTCATCCGTAATAAAACTGTTTCCAGGCATGGATTACCTCCTTGTTCACAGTATGCGTTTACAAAAGCAAGTGTTTTCCCGTCAGCCGGAAAATGCACCGGGATGTCAGATACACTTCCGACTTGCGAGCCATGCGGCCTTTCCTTGTTCCCGGCCTTTAAGTGTACTTTATTTTCACAGGGCGGGTAAATATAACGAATTGGAATCTAATGGCTCATAAACGGCCTAAAAGAAATCCCGGTAGAAATCCAGTGTCCGAAAAGGTCCTGCATGCGGCGCGAAGCGTTTAACCACAAGGATGTCAATTAGTAACATCTTTTTTTGTACTCCCGGGACATAAGGGTTGGAGGCAGGCACTGAAATTTGAGGGTCCTCTCCGCCACAAAAATAATGAATAAGATTCTCTTCCGTTCGTCCATATATGCAGTGACTGAAGAAACGGCGGTTTCCGGTCACTTTTTCGCTTGAGAATTGTTATATGTAGTACAGTAATGGATGTCGTCCTGTTGACGGATTGTAACGGGCGGCATGGAACGTGGTGTCAGCAACGGAAAGGAGTGGTTACAATGGAAGAAATCTTTCTTTATGTATGGCTGGTAATTTTCTTGTCCATGCTGTCGGCTGTGTTCGGCGACTGGGTATGGTACCTGTTCCCCTTCTATTGAGCCGGGGACGCTGTATACTGAGAAGATAAACGGCCGCTCTTCGGAACCTTAATGGGCGGCGGAAGCGTTTAGATGCTTTCTGCCGCCAGGACCGGTTCCGGGGACGCGGCCTATCTTTCGTATGCGTGCTTTCATGCAGGCGTGACAGTCTCCGGCGGATTCCTGGATGCAGGCTTTCGCCGGGTAGATTTCATAAAGCGCGCGGTACTGCACGGGGGTAAGATTGGGCATTACGATATTGGCGCCCCGTTGCAGGCCGAGTTCCCTGCCTTGGGCCAGGTTCAGGGTGGCGAGGGCGGTGGTGCTGGGAATGTTGGCTTCGGGACAAGACAGGCGCGTGAGCGCCAGCACCTTGTAGGTCATGAGCTCGGTGTTCGGCGTCTGTTCCCCTTGTGGGGCGGAGGGCAGTTCCGACCTACCGAGAGGCGTGTCCGGGTGGGCGATGAAGGGCCCCACGCCGATCATGTCCAGGTCGAGTTCCCGGAACAGGGCGATATCCTGCGCGAGACAGGTATAGCTTTGGCCGGGGATGCCCACCATGACGCCGCTACCCGCCTCGTAACCGAGTTGTTTGAGGCGCTTAAGCATGGCGATGCGGTCGCTCAGCCCCTGCCGGTCCGTCGGGGGATGAATCCGGTCGTATAACTCCCTGTCAGAAGTCTCAAAACGCAGCAGGTACCGGTCAGCCCCGGCCTCGCGCCATGCGGTGAGATCCTCATCCGGGCGTTCCCCCAGGCTCAGGGTGACGGCCAAAGCTGTTTGCGCCTTGATCTCCCGCACTACGTCGGCCAGCCACTCCCGGGTAATTCCATAATCCTCCCCGGACTGCAGGACGGTGGTGCCGTAACCGTATGCACGCGCCTCGCGGGCGCAAGCCAGAATTTCATCACTGGACATACGGTATCGCTGAAGGTTCCGGTGCTCGGCGCGCAGCCCGCAATAGGCGCAGCGGCGGATACAAAAGCTGGAAATCTCCACCAGGCCGCGCAGGTGCACCTCGTCGCCCACGTTTTCCCGGCGCGTATCATCCGCGGCGCGCCACAACGCTTCCAACCGCGACTCATCCTCCTCGCGCAGCCAGCGTTCCATCTCCCGTACATCCATATTCAAAAAGGCCTCGTCCATAGCAAAAGGTTTTCCTTGTCATAAAATCAGGGACGGTCCCGCAAAGAAGGACTATCCTTTATTATAGTATCGGTTCATAAAGGAGATAAGAAACAAGAAGATTTATAAGGCCGTTACATTGTTGCGTAGAACCGATAGGACACGCAAGACAGGATTGTCGGATTTTTAAGTCCCATAAGTCATATAGGTCCCATACGTCCTATAACACCGATATACAAGATGAAGTCTTGCCTCCTATTTGGGTTGAGGGCAGCGCCCGCGTTAGGGTTATTTTCGGAACACTAAAGAAGTTGCTTATGTTCCCCGGTTTTAGCGCGGACGAGTTCCAGCGCGGCGGGGAAAGGTTCGAGGGCGCGTTCGAAAATGCCCAGGCTGAACGCGATGGCGAGGCCGTAATTGGTGACCGGCACCCCGGCCTGCCGGCACTTGAGCAGGCGGCTCAGCATGGCGCGCCGGTTGGTAACGCAGGCGCCGCAGTGGATGACCAGTTTATAGGGGCTCAGGTCCATCGCGAAATCGTGTCCCTGCACGGTGTCGAATTCAAGTTTACCGCCCACGTACTGGGTCAGCCAGCGGGGTATCTTGACCCGGCCGATGTCGTCCGCGATGGGGTGATGGCTGCACGATTCGGCGATCAGCACGCGGTCGCCCGGTTTCAGCGCGTCGATGGCCAGCGCGCCCGCCACCTGCGTGACGAGGTCGCCCCGGTAGCGCGCAAATAGAATGGAGAAACTGGTGAGCGGAATGTCGCGGGGCGTATCGGCCGCGACTTTCAGAAAGGCCTGGGAATCGGTGACCACCAGTTTCGGCGGCCGTTTCAACTGGTTCAGCGCGTCGCGCAGTTCCCGCTCCTTGGTGACCATGCAGTAGGCGTCGCTGTCGAGCAGGTCGCGGATGCTCTGCACCTGCGGGAGAATCAGCCTGCCTTTGGGCGCCTCCTTGTCGATGGGCACCACGAGCACCGCCATCTCACCGGGCCCCACGAGGTCGCCCAGAATGGCGGGATTTTCCACGAAATCAGCGGGGGCGCTGTCGAGGAGGGCCTGCCTGAACTCGAGTATGCCCCGCCCTTCGGCGGCGGCCGTGGACACCACGCGCACCTGTTTCTGCGTCAGCGTTTCCACGAGTTCCAGCGCCGGTTCCGCCAGGTCGCTCTTGTTGAACACCGCCACGACGGGTACGTCCCGCCGCTGCAGTTCCGCGAGAATTTCTTCTTCAAAGGGTTGCCATTGCCCGGCCTCACAGACGATCACGCCGAGGTCGACCCGGTCGAACACCGCCCGGGTCCGGTCCGTGCGCAAACGCCCCAGCGCGCCCACGTCATCCAAGCCCGCGGTGTCGATGAACAGCACCGGCCCGAGGGGCAGCAATTCCATGGGTTTTTCCACCGGGTCCGTGGTGGTGCCCGCGAAATCGGACACAATGGAAACCTGCTGGCGCGTAATCGCGTTGAGCAGGCTGGATTTGCCCACATTGCGCCGTCCGAACAAACCTATGTGCAGGCGCATGGCCTTGGGAGTGCCGCGCATCAGCCGTTTTCCTTTCCTTTTATTCCACCGTCCGGCATGCCCAGCCGGCATACGGCTTCGGGCGCCACCAGCGCGTCGAAATCTTCCGCGCGCATCAGGCCCGCCTGAATCACATGGTCGCGCAGGGATATTCCGCGCGCGGCGGCGTCCCGCGCCGCGTCCCGGGCGCCTGCGTAGCCCAGCGCGGGCAGCAAGGCGGTGGCCGACGCGATGGCTGTATTCACATGTCTTCCGCAACGCGCCGTATCCGCCTCAATTCCCTCCACGCAGCGCGCACGCAGCAGGGCACACGCGCGGGCCAGCAAGTCGGCCGACTGGAGCAGGCAATCCGCCGTCAGCGGCAGGAAGGCGTTCAGTTCCATCTCCCCCCGCGAACAGGCATGGGCAATGACCTGGTCGTGGGCCATGACCAACATGGCCGCCTGACTGACCGCCTCGGGTATTACCGGATTGACTTTCCCGGGCATGATCGAAGAACCGGCCTGCATCGCAGGCAGGATGATTTCCCCAAACCCGGCGTCGGGGCCGGAGGAGAGCAGGCGCAGGTCGGAGCTTACCTTCAATAAAGACACGGCGCAGGCCTTTAAAATTCCCGAAACCTCGACAAACACATCCGCGTTTTGCGTTACATCCACCAGGTTTTCCGCCCGGGCAAAGCCGATGCCGCTCATTTCGCGCAGGGCGTCGGTCACGCGGAAAATATACTTGCGGGGTGCGCCGAGCCCCGTGCCGATGGCCGTGCCGCCGAGATTGACCACGCGCAGGCGTTCCTCGCACTTATACACGCGCCAGCGGTCCCGGGCAAAGGCTTCCGCAAAGGCGCTCATGGTTCGGCCGAGCGTGGTGAGCACGGCGTCCTGCAGTTCCGTCCGGCCGATTTTCACCACGTGGGCGAAGGCCTGTTCCTTGGCCTGGAACGCCTCCTGCAGGCCGACCAACTGCTCTTCCAGGCGCCGCAGTAGCCGGATGGCCGCGAGTTTCATGGCCGTGGGATAGGTGTCGTTTGTGGACTGGTGCAGGTTGATGTCGTCCAGGGGCGAAACGAGATCGTATTGGCCCGGCGCGGCGCCGAGCAGCTGCAGCGCGCGGTTGGCGATAACTTCATTGATATTCATGTTGGTGCTGGTGCCCGCCCCGCCCTGGAGCGCGTCCACGATAACCTGGTCGTTCAACAGGCCCGACGCGGTTTCATCACACGCGCGGAATATGGCCTCCGCTTTTTGGGGATGCTCCCGCCACGCGCCCAGTTCATGGTTCGTCCGGGCGCAGGCGCCTTTGACCACGCCGTACGCCGCAATCAGCTCCGGGTGGACCGGGCGGTTGGCGAGCGGAAAATTCTGGCGCGCGCGCAGGGCATGTATGCCGTACAGCGCGTCCCGGGCGACGGCCATCTCGCCCAGGCTGTCCTTCTCCAGGCGGGTATCGGCCGCGCCGGTTATGTCATTACTGTTGTTCATGTGTGAACCTTGTAACTGCATGTTAACTTGGAATATCGGCCGAATCTTGGAAAACCTGCTAAAAGAAAAAACCAAAAGGACTTAAGGGGCTTAAAGGACACAGCGTCCAGGAACGTGTTTTGCCGTCTCTTTGGTCCTTTATGTCTTTCCACGCTCGTTCCCAAATTCTATTCTTGGCATTACCCACATCTTTCCCTTCAGGATATGGTATTGAGATATCGACGGATGTATTCAGAATCCCAACGGGATTCCATATCATAGCCCAGGGTTGCGGTACCCCGCTACCCTGGGTAAGCGATGTTTTTCCTTCTCTCTTTTCTACTCCAACGGAGTTACGTCGGTTTTCCAATACAGTACCCCAATTGACGTAACCCCGTTGGGGTAAACGGGAATTGGGGCGATTTCTAACCCAGGGTAGCGGAGTACCGCAATGCTGGGCTTTGTTCTTAAATCCCGTTGGGATATTGAATGCAAACATTCGCTTTTCACCGATACTATTCATTGCCAAAAAGATGTGGGTAATGACAAGAATTCTATTTGGGAACGTAATCTCTCTTGAAATTCTATTTCTCTTATCGCCTTGATCCGGTCGATGTGTCCCGGCGCTCAATCCTGGTTGCGAAGTAGAACTTCGCGGGAGAGTGCGTTCCCAAGTAGAACTTGGGAACGAGCCGCAAACAAGCCGCGAAAGGACGTAAGGGACTTAAAGGACGAATTGTTCAGGAATGTGTTCTACAGTCCCTTTGGTCCTTTATGTCCTTCAGGTCCTTTGATTAAAAAGAACTTCCCAAACCGACCGCTGTTTTTAATTGCATGGGTGCTTGCTGTAAAGGCCAGGGTGATTATACTGTAAGCGCCCCTATTGCTGCATGCCTGAAGAAGAAAAGCGTCCGCTTTCACCCGTTCTGAAACCGGTTTGGGGGGATTTCCATCCCTGCCGGATGTAGTGATCTTCGGTCGGGATTCTTTGTGGATGATGTGGAAGGAATCATCGGACGGACTGGCTGCGGCGCAGGAAACCCGCAGGCAGTTGGATGGTCTGGGAGAAACGGAAAAGATCCGTCGGGGCACCGGTCACGCCGGTATCGTTCAAAACCCAGAAGGTGATATCGAAAGACGCGGGCATACGGGTCTGGAGCGGACTGCCCAGGTCATAGAACTGCCGAGGCTCCGTCATTTTGGATACGGCAAGATCGGTTCTTTCGACATTGGGAGTGACCGGGTTGCCCGTAATCTCCTCCGTCAGCCGCTGAAAGGCGTTGAAACTATCGACCACAACATCGTTTGTATCCATTACTTCAACGCCGTGGTCCAGGTTGAACAGGGTGTTGAACTTGGTCTTGCGGTTGTCCGCCTGTTCGACGGCATACTGGAAGATGGGGTCATAGTTGGGGGACGAGGTGCCGTCATCATACATGTATGGATTCGGCCCGACCACGGGCACGGTACGTCCGTCAACGGTCACAATTCGTTGGCCCGTAGCCGGATCGAGCAGGTAGGTCTCCAGCACGAAATCCCGGGCTACCACATAGTCGGACAGGAATTTGCGGGTTTCATTGGGGTTATTCGGATTAAACGGGGGGCCTGAGGGCAGGTTCACGTCGAACCAGTATTGGTCAGGCGCATTTGACCACCACAGATTGGTAAGGTCCCAGTGTCTGGCCGGCCGGATACCCGGGCCCTGCAACAGTTGTATCCAGTAATGACAGGCCTCGGATTTTTCCATAACACTGCGGGCATACCAGGGCACTGACGCGGTAAAGCCGGCGGCGGGGTCCAGCACCTGCCACAGGTACTTGGACAGCCAGGGGAATTCCACCGGCTTGGCGGTCCAGTCCCACGAGGATTCCAACAGCAGGTTCAGGATCCGGGGCTGGGGCATGAAGGAGGTCCGCTCGCTCTCGGGCCGCTGCAGCACATTTTCAATCCATTCGAAGCGGCTCATGTCCGTCACCGTATTCTCGTATACCCGCACAAGTAGCCCGTACACGACCTCCACCTCTACTTCGATATACTCGTCGGTAAGGTCATAGTAGTCGGCCAAGTTGGCGATGTTATCCTGCAGGTAGGACCAGTTCCGGAACACGGTGATGATTTCCCCGCGTCCTTCGGCGGTCATGCGCGAGGTGTCCCGGTGCACCGCGTAGCTCAGCCGGCCCAGTTCCTGTTCGGGGGAGACACCGATCAACACAAAGCCATAGGGCTCGCCGTAGAACTGGAGGTCGGCGCCCGCTGCGGGCGCGGCGAAACTGACCTTGACATCCCGTTCCACGGCCAAAAGGGAGGACCGCGCCTGTTCGTAGGCGTCCATGGTGCGGTAACTGCGCCGCACCGTGTTCGTGACGCTGTTGAACATCACGATGACACTGCTGATAACGGCGATGAAGATCGCCATGGCCACCAGCAGTTCGATCAGCGTCACGCCGCGCCGCGAACCGTATGTATGCTCAGCGGTCGGTGACATAGGTCGTATAGTACTCCACGCGGTTGTCCCAGAGGCGG